>NZ_JASERH010000145.1:0-39967 GCF_030766975.1 Streptomyces sp. KL116D | reverse complement strand
AACGTATGGTCCGCACGCCCGCGCGCGGTCCCAGCCCGCTGCCCGCCAGCCGCGTCGCTCCAAGAGTCCGCGACCGCACGCACTTTGATCGCGTCTTCACGACCGCGGTCGCGCCCTAATCGCGTCGACGTCCCGGTCGACGGCACCGCCGTCGCACTGGCGGTGGTGGTGGATTCGGCTGGCCTGGGCGAGCTGACGATGTGACTCGTGGGCGGTGGGCTGGTAGTCAGTGAGTGGTGGCCGGGCTGAGCGGGTAGGTGGGTTCGCCGCCGCGGCGGGAGAACACGATGCGCACGGAAGTCTCTGATTCGACCGGGCATCGGTTGATGCCTCGCAGTATGGGCGAACGGCGGCGGTGCACCACGGGGCCGGTGAGCGTGGTGCCGGGCAGCTTCCCGGCGAGGACGCGCAGGCCGCGGCGGCGTGCCGGGCGGCGAACTCGTCGAGTCCGTCGTGCGGTTGAGGCCCGAGACGAGGGCGGGCGCGGGTCCGCGCGGTCCACGCCGAACCGGTCGGGCGGTGAACACGTCCGTCGCGGTTGGCCGCCGCGACGGCGACCACACTCACCTTGCCACGACGCTGTCCGCCGTGACCGTCTGCCCGACGGTGGCGTGCGCCGGACTTCGGTGGGTGGGGTGTGCGTGCAGCGTCTCGGCGACGATGCGGTCTCGGGCCAGCTCGGGGTCGGCGGCGAGGCGGTCGGCGAGGCCGGTGTGCAGGGGTGGCGAGCACGGCAGCATCATGTGGTTGGCGTTATCTGCAGCCGGTCGCCGCCAGGACGCCGTCGGCGCCAGTCGGCGCAACGAGTCGAGGGCGGCTAATGCGTGCTCGGTCCCCGGCCAGTGTCTGCGGGTCAGCTGGGCGTCGGGGCCGTGGCTGCCGACCGGAGAGGCGGCGACGTGGCGCGTCGTCGCCGGTGCGGCCCAGGCGCGCGGCCGCCTTCGCGCATCGCGACTGGGCCGCGACGTCCTCCGCACCAGGTCGAAGCGGGTGCCCGCGCGGCCGCAGCGACTCCGCTGCAGCGCGCGGCCAGTTCGCCGGCCGGGGCGGGGCGGCGGTCCCGCGGTCGCGGATGCCGAGCAGGCCGCGCCCAGTCCGCCGCCGCCTCGCCCGCGGACTGCGAAGCCTGCGCCCTGCAGGGACCTGGGCGGCGGCGCCGCACCGGGTCACGACCAGGGCGCCGGTGCGGCTGTGGAAGAGCCGGGCGTCGCCGCGCGGATCTACCGTACCAGCGGCCCGGAGTGTCGTCCTGCCCGGCAGGAGCATCGCGTACGGGTCGCCGTTCACGCCGGGCTCCAGTACTGCAGCCGCGGGTCATCTGGAGCCGGCTGCACCGAGCCGGCTGCGGTCGGTGGTCGTTCGTCATGCCAGGTTCTGTCCATGTGTGGATGCGGTCGGCGACGGCCGCGGCGTGCTCCTGCACCATCGAGAAGTGGTTGCTCAAGCACGTCCATGTGCTGCCGTGCGGGAACGGCCAGGTGGGATCGCCACGACTGGCTCCCGCCAGGCGCCGATGCCTGGTGGCGCGGGACGAGCAGCGTGGGCACGGCGAGGTCGCGCGGCTGCCAGTACGGGTGAAGCGGTGGTAGGCGCCCAGGCGGTGAGCCGGGTGTCGTCGACCTGCACCCTTCGCGGCCGAACATGGTGGTGGCCGTTCGGTGAGCCAGCCGGTGACCGCCTGCTGCTGTCCGGGCGGGTAGCACGCCGATGAGGGACGTGACGCCCGCGGCGGGCGGCCGCGGTCGGTGAGTTCGGCGGCCAGCGTACGCCACCAGGGCGCCTGCGGAGTGGCTGACGACGAACGGGCCGTCCGTCGACTTGAGTGACGGCGTCGGCTCCAGTGCGCCGAGACCGCCGCCAGCGACGCGCGGGCAGCTGCTCGCCCGGCTCGTAGCCGGGCTGCGGCAGCGCGGACACCGGCAGCCGGTCCTTGAGGGCGGCGGCGATCCGGCGGAACTCGTGCGGTCCCGCCACGGGGCCGTACCGGCGCAGCAGATCAGCCGGAGTTCGCCCGGTCCCGCCGCCAGGTCCACCAGGCCGAGCGGGTCGAAACAGTCCCCTCCGCCCTCGAACCGGTCCCGGTGACCGGCGAGGTCGCCGAGCAGGTCCAGGTAGGAGTCGAAGCGTCCGTCCCGCACGGACCGTTCGTAGAGGGTGCAGCATGCCGCCGGGCCGGTGGCGGCGCGCGTGGGCGGCGCGCGCCGACTGATGAGCAGGGGCCGCAGGGTGGGCGGCGACGCCGGCGACGCGAGAGGGTGGCCGAACACCAGGGCGGTGGGCAGGGCGAGGCCGGTGGCCTCCTGGAGCCGGCTGCGCAGGCCCACCGCGGTCAGGGGAGTCGAAGCCCAGCTCAGGAAGGGCAGCGGGCCAGGTGTCACCGCGTCCGTCCGGGCGTTCTGAGCACCGCCGCCACCTCGGCGCGGGATCCAGGCGGTGAGGGTCGTCTGCCTTCGTCAGCGGGCAGCCCGGCGGAGCGTTCGCGCCAGGTGGGGCTCGGTCCCCCGGTCGTGCCTCGAGCGTGCGGCGGGAAGCCTGGCCGGTCGGTGTCGGGCAGGTCCTCGACGAGCGCGGGCGTGCGGCGGTGAAGCCGACGGCGAACTGAAAGTCTCCAGCCGACGTCCGCGACGGACGACGCAGACTGTCCTAGCTGGTCCAGGGCCTCGCTGGAGGGCGCGCAGCGCCTTGTCGGGGGCCATCGGGCGCAGTCCGCGCCTGATCAGTCCTCGGCAGGTCGGCGTCGGCCATGCCGCCGTCCGCCCAGGCCTCCCAGGCGATGCTGGTCGCGGGCCAGGCCGTGCGGGCCCCGCGCCGCTGGGCGCGTCGAGGTGCGCTGCCCGCGGCGTAGGCGCCGAGCCGGCTTCGCTGCCCCAGACGGCCCGCGTGTTGGAGGAGAAGAGCACGAACGTCTCGGCGTCCGGCGCAGAGCTCGTCGAGGAGCCGGGCGCCGACGGTCTTCGCCCGGGTCACGCGCGCCAGCTCGGCCGGGTCGAGGTCGGCCACGGCCCGGTCGTCGCTCCGGCCAGGTGCATCACCGCAGCGGATCCGCCTCGCCCTGCCGCGCCAGTGACGCGACCAGGGTCCGTCAGTCCGGCGCGGTCGGTGACGTCGCAGGCCGCGAAGGCGTCACCCGCGCCGAGGGCGGCCTGCCTGGCCGCCAGTTCCGCGTGCCGGGGTGCCTGTCCGCCTCGACCTGCCGACCAGGACAGCGAGGTGCTTTCCGTGGTCCCGGTGCGGGCGAGGTGCCGGGCTGACGTGGCCGCCGAGGGCGCCGGTGCCGCCTGTCACTGTAACAGGGCGGTGCCGCGCCACGGGTCGCGCCGGCGCGGCGGGGCCCCGACGCGAGCCGCCGGACGTGGCAGCCGGTGTCGCGCAGCGATCTGGCGTCCTTCGTCGCCCGGCGCCCGCGAGGCAAAGTCGGTGAGGGCGCGGCAGGACGGGTCCGGTGAGCTGCTCCGGCAGGTCGACGGAGGCCGCCCTTGTGCGGCCGGCCGCCCCAGCCCCATCACCCGGCCCGGTGCCCACACCATGGCCTGCGCGGGATCGGCCGGTTCCGTCTCCTCGACGGCCACGCGCCGAACGACGAGCCACGTGGGCGCGTCGACGCCCGCGTCGCCGAGGGCCTGGTGGAGGGTGAGGACGGCGGTGACGGCGCGCAGGTCGTCGGGCCGGTGGGGACCGGTACCGCTGGAAGGTCCGGTGGTTCCGGTGGTCCCCGGAGGTCCCGGTGGCCCCGGCGGCGGAGATCCCGGAGGGCTGGTCCGGGTCCAGGGCCGACAGGGGAGATCACCGCTGTGACGTCCTGTGCCTGCTCCACCAACTCCTCAGCCTCCGGGCGAGTTCGGTCCGGTCTGCGGCCGTCCGCGGATCGGTCGTGAGGTGCAGCACCGTGCCGCCGGGCCTGCTCGACGGCGCGTCGGTCACCGCCTCCCCGGCGCGGGTCGGTGCCGGATCCGACGACCAGGTAGCGGCGCCGGGAGAGGGCGCCGCGGCCGGGCGAAGCGCCACTTCGGACGCGGCGCGCTAGCTCGGCCACGCGCCGGCATCTCGGGCGCCAGCCAGCAACGCCGGTGCTCGAAACGGGTTAGTCGGCAGCGACCGGCGCCCTGCCGTGGCGACGGCGGACCAGTCGACTTTGGGTACGCCAGCTGCAGCGCGCGTGGCCGGAGCCTCGCGGACGAGGGTGCCGTCTCACCGGTGTCCCGGTGGAGGGGTGCCGAGGACCAGTGCCTCGGTCCCGACCGTTCGGCGGTCTCCTGGACACCGCTGGTGTAGCAGGGTGCGGGCCGACTCGACGAACGTGTCGCAGCCGTCGGTGAGTGCGGCGTCACCGCCTCGTCGAAGCGGACCCGGTTGCGGAGTGCTGTCGTACCGGTGCACAGCGCGCGTCCATGGCGCCGGTGTCGCAGCGTTCGCCGCGCAGCGTGGAGTGCACAGCGGTGGCGCCGTGGACGGCCGCGCGGCCTACGTCGGCCAGGTCGGTGAGGACGCGCTCGCGCACCCGTTCCATGTGGGGCGAGTGGGAGGCGTAGTCGACGGGGATGCGCCGGGCTCGGACGCCGTCGGCGGCGCAGCGCTCTCGAACGCGGTCAGCGCCTCGGGGTCACTGAGCCACGACGACCGAGGCCGGGGAGTTGACCGCGGCGACGTCGATGCGGCCAGGCCAGTCGGCGATCAGTTCCCGTGCCCGGTCCTCGGCAGCGAGACGGGAGGTCATGGCGCCGTCCCCGGCGAGTTCGGCAAGGGCGCGGGCGCAGCGCCACCACCCGCGCCGCGTCCTCCAACGACAGCGCGCCTGCCACGCAGGCAGCCGCGATCTCGCCTTGGGAGTGTCCGACCACGGCATCCGGCTCGACACCGCACGCCCGCCACAACCGGCGCCAGCGAGACACCATCACCGCGAACAGCACCGGCTGCACGACCTCGACCTGCTCCAGCGAAGGCGCACCCTCCACCCCCACGGATCACATCAACAACGGAGAACCCGGTCACTTCCGCCAGCGCCGCATCAGCACTCCGCCAACGCCTCCGCGAACACCGGCACTCTGAGCAGCCTCGCGCCCCATCCCTTCCCACTGCGATCCCTGGCCCTGGGAACACCCACACCACACGCCGACCGCCACCACCACCGATACCGGTGAGGAGGTCGGGGGGCCGGGAGTCCTTCCCGGAGGCGTCGCAGGAGGTCCTGGGCCGTCCTGTGGTCAGCGGCGAGGGCGACGGCGCGCCGTTCGGTGGGTGCGGCCGATGGCGAGGGAGCGGCCGACTCCAGCGCGTCCGATCCTGCCAGTACCGGTCGCCATGCGGTCGGCTTGTGCGGCGAGGGCGGTCTCCTGTACGGGCGGACAGCACCAGCGGCACCACACCAGCCGCCTCCAACACCCCCACAGAAGCCACATCCGAGCCGACCGGCGTCGAAGGCGGCTCTCCCACGATCACATGCGCGTTCGTACCGCTCACCCTGAACGCGACGACACCCCTGCCCGCCGCAACCGACCTGCCACCTGTGGCCAGTCCCGCGCCTCCCTGCAGCACCTCCACCCCACCCGACGACCAGTCCACATGCGACGACGCACCTGCGCATGCAACGACGCCGGCACCACACCACGCCCCAACGCCAACACCCATCTTTGATCACACCGGCCACACCTCGCAGCCGCCTGCGCATGCCCGATGTGCTCGACTTCAACGACCCCAACCACAACGGCCGTTCACGGTCCCGGCCCCCGCCCGTAGGTCGCCACCAGTGCCTGGGCCTCGATCGGGTCGCCCAGCACCGTGCCCGTCCCGTGTCCCTCCACCACGTCCACATCAGCCGTGCCAGCGCCAGCGGCCGCCAACGCCCCGCGGATCACCCGCTGCTGCGCCACTCCGCTCGGCGCGGACAGGCCGTTGCTCGCCCCGTCCTGGTCTCACCGCACTCCCGCGCAGCACCGCCAGTACCCGGTGCCCGTGACGCCGGGCGTCCGACAACCGCTCCAGCACCACCAGACCCACGCCCTCGGCGAAGCCGAAGCCGTCCGCCTGCTCGGAGTAGGCCTTGCAGCGGCCGTCGGCGGCGAGCGCGCCCTGCGTGGCGAACTCGGTGAAGACCTCCGGGCCCGCCATCACCGACACACCACCGGCCACCGCCAGGGACGACTCGCCGTCCCGCAGCGAACGCGCCGCCAGATGCAACGCCACCAGCGACGACGAGCACGCCGTGTCCACCGTCAGCGCCGGACCCTCAAGCCCCAGCACGTACGCGACGCGGCTCGACGTGACGGCGGGTGAGCCGCCGGTGCAGCAGATAGCCCTCGCTGCTCCGGGGAGCTCGACCCCGTGGCCGTACCCCTGGTAGGCGGCGCCGAGGAAGACGCCGGTGGCGCTGCCGCGCAGCGCGCGCGGGTCGATGCCGGCGTTCTCCATCGCCTCCCAGGTGACTTCGAGGATCTGGCGCCGCTGCGGGTCCATGGCGAGGGCCTCGCGCGGCGAGATCCCGAAGAACGCCGGGTCGAAGTCCCCCGCCGCGTCGAGGAAGCGACCCGTAGCGGGGTCCCGCGCCGTGCCGTCGGCGGCGGTGTCGCTCAGGCGGTCGAGGTCCCAGCCCCGGTCGTCGGGCAGTTCCGAGACGGCGTCGCGGCCTGCGGAGATGAACTCCCAGAGGTCGGAAGGGGAGTTGATGCCGCCGGGGAACCGGCAGCCCATCCCCACGATCACCACCGGGTCGTCGGCGCTCTCCGCACTCCGTGCGGGACCGGCCGCGGGTGCCGTGCCCGCGTCCTGCTTCGGTGTCCGTGCCGTGTTCGGGGGTGAACAGGCGGTCGAGGAGGTAGTCGGCGAGCGCGGTGGCGTTGGGCCGGTCGAAGACGAGGGTGGACGCTTCGCGCAGGCCGGTCGCCGCGGTGAGCCGGTTCGCGCAGCTGCACGGCGGTCATCGAGTCGAACCCGGCGTCCCCGGAAGGCCCGGTCCGGTTCGACGGCCCGGGCGTCGGGGTGTCCGAGCACGGCGGCGGCCTCGGCCCTGACCAGGCGCAGCAGGTGGTCCCTGCGCTCCTTCGCCGACAGCGGCAGCAGCTTCTCGCGCAGCCGCGAACTGCCCTCCGGAGCTTTCCGCCTCGGGCCGCCGTCCTGCCCGGCCGGGGGCCGGGCGGGCGCCAGCTCGTCGAACAGCGGCCGGTGCCGGGCAGCGCCCATCAGGTCGAGGAACGCGGGCCGGTCGAGGTCGGCGACGGAGACGCAGGTCTCGCCGCGGTCGAGGCACGTGTCCAGCTCGGCGAGGGCCTGCTCGGGCGGCATCGGCCGGACGCCCTGGCTGCGCAGGGAAGTCCTGGCCCGCGTCACCGGCCATGCCGGGACCGGCCCACAGACCCCAGGCCACGGACACGGCGGGCAGTCCGCGGTGCGCACGCCGCTGTGCGAAGCCGTCGAGGAAGGCGTTGGCGGCCGCGTAGGCACCGGCCCTGGCCGCGCCCCCCACACGCCGGCGTTCGACGAGAACAGGACGAACGCCTCCGCGTCCGTGCAGAGTTCGTCGAGGTGCGCCGTGCCGGTGGTCTTGGCGGCGGTGACGTGCGCGAACTCCGCCTCGGTGATGTCGTCGAGACGTGGACTGGGGACGCCCGCCGTGTGGAAGACGGCGTCGACGCTCCGGCCAGCG
This sequence comes from Streptomyces sp. KL116D, assembly GCF_030766975.1. Taxonomy (NCBI): domain Bacteria; kingdom Bacillati; phylum Actinomycetota; class Actinomycetes; order Kitasatosporales; family Streptomycetaceae; genus Streptomyces; species Streptomyces sp. KL116D. The sequence goes on along the minus strand of NZ_JASERH010000145.1, from coordinate 32,331 downwards.
GCCCGTTCGGCGGCGAGCAGTGCGGCGAGCGCGTCCCGGTCGGTGACGTCGCAGGCGGCGAGGGTCACCCGCAGCCCGACTCGCGGATGTCCGCGGCCAGTTCGGCGGTGCCGGGCGCGTCGGGTCCGCCGCGACTGGTGAGAATGAGGTGGGTGGCGCCCGTGCGGGCCAGGCGGCGGGCGACGTGGGCGCCGATGCCGCCGGTGCCGCCGGTCACCAGGACGGTGCCGTGCGGCGACCAGCCGGAGTCAACGGAGGGAGTGTCGGCCGGGGCGGGCACGAGGCGGGAACCCTCGCCCCGGTCGCCCGAGCGCCACCTGGTCCTCGTCGCGCGGTCCGGCGAGCACCGCAGTCAGCCGGGCGCCGAGGTCGTCGTCGGGTCCGGGCAGGTCGATCAACCCGCCCCAGCGCGTGGGGTGTTCGAGCCCGATGACCCGGCCGAGGCCCCACACGGCGGTCTGCGCCGGGTCGAGCTCGCCGTCGGTCTCCGTCACGGTCACGGCGCCGCTCGTCAGCACCCACAGGGGGGTACGTCGGCGCCCGCGTCACCCAGCGCCTGGGCGAGGGTCAGGGTCCGCAGCGCAGGCAGCTGCGCCGGGTCGACGGGCCCCTCCCCGCGGTGGCGTCCGGAGCGAGCAGGGACAGCAGGGACAGCACTGCCGTCGGCTCGTGCTCCGCCGCTTCCGTGGCCGCGCGCAGGGCGGTCGCGGTGGCGGTGCGGTCCCCGGCCGTCGCCCACGTCGACGGTCGTGACCGTCGCGCCGGCGCGTTCGAGGGCCGTGCTGGCCATGTACGCCCCAGGCGTCCGGGACTTGGGATCCCGTCACGAGGAGGACGGGGGCCGGTGAGCGGGGTTGTTTCAGGCGGCGTCCCGCCACTCCACACGGTAGCGGCGCCCTGCGTCGGCCGCCCCGGTCCTGCGGACGGGTGCCGCGTGCCAGAACAGGCGGTGCTGGAAGGGGTAGGTGGGCAGGTCGGCCACGGCTCCGGCGGCCGGCAGCGCGGGCCGCCAGTCGACGCGTACGCCGTGCACATGGGCCTCGGCGAGTGCGGCCAGGAACCGGTCGGGGGCCGCCCGCGTCCCGGCGCAGGGTGGCCAGGACCACGGCGTCGGCGCCGACCGCGTCCACGGTCGCCTCGATGCCGGGGGGTGAGGACGGGCTGCGGGCTCACCTCGACGAAGGCGTCGAAACCGGCCTCGGCCAGCCGTCGCGTACCGGTCTCGAAGCGGACCTGCTCGCGCAGGTTCCGGAACCAGTAGTCGGCGCCCATCAGGGCGGTGTCGATCGGTGCGCCGGTGGTCGTCGAGTACAGCGGCACGGATGCGGTCCTGGCCACGACGCCGGACAGGGCGGCCGTCAGTTCCTCGCGCAGCGGCTCGACCATGGGCGAGTGGGAGGCGTAGTCGACCGGGGATGTTCTTGGCGCGGACGCCGTCGGCCGCGCAGGCCGCCAGGAGCGCGTCGAGTTCCGCGCGGGGGACCGGCCACCACGACCGACCCGGGGCCGTTGACGGAGGCCACCGACAGGGCGCCGGCGTAGGGGGCGAGCAGCGCCTCGGCCTGCTCCCTCGGTGCGGGCCAGGGAGACCATGCCGCCGGTGCCCGCGAGCGAGCGCAGCGCCTTGGCGCGGACGGCGACGACCGTCGCGGCGTCCTCCAGGGAGAGGGGCGCCGGCGACGCAGGCGGCCGCGATCTCGCCCTGGGAGTGACCGATCACCGCGGCCGGTTCGACGCCGTACGAGCGCCAGAGCGCGGCCAGCGACACCATCACCGCGAACAGCGCGGGCTGCACGACGTCCCACCCGCTCCAGGGGCAGGCCGTCGGCGATCACCTCGGTCAGCGACCAGTCGACGTGCGGGGCGAGGGCCTGCTCGCAGGCGCGCAGGGAGCGGGCGAACTCCGGATCCGACGCGAGGAGTTCGGCGGCCATGCCGGCCCACTGGGAGCCCTGTCCGGGGAAGACCATCGCGACCTTGCGGCCGGGCCTGGCCGGGCCGGTGCCGGTGACGGCCCGTGCGTGCGGTTCCTGCGCGGCGACGGCCCGCAGGGCGGCCACGGCGGCCTGGACGTCCGCGGGATCGGTGACGGCGACGGCGACGGCGGCGCGGTGGGCGAACACGGTGCGCCGGGTGGCGAGGGTGCGGGCCGTGTCCGGCAGGGGTGCGGCGCCGGGCCGCTCCAGGTGGGGCGGCGAGCCGGGCGGCCTGGTCGCGCAGGGCGCCGTCGGTCCTGCCGGACAGGAGCAGCGGGTACGGTCCCGGCGTGGGGCGTTCGGGGTCCTGGCCCGCTTCGGACGTCGGGTGTCCGGGGTCCCGGCCCTGCTTCGGACGTCGGGTGTCCGGGGGTCCCGGCCCACTTCGGACGGGTCGTCCGCGGCGGCGTCCGGCGCCTCCTCGACGAGGACGTGCGCGTTGGTGCCGCTGATGCCGAACGAGGAGACGCCCGCGCGGCGCGTGCGGCTGCCGGGCGGCCACGGCGTGCTCTCGCCGAGCGGGACGACGGCGCCGGTCTCCCAGTCGATGCGCGACGAGGGCGCGTCGAGGTGAGGAGGCGGGGCAGCCGGCCGTGCCGGAGGGCGAGCACCGTCTTGATCAGGCCCCGCGACACCGGCGGCCGCCTGGGTGTGCCCGATGTTGGACTTCACGGAGCCGAGCCACAGCGGCCGCTCGGCGGGCCGTTCCGCGCCGTAGGTGTCCAGCAGGGCGTGCGCCTCGATGGGGTCGCCGAGGGTGGATTCCGGTGCCGTGCGCCTCGACGTAGTCGACGTCGCCGGGGCCGAGCCGGGCGTCGTCGAGGGCCTGCCGGATCACCCGTTGCTGGGCGGGTCCGTTGGGGGCGGTGAGACCGCTGCCGGCGCCGTCCTGGTTGACGGCGGAGCCGCGCAGCACAGCCAGGACGCGGCGGCCCTCCTGCCGGGCCGTGGACAGCCGTTAGCAGGACGAGAGAGAGGCCGGCGCCCTCGGCGAGCGCGAAGCCGTCGGCGGCCTCGGCGAAGGGCTTTGACACGGCCGTCCGCGGCGAGTTCGCCCCTGGCTGCTGAACTCGGTGAACGCGCCAGGGGTGCTCATGACGGTGACGCCGCCCGCGAGCGCGGTCGCACTCTCCGCGGCGCAGCGCCTGCATGGCCAGATGGGTCGCGGTGAGGGACGAGGAGCAGGCCGTGTCCACGGTCAGCGCGGGACCTTTCGAGGCCCAGTGCGCACGCCACCTCGGCCGGAGGCCACGCTGGATCGCGGTGCCCGCGCCCAGGTAGCCGAGGACGCCGGGCGACGCCTCGTCGGGGCGCGGCCCGTAGTCGATGGCGCCGACCCGGCGAAGACGCCGGTGGCGGTGCCGGCCAGCGACGCGGGTCGAGGCCCGCGCGTTCCAGTGCCTCCCAGGCGACCTCCAGGAGCAGCCGCTGCTGCGGGTCCATGGCGAGGGCCTCGCGCGGCGAGATGCCGAAGAAGTCCGCGTCGAAGCCGGCCGCGTCGTGCAGGAACCCGCCGGTGCGCCGGTCGGCGGAGTCGGTGTCCCAGCCCCGGTCGGTGGGCGGGCCCGACACGGCGTCGCCATCCCCGTCGATCAACTCCCAAAGTTCTTCTGGGAGTTGACGCCGCCGGGGAACCGGCAGCCCATGCCGACGACCGCGATCGGCCCACCGGCCCGGTACTCGGTCTCCCACGCGGCCGTGCGCTGACCGCCTCCAGGTCCCGACGGTGCGCCGCAGATAGCGGCGCAGCTTGCCCTCGGTGGTCTCCCTGCTCCCCTGCCTCATCGTCCCTCGTTCCCCTCACCGAACCGCTGATCGAGAAGTTCGAACAGTTCCTCGTCGTCGGCCTCGTCGATGACGCCGACGGCACCGGCGGCCGTGCCGGTCTCCGTGCCGCCCGCAGCGCTCCACCTGCCGAGCAGGGCGCTGTCAACCGCGCCTCGATCGCCCGGCGTTGGCCGGCGGTCTCCGCGGTGGCCGGCGCGTCCCTGAGTGCTGTCGTGCCAGCCGTCCAGCGCCGCCTCCAGGGCGTTCAGGGTGCTCGATGACCGGGCGGCGCGGGTCCGTCTCCGCCCCGCCGGGCGCGCGTCCGCGAACAGCCGGCCGTCGACGTACGCGGCCACCGCCTCGGGCGTCGGGTGGTCGAAGACGAGGGTGCTCGGCAGCCGCAGGCCGACCGCGGTGCCCAGCCGGTTGCGCAGCTCGACCGAGGCCAGCGAGTCGAGCCGAGGTCCTTGAACTGCCGCCCCGGCGCCACCGATTCGGCCGTGTCGTACCCGGCGACCGCGGCGGCCTGCGCCCGTACGGCCTCCGTGAGAGGCGGCGATCCGCTCGGTCCTGGGCAGCGGCGCGAGACGCGCGGCGAGCCCGGCGCCGGTCGGCGCGGCGGCGGCCCGGCGCAGCGGCGCGTGCAGCAGCCCGCGCAGCACCTCGGGCACCGCGTCCGGCTCCTGCTCCCGTGACGTGTCCAGGTGCAGCGGGAAGAGGACCGGGTCGCCGCGCCGGATCGCGAGGTCGAACAGGGCCAGGGCGCGGGCGGTCGGCAGGGGCCGCATGCCGGACCTGGCCATCCGCCGGGTGTCCCGCTCGTCGAGGGCGCCCGTCAGACCGCTGGCCTCCTCCCACAGGCCCCAGCCGAGGGACGTCGCGGGCAGTCCGCGCGCCTGCCGGTGGCGGGCCAGCGCGTCCAGCGCGGCGTTGGCCGCCGCGTACGCGCCCTGTCCCGGTCCGGCCAGCACGGAGGCGCCGGAGCCGAACAGCGCGAAGAAGCTCAGCTCCCGCCGTGCGGTGAGGTCGTGCAGGTGCCAGGCGGCGTCGGCCTCGGCGCGAGGACCGCGGCCAGCGCGTCCGGCCGCAGGTCGGCGGCGAGGCCGTCCGCGAGGACGCCCGCGGTGTGCACGACGCCGGTCAGCGGGTGGTCGGCCGGGATGCCGTCGATGGCCGCCGCGAGCGCGGCACGGTCGGCGACGTCGCAGGCGAGCGTGGTCACGGTCGCGCCGAGCGCGGCGAGTTCCTCCTCGAACCGGGCGGCTCCGGGGGCGGCGGGCCCGCGGCGGCCGAGCAGCAGCAGGTGGCGTACGCCGTGCTCGGTCACGAGGTGGCGGGCCAGCAGCCGGGCCAGGGTGCCCGTGCCGCCGGTGACGAGGACGGTGCCGTCGGGGTCGAGGGGGGCCGGCTGGACGAGCACCAGCTTCCCGGTGTGCCGTCCGGTGCTCATGTGCTGGAGCGCGGCGGACGCCCTGCTGCAGCGGCCACGCCGTGACCGGGAGGCGGCCGATGCTGCCGTCGGCGACGCGGGCCGCGATCCCGGTCAGGATGGCGCCGGAGCCGGTCGGGGCCCGCGTCGGCGAGGTCGAACGGCAGATAGCGGCCGGGAACTCGTCCGGGTCGCGCGGGTCGGTCTTGCCCATCTCGACGAACGCCCCGCCGTCCGCGAGGAGCCCGGCGGACTCGTCGAGCAGCGCGCCGGTCAGCGAGTTGACCACGACGTCCATGCCGCGGCCGCCCCGGAAGGACCGGAACCGCTCGCCGAACCCGGGTTCCCGGGAGGAGGCGATGTGGTCGTCGTCGAGGCCGAGTCCGCGCAGGGACGTCGTGCTTGGCGGGGCTCGCGGTGGCGAAGACCTCCGCTCCGGCGAGGCGGGCCAGGCGGACCGCGGCGAGGCCGACGCCGGTGGCGGCGGCGTGCACCAGGGACCGCCTGTCCCGGCCGCAGGCCCGCCAGGTCGTGCAGCGCGTAGTGGGCGGTGGTGAAGACGATGGGCAGGGGGCGGCGGCCTCGGTGCTGCTCCAGCCCCGCGGCACGGGCACCACCAGCCGGCGGTCGGTGACGGCCACCGGTCCGAAAGCGCCCTGGAACAGGCCCCATGACGCGGTCGCCCACGGCGATGTCCGTGACGCCGGGTCCGGTGGCGGTGACGACTCCGGCGCCCTCGGTGCCCATGACGGCGGCGCCGGGGTACATGCCGAGGGCGATGAGGACGTCGCGGAGTTCACGCCGGTGGCGCGGAGCTCGACCCGTACTCGCCGGGGCCCGGCTGCCGTCCGGCGTCCGGGGCCGCCGCGAACGCGAGGGCGTCGAGGGAGGATCCGGTGGGTTCCAGGCGGGCGGGCGTCCGGGGCGGCAGCAGGGCCGCCGCGCCCCGGGTGGCGGCCAGCCGCGGCACCAGCGCGAGGTCGCCGCGCAGCGCCACCTGCGGGTGGTCGAGCACGGCGGGGGAACCGGACGAGGGCCGCCGGGTCCGCGGCGCAGTCGACGAGCGCGAAGGTGCCCGGCGACTCCGCCTGGGCGGAGCGGACCAGGCCCCACACGGCGGCCTGGGCGGGGTCCAGCGTCCGTGTCGGCGGGTCCCGCGGCGACGGCGTGCCGGGTGAGGAACACCAGGCGGCCGGTGCGCTGCGGCGCGTCGAGCCAGGCGCGGACGAGTCCCGCCGCGTGCAGCACGCTCTCGCGCACGGAGCCGGCCGGGTCGTCGGCCCGCCACGGGAGGCAGCGCACGAAGACGGCGTCGGGTTCCGGTTCGCCGGTGGCGACCGCCGCGGCCAGGGCCGCCAGGTCGGGGGTGGTCCTTGCCGAGTCCGGGCAGGCCGCCGCCGACGGTCGCGCAGCGCACGACCGCGTCGTCGGTCCGCGGCAGCGGCCGCCAGGACAGCCGGTAGAGGTCGTCGGCGCCCGCTTCCTCGGCGTCGCCGTGCCGCGGCGCGCCGCCGGCCGGGCGCACGGTGACGGCGCCGACCTGGGCGACCGGCGCTCCGGTGGGGTCGGTCACCGTCAGGCTCATCGCGGCGCCGTCGGCCGGGACCGCCGTCACGCGGACGGCCGTGGCCCCCTGACGCGTACAGGGTGGTGCCGCTCCAGGAGAACGGCAGGAACGACCCTTCCCGGTCGGCCAGGGAGCTCAGGCCGAGCGTCCGCGCCGCCGCGTCGAGGAGGACGGGGTGCAGCGGGTAGCCCGCGTCACCGGTCCCGTCGGGGGCCGGCGGCGGCGGGGGAGTTCGGCCCTCGGCGAACACCTCGTCGCCGCGCTGCCAGGCGGCGCGCAGCGCCCGGAACGCGGGGGCCGTAGGCGTAGCCCCGGTCGGCCAGGCGGGCGTAGGCGGCGTCGACGTCGAGGGGGCGGGCGTCCGGCGGCGGCCAGGCGGCCGGGGCCTCGGGCGGCGCCGCGGTCCTCGCCGAGGACACCGGTCGCGTGCCGGGTCCAGGGCGTGTCGGGGCCGCTTGCGTCGCGGGCGTGCACGTCCACGGTGCGGGTGCCGTTCGGGTCGGCGGCGCCGACGGTGACGCGGACGGCGGTGGCCGGGCCGAGTTCCAGCGGTGCGGAGAGCACCAGTTCCTCGACGGCGGGGGTGCCCGCGTGGCGGCCTGCCGTGAGGGCCAGGTCGACCAGTGCGCTGCCGGGCAGCAGCGTGCGGCCGCCGACGGCGTGGTCGGCCAGCCAGGGCTGGTTGCCGAGCACGATCCGGCCGGTGAGGACGTGTCCGCCGTCGGGCGTCTCCAGGGCCGTGGACAGGACGGGGTGCGCCACCGGGTCCATGCCGAGGGCGGCGGCGTCGCCGCGGGCGCGGCGGGGCGCGGCCAGTAGGAGGTGTGCTCGAAACGGGTAGGTCGGCAGTCCGGTCGCCGTGCCGGCGGGGGCCCGTGGCCGGGGTGAGGTCGACGGGCAGGCCGGCGGCGCGGGCCTCCAGCAGGCCGCGCAGGAAGGTGCGCGGGTCCCGGGCGGTCGCGGCGCAGCGAGGCGAGGGTGACGACGTCGTCGCGGCCCAGGTCGTCGGCGGTGCCCTGGATGCCGGGAGCAGCACCGGGTGCGGGCTCACCTCGATGAACGTGTCGAAGCCCTGGGCGGTCAACTGCCGTACGGCGTCGTCGAGCCGGACCGTGCCGCGCAGGTTGCGGTACCAGTACGCCGCGTCGAGCCCGGCGGTGTCGAAGAGGTCGCCGGTGACGGTGGAGAAGAAGGGGACGGCGGCGGACCGGGCCTCGATCGTGCCGGAGTCTCGTCGGCGAGCCGCCGCTCGATCCGCTCGACCTGCGGGGAGTGGGAGCCGTAGCCGACGGCGATCCGCCGCGGGGACAGGCCCTCGGCCCGCGGCGAGCGGACGAACGCGTCGAGGGCGGTGGCCTCTCCGGCGACGACGAGGGAGCGCGGCCCGTTCACGGCGGCTACGCTCAGCCGGCCGTCCCACGGTGCGAGGGCGGCCTCGATCTCGTCGGGTGTACCGGTGACGGAGGCCATGCCGCCCTGTCCGTCGAGTGCGCGCAGCACCTTGCTGCGCAGGGGCCACGACCTTCGCGGCGGTGTCGAGGGTGAGGGCGCCGGCTATGCAGGCCGCGGCCATCTCGCCCTGCGAGTGGCCGACCACGGCGGCGGGTTCGACGCCGTGGGCCTGCCACAGCCGGGCCAGCGACACCATCACGGCGAACAGCAACGGCTGGACGACGTCGGGCCGTTCGTACGCGTCCTCGGGGCCCGCACCGCGCAGCGTGGCGAGCAGGTCCCAGTCGGTGTACGGGGCGAGTGCCGTCGCGCACTGCTCCATCGACGCGGCGAAGACCTCGGAGCGGTCGAGCAGGTCGCGGGCCATGCCGTCCCACTGCGAGCCCTGGCCGGGGAAGACCAGCACGGCCCTGCGGTCGGCGGCGGTGCGGGGGCGGCACCACGTCGGCCGCGGCCTCGCCCGCCGCCAGCGCGTCCAGGGCGGCGCACAGCGCTGCCCGGTCGTCGCCGACGACTCCGGCCCTGACGTCGAAACCGGGCGCGGCCGGCCGCGAGCGTACGGGCCGTGTCGGCGAGCGGGATCCGCGGTGCGGTGCGCAGGAGTTGGGCCAGTTCCCTGGCCTGGGCCGCGAGCGCGGCGGGTGTCCTGGCGGCCAGCGGGAGCGCCACGGCGTCGGCGGCGAGTCCGTGGCCGGCGGGCAGCCGGTCCGGCCCGGCGGCGTCCGGTGCGGGTGCGTCGGGGGCCTCTTCGACGAGGACGTGGGCGTTGGTGCCGCTGACGCCGAACGAGGAGACTCCGGCCCGGCGCACGCGGGGCCCCGCGGCCAGTCCGCGTTCTCCCGCTGGACCTCGACGGCCCCCCGCCGACCAGTCGATCTCGGGGGAGAGTTCCTCGGCGTGCAGGCTGCGCGGGAGCACGCCGTGCCGCAGGGCGAGGACCGTCTTGATGACGCCGGCGACGCCCGCGGCGGCCTGGGTGTGGCCGATGTTGGACTTGACCGAGCCGAGCGCCAGGGGCCGTTGGCGGTCCGCCCCGTACGTGGCCTGGAGCGCGCCGGCCTCGATCGGGTCGCCGAGCCGGGTACCGGTGCCGTGCGCCTCGACCGCGTCGACGTCGGCGGCCGACAGCCGGGCGTCGGCGAGCGCCTGCCGGATGACGGCTTCCTGGGCCGGGCCGTTCGGGGCGGCCAGGCCGTTGCTCGCGCCGTCCTGGCTGGACGGCGCTGCCGCGCAGCACGGCGAGTACGGGATGCCCCGCTTCCAGGGCCTTGGAGAGGGGTTCGAGGAGCAGCGCGCCGGCGCCTTCGGCGAGGCCGAGCCGTCGGCCCTCGGCCGCGAACGCGTTTGCACCGGCCGTCGGCGGCGAGGCCGCGCTGCCTACTGAAGTCCACGAACGTGACGGGTCGGAGATCGACGGTGACGCCGCCCGCCAGGGCCATGGTGCACTCGCCGCTGCGCAAGGCCCGATCGCCAGGTGGATGCCGACCAGCGACGACGAGCAGGCCGTGTCGACGGTGAGGGCCGGGCCCTGCCAGCCGAAGACGTAGGCGAGCCGCCCGGACAGCACGCTGGCCCGAGTTGCCGAGGCCCTGGTAGCCCTCGACGCGGGCGGCCTCGCTCTCCAGGAGCGGCATGACGACTGTCCGTTGGAGCCGACGAAGACGCCGACGCGGCTGCCGCGCAGCTGGTCGGGGTCGATGCCGCGCGCGCTCCACGGCCTCCCAGGCGACTTCGAGCATGAGGCGCTGCTGCGGGTCCATCGCGAGGGCCTCGCGCGGTGATGCCGAAGAAGTCGGCGTCGAAGCCGGCCGCGTCGGTGAGGAATCCGCCGCGGTCGCTGTAGCTGGTGCCGGGGTGGTCGGGGTCGGGGTGGACGAGGGCAGCCAGGTCCCAGCCGCGGTCCCGGGGCAGGGCCGCCGGTGAGGTCCCGGCCGTCGGCGACGGCCCGCCACAGGTCGTCGGGCGACGCGATGCCGCCGGGAAGCGGCAGCTCCCATGCCGACGACGGCGATCGGTTCCTGCGCGGCGAGCGGCGCGGGGCCGGTCGTCGTCCCGGCGGGGTCGTCCGGGCGGGGTCCGGTGGCCAGCAGGGACAGCAGGTGGCGGGCGAGGCGGGTGACGGTCGGGTGGTCGAAGACGAGGGAGGCGGGCAGCCGCAGACCGGTGGCGGCGGCGAGCCGCTTGCGCAGTTGCACGGTGCCCAGGAGTCCAGGGACCCAGTTCGGTGAACGCCCGGCGGCCGTTGACGTCGTGGGCGCTGTCGTGGCCGAGGACGGCGGCGGTGGCCTCGGCGACCACACCGACCAGCAGGTCCTCCCGCTCGGCCGGGCTCAGGGCGGCGAGCTTGGCGGCGAGTTCGCCGGCCGGGCCGCTGTCGGGGCCGGTGACCGGTGCCGCGGGCTCCGGCGTCTCGCGCGCCTCGGCGATGTCCGCGAACAGCGCGGTCGGCCGGACCGCGCGCCGGCCCGCGGCGAAGGTGGGCCAGTCCACGTCGGACACGGCGACGGCCGTCGCCCGCGCGTCGAGGACGGACTCCAGGACGGCCAGGGCGCGGTCGGCGGCTCAGGGCGCGCAGTCCGCGCTGTGCCACCGGCCGGGCGGCGTCGGGGACTTCGGGGGCGTCGGGAACTCGGGGGACACCGGCGGCACCGGGGGCGTCGGGAGCGTCGGGCAGGGCCCAGGGCTCCAGGCCACGGCGACGCTCGGGTGGCCCGCGGCGCGCCGGTGCGCGGCGAACGCGTCAGAGCAGGCGCTGCCCGCCGCGTATCCGGCCATGCCCGCGCCGCCCCAGACCCCGGCCACGGACGAGCAGTGGAGTCTCCTGTTCCACCGGCTGTCCCCGCCAGGACGCGGGCGAGCGTCAGGGCCGGTCCCGTCTTGGCGTGCACGGTGGCCGCGAAGTCCTCGGGGCCGGTCTCCAGGACCGGCCCGAACTGGAGTGCGGGTCGCGGCGTGCAGGACGGTGCCGACGGCGTGCGGGGCCGCTTCGACGGCGGCCCGGAGGGCGTCCTCGTCGGCCGTGCAGCGGGTGACCGTGGTGCCGCCGTCCCGGAGCGCGCCGATGAGTTCCTCGTCCGCCTCCCCGACCAGGACGAGGTGGCCGGCTCCGGCGTCGGCGGCCCACCGGGCGAGCCGCTGGCCGATCGGGCTGTCGGCCCCGGTGACGACGACGGTCCCGTGCGGGCGCAGGGCCGGCTCTGGCGCCGGCCGGCAACGCGGTCCGCACAAGGCGTCGACCGTACACGTGGTCGTCGCGCAGGGCGAGTTGGTCTCGGCGGCGGGTGCGCCCTGCGAGGATGCCGGGCACCCGGGCGACGAGGGGGTTCGGCCACGGCGCCGGGCGGCAGGTCGAGGACGCCGCCCCAGCGCTGCCGAGCTCAGACCGGCGACCCGGCCGAGGCCGTGCACGGCGGCCTGCGCGAACGACCCGTGGCGGCGTCGTCGGCGGGGGTCAGGCGGCGCCCTGCGTGAGGCACCACAGCGGTAGCTTCGACGCCCGCGTCGCCGAGGGCCTGGAGGAGCGTCCAGGGTGGCGACCGCTCCCGCCGGTACGCCGGTCAGGCCGCGGTGGTCCGACTCGTCCGGCGGCGAGCAGAGGACACGACACCGCACAGTGCGGTACCGCCCGGCCGTCGCGGCGGTGACGGCCGCGGTGACCGCGGCGCGGTCCCTGGTCGGGTCGAGGACGCACGTCGGGGGTGTGCCGCCTGCCTCGCCAGGCCTCGGCCGTCAGCGGTGCGGCGAAGGCGGGCGCGGTCGGCGGGTGACGACCAGCGAGTCCCGCGCGCGCTCGCGTCGGGTTCCGCCCGGCCCGGCGCGGGCAGCGGCGCTGCCACGCCTCGCCGTAGGTGACGTCACCGGCACCGCGGGCGGAGCGCGGCGACGGACGTCCAGTAGTGCTTGCGCTGGAAGAGGGTACGTGGGCAGCGGGACGTGCCGCGCGCCGGGGAAGAGCGGGCTGCCAGCGCGCGTCGACGCCCGCGACGTGGGCGCTCGCCGAGAGACGCGAAGGAACGACTCCGGGCCGCGGCGCGGCGCAGCGTGTGCCGACGACCACGGGTCGCCCGGCTCCGGCCCCGCGTCAGGGTCTCCTCGACCGTCGCCGCCAGCACCGAGGTGCGGGCTGATCTCGACGAAGGCGTCGTGGTGCGCGGCGGCGGCGAGCTCCACGACGTCGATACCGCAGGCGCACGGGTTCAGCGCAGGTTGCGGTACCAGTAGGAGGCGTCGAGCTCCTCGCCGCGCATCAGGCGATCGGTCTGCGTCGAGTAGAACGCCACCTGCGCGCGGCCGGGCTTCCAACTCCCTTGTGGCGTCGGCGAGTTCGTCGCGCGCACTGGTCCATCTGCGCGGAGTGCGACGCGTAGTCGACGTCGATGGCGCGGGCCTGAGCGCCCTGCTCGGCGCAGGCCGCCACGACGGCGTGCGCGGCGTCGGGTGCGCCCGCGCGGCGACGACGGCAACGGGGCCGTTGACGGCAAGCCACCTCGACGGCGCCCCGGCCGCAGGGCGATCAGCTCCGCACGGCGGTCTCGTCGAGGGCGACGGCGGCCATCGCGCCCTGCCCGGCCACCGACCCGCAGCAGCCGGCTGCGCAGCGATGAGCCGCGCCGCGTCCTCCAGGGTGAGGATCCCGGCGACGTGCGCGGCGGCGATCTCGCCCTGCAGTGCCCGGCCACCGCCGCGGGTTCGACACCGTACGGAGCGCCACAGCGCTGCCAGCGGCACCATCACGGCGAACAGCGCGGGCTGCACGTCGACCCGGTCAGGCCCAGGGGCGCCGGGCTCCTGGCGCAGCACCGCGGCCACCGACCAGTCCTGCCACGGTGCCATCGCCGCGTCGCAGGCGCGGATCGACCTCGGCGAAGACCGGGGACCATTCCAGCAGGTCGGCGGCCATGCCGGCCGATTGCGAGCCCTGGCCGGGGAAGAGGAACACGGCGGAGCGCCCGCCCGATTCGACGGTCCCCCTGATCCGCGCCCGGCCGTCCGCCACCTCGCCGATGCCGAGGGCGGCCGCCTCGCGGGTACCGGCCAGGACCACCGCGCGGTGCTCGTGCCGGGCCCGGTCCACGGCCAACGACAGGCCCAGGTCGGGCAGTTGGACGGTCTCGTCGGCGACGACGGCGGACAGCCGGCGCGCGCCTGGGCGCGCTGAGGGCTTCGTCGGTCCGCGCGGAGACGACCAGCGGCACCGGGCCGTGCGGGGCCGAGGCGGGCGTCCCGGTCTCCCGCGGTTCGGCGGCCTGTAGCTTCCAGGGGCCTCCCCGGAGGACGACGTGGGCGTTGGTGCCGCTGATGCCGAACGCGGAGACGGCCGCGTACCGGGACGCTCTCCGCGCGGCCAGGCCTGCTCCTCGGCGAGCAGGGCGACCGCGCCCGACGACCCAGTCGACGTGCGGCGAAGGCTCCCTGCGCGTGCAGGGTCCTGGGCAGCCGCTCGTGCCGCAGGGCGAGCACCATCTTGAGGATGCCGACCGCACCGGCGGCGCCTGGGTGTGACCCGATGTTCGACTTCGCGGAGCCCAGCCAGCAGCGGGCGCCGCGCGTCGCGCGGTGCCGGCCGTACGTGTCGAGCAGGGCGTGCGCCTCGATGGGGTCGCCCGAGGGTGGTGCCGGTGCCGTGCGCCTCGACCGCGTCGACGTCGCCGGGGGCGATGCCCGCGTTGGCGAGCGCCTGCTCGATGACCTTGCGCTGGGCGGCCCTGCTGGGTGCGGGACAGGCCGTTGCTGGCCCCGTCCTGGTTGATGCCGGTGCCGTGGACGACGGCGTGCACGGTGTGCCCGTTGCGCCGCGCGTCCGAGACCGTTCGAGGAGCAGCACGGCGACGCCCTCGCCGAAGCCGAAGCCGTCCGCCGTCCGCCGAACGCCGCTTGCAGCGCGGCCGTCGGCGGCGAGGGCGCGCTGCTGCCGCGCGAGAGTCGATGAACACCTCGGGCCCCCGCCATCACGGCGGCGCCGCCGCACGATCGCCGTCGCGCACTCGCGCGCCGCAGCGGCGCCACCGCCAGGTGCAGGGCACGAGAGAGGACGAGCAGGCGGTGTCCAGGGTGATGGCGGGCCTTCGAGCCCGAGGGGTGTACGCGATCCGGCCGGACGCCACGGACGGCGCGACGCCGGTGACCGTGTACCCCTCGGCGTCCTCGGCGGAGCCCGCGGCGTCGCCGTAGTCCCGTGCCAGGGCGACGCCGAGGACACGCCGGTCTCCGTGCCGCGCAGCGTGTGCGGGTCGAGTCCGGCGTCCTCGACCAGCTCAGCAGGTCTCCAGCAGGAGCGCTGCTGCGGGTCCATCGCGGCGGCCTCGCGCGGGAGATCCCGAAGAACGCGGCGTCGAAGTCGCCCGCGCGCTCAGGAAATCCCCCGTGCGCACATAGGTGGTGCCGGGGTGGTCGGGGTCGAGGTGGTAGAGGCCGGTCAGGTCCCAGCCGCGGTCGTCGGGGAACCGGGACAGCCGTTCCTCGCCCGCCGCGAGCACGTCCCAGAAGCCCTCGGGGTGTCGATCCCGCCGGGCAGCCGGCAGGCCGTGCCGACGATCGCGATCGGGCCGGCCTCCAGCTCCTGGATGCGCTGCCGGGCCGCGCGCAGGTCGAGGGTCGCGCGACGCAGGTATGAAGCGACCTTGTCGTTGTCGTTCGTCACCGTGTTCAGTCCTTACCTGTTCGCCGTCGGCTGGCCGTTGTCGCCGAGCTCGCGCCCGAGGGCCTCCATCAGTTCGTCGAACCCGGCCTCGGCGAGGTCCGGCTCGGATCGGGCGCGACGCGGGATCCGCCGTCGTGGCCGGGGCCGCTCCGCAGGGGCGGTCAGCACGCGGTCGAGGTGCCGGGCCACTTCGGCGCGCCGTGGCCCGGCCACCTGGCCGAGCCATTGCCTCAGGCGGTCGAGGCCGCCGAGCGCCGCCGCGACGGCGTCGTCGACGCTGTCGGTACCGCCCGGACCACCCGTGTCCGCCGCGTCGTCGGGTCCGTGAACAGTTCGGTGCGCAGGTGGGCGGCGAGCGCGGCGGCGTTGGGGTGGTCGAAGATCAGGGTCGAGGGCAGAGCGAGCCCGGTGGCGCCGCTCAGGCGTCTTGCGCAGGCGGACGGCGCCCAGCGAGTCGAAGCCGAGTTCGCGGAAGGCCGTGTCCACCGCGACCGCGCGGACGTCCTCGTGCCCCCAGGACCGCGGCGGCGTGGGAGCGGACCAGGTGGGCCAGTTCGTGGTGCTGCTCGCTTGCGGGCCGGCCCGGTGAGCCGGTCGCGCAGGGCCGATCCGGCGGCCGGTTCCCCGGGTGCGGCGTCGGCGGCCCGGGCGCCGGGCAGCGCGTCGAGCAGCGGCCGGCGCCGCAGGGCCGTGAACGTCTCGGTGAACCGCGCCCAGTCGACGTCGGCGACGACCGCGGTGGCCGCGCCGTCGGCCAGTACCGATTCGAGGACCGCCAGTGCCCGGTCGCCGGGCATCGGGCGCACGCCCTGGTCGCGGAGCCGGGCGACGGCCTGCACATCGTCGGTCATGCCGCCCTCCGCCCACAGTCCCCAGGCCACGGACGTCGCGGCCAGGCCGTGGGCGCGGCGCTGCTGGGCGAAGGCGTCGAGAAGGCGTTGCCCGCCGCGTACGCGCCCTGTCCCGCGCTGCCCCACACGGCGGCGCCCGAGGAGAAGAGCAGGGAAGAGGTCCAGGTCGGGGCAGGCGTCCGCGAGGTGGTGGGCGCCGTGCGCTTTGGCGGCCAGCACCTCCCGGTACTCCTCGACGGTCATGTCCCGTACCGGGGTTCGCTGGTTGAGTCCGGCCGCGTGCACGACGCCGGTCACGGTCGCGCCGTCGGCGCGCAGCCCGTCGACGAGTGCGGTCACCGCGTCGCGATCGCCGACGTCGCAGGCGTGGACGGTGACCCGGGCGCCCAGGGCGGTCAGTTGCGGCGACCAGGGCGGCCGCCAGGCGCCGCCTCGCCGCGGCGGCCGACCAGGGCCAGGTGCTCGGCGCCGCGGGCCGCGAGGCGGCGTGCGGTGAGCGCGCCGAGGCCACCGGTGCCGCCGGTGACGACGATCGTCCCCCTGCGGCACGACGCCTTCGGCGGTGCCGGGCCCGCTGGTCCGCGTCCTGCGGGGCGTCCTGCGGGGCGTCCTGCGGGGCGGGCAGCAGCCGGCGGGCGAGCACGGCGCCGGAGCGGATGGCGATCTGGTCCTCGGTCCCGGTCAACGCCCGCACGAGAGCAGGTCCTGTTGGGCTTCGGTCGGCTCCTGCGACAGGTCTACGAGGCCGGTGTGCCGGGCGCCGCGTTCGGAGTGCGGCGGCCTGGCCGAGGCCCCACACCTGTGCTTTCCGGCCGGGCAGGTCACGGGGTCGTCGGCGCCGGTGCCGACCGCGCCGCGCGTCTGCCAGCCAGACGGGGGCCCTCGGTGTCCGCCGCCGCCAGTTCGCGCAGCAGGACGAGGGTCGCCTCGGCCCCGGCGTCCAGGGTCCTCCCCGAGCGCCAGCAGCGAGAGGCACTCCCGCGTAGCCGTCGGAACCGGGCGGGTCGGCGAGGGCGGCGCGTACGGCGGTGGCCACCGCGTGCAGGGTCGCCGACCGGGACGGTGACCGTGTGGGGCGGGGCCCCGTGGCCGGCGAGGGCGCCGGCCGCGGCGTCGCACCAGGCGTGCCCGGCCTGCGGACCGTCCGGCGCCGCGGGCACGAGCAGCAGCCAACGCCCGTCCAGGTCAGCAGAGTTGAGGCTCTCTGTGGTCTCCTGCCAGCCGACGCGGTAACGCCATGCGTCGGTCGCGGGGGCGGGTCCGGTCGCGTCGGGGAGCAGCCAGAAGCGTTCGTGGTCGAACGCGTAGGTCGGCAGGTCCACCGGTCCGTACGACCCGTCCGGCCTCTCGGTTCCGTCCGGTCCGGCGTCGCCGTGCACGGCCCGCCAGTCCACCGCGACACCGCCGACGTGCGCCTCGGCCACGGAGGTGAGGAAGCGTCCGGGGCTGTCGTCGCCCCGCCGCAGGGAGCCCACCACGGTGCTCGCGTCGCCGACGGTGGCCTGGATGCTCGCGCCGAGCACCGGGTGGGGGCTCACCTCGACGAACGCGTCATAGCCCGCATGGCCGAGCGTGC
The DNA here is from genome assembly GCF_030766975.1 of Streptomyces sp. KL116D. Lineage (NCBI taxonomy): Bacteria > Bacillati > Actinomycetota > Actinomycetes > Kitasatosporales > Streptomycetaceae > Streptomyces > Streptomyces sp. KL116D. Next base: position 15,073 of record NZ_JASERH010000145.1, on the reverse strand, counting down.
CGATGGCGTCCTCGAACTCGACGAGTGCGCCGCAGGTTCTCGTACCAGTACGCGGCGTCGAGGCCGGAGCCGTCGGTGAACTCGCCCCGCAGGGGTGGAGTAGAGGGGGATGCCGGCCGCACGCGGGGTGATGCCGGCCAGCGGTGCGGTGACCGCGTCGCGCAGCCGTTCCACGTGGGAGGTGTGGGAGGCGTAGTCGACGGGGGAGCAGTCGCGCGTCGATGCCCGCCTCGGCGCAGTGCTCCTGGAAGCGGCGCACCGCGTCGGGGTCACCGGCCACGACGACGGCGTCGGGCCCGTTGACGGCGGCCGTCTCCAGCGCGCCGGGCGCGACCGTCTCCAGCCCACCGGACGCGACCGTCTCCAGCCCGCCGGACGCGGCGTCGCGCAGCAGCCGCTCCGCCTCCGCGCGACCCACGCGGAGCGACAACATGGCTCCGTGGCCGCGCAGTTCGGCGAGGGCGCGGGCGCGCAGCGCCACCACCCGCGCGGCATCTTCCAACGACAGCGCGCCCGCCACACACGCAGCCGCGATCTCGCCCTGGGAGTGTCCGACCACGGCATCCCGGCTCCACACCGCACGCCCGCCACAACCGCGCCAGCGACACCATCACCGCGAACAGCACCGGCTGCACCACCTCGACCCGCTCCAGCGAAGGCGCACCCTCCACCCCACGGATCACATCCACCACCGAGAACCCGGCCACCTCCGCCAGCGCCGCATCACACCCGCCAACGCCTCCGCGAACACCGGCACTTCGAGCAGCCCGCGCCCCATCCCCTCCCACTGCGACCCCTGACCCGGGAACACCCACACCACACGCCGACCGCCACCACCACCGACACCACCGACACCTGTGACGGCACGCGACGTGGGGCGGCTCGGCGAGGGGGCGCGCAGGGTGTCCCCGGCGTCCGCGACGTCGCGTACGAGGGCCAGCGGCCCGCTGGTCGAAGGTCTGCCGCGACGAGGTGAGCGCCCTGGCCACGTCCGGCAGCGGGACGTCCTGCTGCCGCGTCAGGTGCGGCGAGGCGCCGGGCCTGGGCAGCGAGGGCGGTCTCCGTACGAGCGGGACAGCACCAGCGGCACCACACCAGCCGCCTCCAACACACCCACAGAAGCCACATCCGAGCCGCCCGGCGCCGAAGGCGGCTCCTCCACGATCACGTGCGCGTTCGTCCCGCTCACCCCGAACGCCGACACCCCCAGCCCGCCGCAACCGACCCGCCACCTGTGGCCAGTCCCGCGCCTCCCGCAGCACCTCCACCCCACCCGACGACCAGTCCACATGCGACGACGGCACCCGCGCATGCAACGACGCCGGCACCACACCACGCCCCAACGCCAACACCATCTTGATCACACCGGCCACACCCGCAGCCGCCTGCGCATGCCCGATGTTCGACTTCAACGACCCCAACCACAAAGGCTGTTGAGCGTCACGGTCCTTGCTGTACGTGGCGAGGCGCCTGCGCCTCGATCGGGTCGCCCAGCGACGTGCCTGTCCCGTGCCCCTCCACCACGTCCACGTCCGCCGCACCGAGACCGGCCGCCGCCAATGCCCCGCGGATCACCCGTTGCTGGGCGGGACCGCTGGGCGCGGACAGGCCGTTGCTCGCCCCGTCCTGGTTCACCGCACTCCCCCGCAGCACCGCCAGCACCCGGTGCCCGTGACGTCGCGCGTCCGACAACCGCTCCAGCACCACCAGACCCACGCCCTCGCCCATGCCGAAGCCGTCGGCGTCCTGGGAGTACGCCTTGCAGCGGCCGTCGGCCGACAGGGCGCCCTGTCGCGAGAACTCCGTGAACACGTCCGGGCCGGCCATGACCGACACACTACCGGCGACCGCAGGGGACGACTCGCCGTCCCGCAGCGAACGCGCCGCCAGATGCAGCGCGCACCAGCGACGACGAGCACGCCGTGTCCACCGTCAGCGCCGGCCCTTCGAGCCCCAGTGCGTACGCGACGCGGCCCGAGGTGACGCTGGCGGTGGTGCCGGTGAGCAGGTAGCCTGCGACCTCGTCCCGGGCCCTCGACCGGTCCGGTCGCGTATCCCTGGTGCGACATGCCGACGAACACCCCGGTGTCGCTGCCGCGCAGGGTCTCCGGCAGGATGCCCGCCTGCTCGAAGGCCTCCCAGGTGACCTCCAGGACCTGGCGCTGCTGCGGATCCATGGCGAGGGCCTCGCGCGGCGAGATCCCGAAGAACGCCGGGTCGAAGTCCCCCGCCGCGTCGAGGAAGTTGCCCATGGGGCGGTCCGCTCCGGCGCCCGGTGCGCCGCGCCGCTCCCAGCTCCCGGTCGTCCGGCGCCGGGCCCGAGGCGTCGCCGTCCGCGGAGAGGAACTCCCATAGCTCGGAAGGGGAGTTGATGCCACCGGGGAACCGGCAGCCCATCCCCCACGATCACCACCGGATCGTCGGCGTCCCCCTGACCCCGTACGGGACCGGCCGCGGGCGCCGTACCCGCGTCCTGCTCGGACGTGGTCCCGCCGAAGAGTTCGGTTTCGAGGAAGGCCGCGACGGCGCGGGGGTGCGGGTGGTCGTAGACGAGGGTCGCGGGCAGCCCGCAAGCCGGTGGCGGCGGTGAGCCGGTTGCGCAGTTCCACCGAGGCCAGCGAGTCGAAGTGGAGCTCGCGGAAGGCCCGTTCGGGTTCGATCCGGTCCGCGTCCCGGTGTCCGAGGACTGCCGCGGCGTGCTGTCGCACCAGGTCGAGGAGGGCCCGGCCGCGGTCGGCGGCGGGCAGCTCCCGCCAGGCCGCCGCCGAGCGAGGACCCGGCCCCGCCGTGGGCGCGGCGCACGGCCTCCCCGCCGCCCGGGCCTCGGGCAGCCCGTCGAACAGCCGGGTGGGCCGCTGTGCGGTGATACGCGAGCAGGAAGGGGCTCCCACTCGACCCCGATGATCATCGGGCAGACCTCGGCCCGGTCCAGGGCGGTCTGCAGGGCGTCGAGGGCCTCGTCGGGGGCCATCTCCACGACGCCGTGCCGGCGGAAGCGTTCCGCGACGGGGCCCTCCGCCATGCCGCTGCCGGCCCAGGTGCCCCAGGCCACCGACGTCGCGGGCAGCCCGGCGGCGCGCCGCTGCCTGGCCAGGCCGTCGAGGTAGGCGTTGCCGGGCGCGTAGCCGCCGAGGCCCGGTGCGCCGAACGCGGAGGCGAACGAGGAGAACAGGACGAACGCGGTCAGCGGCGCGTCGGCGGTGAGCTCGTGCAGATTCCGGGCGCCGAGGGTCTTGGCGCGGCCGGCCTGTTCGATGCGGTGGCCGGTCAGGGGTGTCGAGGGTGCCGTCGTCCAGGGTGGCCGCGGTGTGGGAACACGGAGGTGAGCGCGGCTGGTCGTCGGGCAGGGCCGGCGAGCAGCGCGCGCAGTGCGGCGCGGTCGGTGATGTCGCAGGCCGCGACGGTCACCTCTGATCCGGACGCGCGTATCTCCTCGGCCAGTTCGCTCGGTTCCCTGGGCGTCGGGTCCGCTGCGGCTGACCAGGACGATGCGCGGGCGCCGTGGCGGGCGAGCCAGCGGGCGACGTGCCGGCCGATGCCGCCGGTGCCGCCGGTGACCAGGGCCGTGCCGGTGGGCCGCCAGGTGTCCGGCGCGGCGGCGGGCGCGGTGGGTGCGGCCCGCCTCCAGCGGCGTACGAACACCTCCTGGTCCCGCAGGGCGACCTGGTCTCTCGCCGCTTCCGCCGGTCAGGACGCCGGCGAGCGAGTGGACGAGCTCGGTTGTGGATCCGGCGGACACGTCGATCAACCCGCCCCACAGATCCGGGGTGTTCCAGCGCGACAACCCGTCCCAGACCCCACAGGGCTTCCCGCGCCCGGGGTCGCCGGGGCGCTCGTCGGCCAGGGTGACCTGGACGTCCTCGGTGAGGGCACCAATGGGGAGCCGTCGAGGCCCGAGTCGGTGAACGCCTGGGCAGGCACGACGGTGTCGCCGAGCGACGGCAGGCCGAGCGGGGTACCGATGCCCGCGCCGCGCTCGTCGGCGGCGAGCAGGGACAGCACGCCGACGCGGTCCGCGCCCCGGGCGGCGTCGCGCAGGGTCCTCGTCAGGTCCGCCCGGTCCAGGCGGCGGCGCGGTCGGTGTTGTCAGCGTCGCCGGCGCGGTCGGCGCGATCGGTGCCGTCGGTGTCGAGCGCACGAGGTCCGCCACCGTCGCGCCGGTCGCTTCAGAGCGGTGCGCGCGGCGTCGGCGAGCGCTTCGGCTGCGCCTTCGTAGCGGACGACGAGCCAGTCGTGGAGGCCGTCGGCGGAGGGCCGCGGCGCGGGAGGGTGCGCTCCCAGTCGATGCGGTAGCGCAGCGCGTCGGCCGCGTCCCGCGCCGCCGCGCCGGGGCCGGTGGCGGTGGCGGTGTCCGGGGCGGGCTCCCACCAGAAGCGCTCGGGTTCGAACGGCGAGGTGGGCAGCGGCACCGGGGCGCGCGGGCACGCCGAGAACACCGAGTCCCAGCGGATCGGGGACGCCCCGCGGCCCACGCCGCCCCGAGGGAGCGGGCGAAGTCCCGGGACCGCCGTGGCCGCGGCGGGACGGTGCCGACCGTGGGTCGGGTCCGCCCCCGCGGGCCTCTGCCGGTCTCTCCCGACGGCGGTGGTGAGCACCGGGTGGGCGCTGAGTTCGACGAAGGTGCGGTGTCCCCTGCTCCACGAGCGCCCGTACGGCGGGGGCGAAGCGGACGGTCTCGCTGGAGGTTGCGGAACCAGTACGCGAGGTCGAGCGTGCCGGGCCGCGCCAGTCACCGGTCACCGTGGAGAAGAAGGGCACGGCGCCGGACAGCGGTTCGATCCGCCCGAGCTCCTCGTGCAGGGCGGTGCGGGCCTCGTCCATGTGCGCGGTGTGCGAGGCGTAGTCGACGGGCAGGCGCTCTGGCCCGTACGCCCTCGGCGTGCAGGGGCGGCGACGAGGTGGTTCAGGTCGTCGTCGGGGCCCGCCACCACCACGGAGCAAGTCCGTTCAGCGCGGCGGTCTCCAACCGGCCTTCGTAGGCGGCGAGTCGGCCGGTCAGGTCGTCGGGGTGGTGGCGACGGCGACCATGCCGCCGTGTCCGCGCAGCCCGGCGATGACGCGGCTGCGGACGGCGACGAGGCGGGCCGCGTCGTCAAGGGAGAGGGCGCCGGCGACGCAGGCGGCCGCGATCTCGCCCTGGGAGTGCCCGATGACCGCGGCCGGCTCGACGCCGTGGGCCCGCCACAGCGACGCGAGGGGGAGACCATCACGGCGAACAGGGACGGGCTGCACCACGTCGACGCGGTCGGTGGACAGGTCAGTGGCCAGGTCAGGGGGACGGGTCGGTGTCAGGGCGGCCGTCCGCGGCGGCGGCCTCCGCGCGCAGGGAACGGCAGGACGCGGAAGTCCAGGTGCGGCTCCAGGGCCGCGGCGCACTCGTCGAGGGCGCGGGCGAAGACCGGTGCGGTGTCGTAGAGCCGGACCGCCATGCCCGCCCACTGCCAGCCCTGGCCGGGGAAGACGAAGACGGGCGAGGACTGCGCCGGGCCGCGGCCACGTGCGGCGTCCAGCGGTGCGCCGTCGGCCAGCGCGTCGAGCGCGGTAAGCGCGTCGGCGGGTCCCGCCGGGACGAACGCGGCGCGGTGGCGGGCCGCCGCCCGGGTGGTGGCCAGCGAGAACGCCACGTCGGTCGTGGTGAGTTCGGGGTGGGCGCGCAGGTGCGCGGCGAGGCGGCCGGCCTGGGTGCGCAGTGCGGTCGCGCTGTGCGCCGACACGGTCCACGGCACCACTACGGCGGGGGGTGCCGGGGGCGTCGTCCGCCGTGCGGGCGGCCGGTTCCCTGCTCCGGGCCGCCTCGACGATGGCGTGGGCGTTGGTGCCGCTGATGCCGAACGACGAGACGCCGGCCCGGCGGGGGCCGGGTCCCGCGGGCCAGGCCATGGGTTCGGTGGGCAGGGCGTACGTCGCCCCTGCGACCAGTCGATCTCCGTGGCGGGGCGGTCGGCGTGCAGGGTCGGCGGGAGGGTGCCGTGACGCATCGCGAGGAGCATCTTGATGACGCCGGTGACGCCGGCGGCGGCCTGGGTGTGCCCGATGTTGGACTTCACCGAGCCCAGCCACAGCGGCCGGCTGGCGGGCCGGTCCGTGCCGTACGTCTCGATGACGGCGCGGGCCTCGATCAGGTCGCCGAGCCGGGTGCCGGTGCCGTGCGCCTCGACGAGCGTCGACGTCGGCCGGGGCGAGTCCGGCCTCGGTGAGCGCCTGCCGGATCACCCTGCCTGGGCGCGGCCGTTGGGCGCGGAGAGGCCGTTGCTCGCGCCGTCCTGGTTGACGGCCACGGCGCGGATCAGGCCCACGACGGGGTGGCCGAGGCGCCGGGCGTCGGAGAGCCGTTCCAGCAGGGAGCACGCCTGGCGCCCTCGGCCATCCCGAGCCGTCGGCGTCGGCGGAGAACGCCTTGCAGCGGCCGTCGGGGGCGAGGCCGCGCCGAGCCGGCTGAAGTCGACGAGCATGCCGGGCGTCGGCATCACGGTCGCGCCGCCGGCGAGTGGCCAGGTCCGTCTCCCCGCGCGCAGGGAGCGGCAGGCGAGCTGGAGGGCCACGAGCGAGGACGAGCAGGCCGTGTCGACGGTGACGGCCGGGCCCTCCAGGCCGCAGGGGTGTAGGCGATGCGCCCGGAGGCGACGCTGGTGGTGGTGCCGGTCACGAGGTAGCCGCCGACGTCCGCGCCGCCGTCGGCCATGCGGGGCCCGTACTCCTGGGCGATGACGCCGGTGAACACTCCGGTGCGGCTGCCGCGCACCGCCTCGGGGAGAGACCGGCGCGTTCGACGGCCTCCCAGCTGACTTCAGGAGGAGCCGCTGCTGCGGGTCCATGGCGAGGACTCGCGGGGCGAGATGCCGAAGAACTCCGTCGAAGTCGGTGGCGTCGTGCAGGAATCCGCCGGACCGCTGGCGCACCGTGCCCGGCCGGGTAGGGGTCCGGCGGGCGAAGCGCCTCCAGGTCCCAGCCGCGATTGGTGGGCAGGCCCGCCACGGCGTCCCGGGCCGTCCGAGAGCAGCTCCCAGAACTGCTCGGGGTGCGTACGCCGCCGGGCAGCCGCACGGCCATGGCGACGACCGCGACGAGGGTTCGTCCGGCGCCTGGCGCCCGGTTCCCCCTCGTGCCGGGCGGGCTCGGCGTCCGGTGCGGGGTGCTGGGCGCGCGGGCGCAGCGGGTCGTACAGCGCGTCGGTGAGGGCGTGCGGGGTGGGATGGTCGAAGGGGTGGCGATCGCGATGTCCCTGGCCGATGGCCGCCGCGAGCCGGCCGCGCAGCTGTACGGCGAGGACGGAGTCGAGGCCGAGTTCGGCGAAGGTGCGGTCGCGGTCCGCGGGCTGTGTGCCGGCCCCGGTGGGCGCCGGTCACGGCGGCGGTCTCCGCGTCGACGAGGCGGGCCAGCCGCTGCCGTATCTCGTGCTCGGGCGCGTCCGGCGGAAGAGCCCCGGCCGGCCGGAGCCCGTGGACGGTGCGGCGGTGGCCGGCGGGTCGGGCAGCGGGGCGGCCAGATCCTCGTCGACGCCGGGGAAGGCGGCCGTCCAGTCGACCTCCACGCCGTGGGCGTACGCCTCCGCCGCCGCGGTCAGGAAGCGCCGCAGCCCGCCCTGGCCGCGCGCAGCAGCGTGGGCAGGACGGCGTGTTCCCGCGCCCGCCGCGTCGAGGGTCTGCCGGACGGCGGCCGCGAGGACGGGGTGCGGGCTCACCCTCGACGAAGACGCCCGCCCGGTCGGCGGCGCAGGTCCGCACCGAGCGCTCGAACAGGACCCGGTTGCGGAAGTTCTCGCACCAGTAGTCCGCGGTCAGTTCGCGGGTGTCGACGGCGGTGCCGGTGAGGCTGGAGTAGAAGGGGACGCTGCCCCCGCCCGGTGCGAACTCAGCCGAGGGCGGCGCGCAGTCCGCCCACGACGTCGTCCATCTGCGGGGGAGTGCGCGGCCATCGCGACGCCGATCACCTGGGCGCGGACGCCTTCGGCGGTCAGCTCCGCCACGCAGCGCTCGATCGGGGCGGTCGCCCCGGCGAGCAGCACGGAGCGGGGGCCGTTGATCCCAGCCAGGACGAGGTCCGGGCCCCAGGGAGGCGAGCGCGGTGCGATCTCGTCGGCGGGCAGGGCGATCGACGCCATGTCCCCGTTGCCGACGAGCGGCACGAGTTCCTTGCTCCACTGCGCCACCGCGCGGGCGCCGTCGGCGAGGTCCACGCTGCCCGCCGCGTGGGCGGCGGCGAGGTCGCCCATGCTGGGCCGACGACGGCGTCGGGCCGGACGCCGAAGGAGCGCCACAGTTCGGCGAGGCGGCGCTCACCGCGTAGAGGGCGGGCTGCACGACCTCGACCCTGGGGGTGCCACCGGGGGCGGCGGCGGTGTCGAGCGCCTCGGTCAGCGACCAGCCGGACTCGGCGGCGAAGACCTCGGCGCAGCGGGCGATCGCGTCGGCGAACACCGTTGACTCGTCGACGAGTTCGCGCAGCATGCCGGGCCACTGGGAGCTCCTGGCCCGGGTAGACGAAGGCTGACGGGTGCGGGGGCGTCGGCCGCCCGCGCGCGACCGCGGGAGTGCGGGCTGCCGTCGGCTGACGGCGGCCAGGGCGTCGAGGAGTTCCGCGCGGGTGGCGCCGACGAGCACGGCCCGGTGCGGCAGGCGCCGGTCGTGGCGGGCGAGCGCGGCGCCGAACGCGCGCGTCGACGCCGAGGTCCGGATGTGCGCGGAGGTGGTCGGCGAGCCGGCCCGCCCAGGCCCGCAGCATGCCGTCGTCGGCGCCCGACAGGACCCACGGCCTGGCTGCCCCCTTCAACAGCTGCGGAATGGTTCTTACCGTGCCGGGGACTGCCGTTCACACCTGACTCCTAGTCTTCCGCGCATTACCAGGGAGTGGGCCTCCCGCAAGACCTGGCCGACGGGGTGCGCGCATCACGGAAATATCAATCAACCGTGCGTCATAAACGCTCTACTACCGTTTATCAGCGGCCAGTTGAACGTACACCAGCCCACCTCACCGGCCAAGAAGGGTCTTTGCTTCACAAACCTGCCGCAATTTCGAGACTTCGCAGGTCACGGCGGTCGGCAAGGTGATGGTGCCCATACGAATCCCAGCGACCGGACATCAATCCTCAAGCTGCCCTGTAGTTGAGCTCAACTGGGTGCGCGAGGATATGCCGGAACCGATTTCGGCCGGTCGCGAACGGCGACGGCAACTCCTGGACAGCGGCAACCAATTGAAGGGTCGGTGAGCCTTGCTACCCGCGCAAAAAAGCCCACGCTTACCTCTGCCGAGGCGCCCGACGGCCGGGGAGTTCCTGGCCGAACGGCTGCCTTCGCTCACCGGGCTGAGGTTCTTCGCCGCGTTTCTGGTGTTCCTCTGCCATGCGCTCAGCCAGTTCAATCCGCAGACGGACTCCGTCTCGCACGACGTGGCGTACTTCCTGCTGCCGGCCGGTCCGGTCGGCGTCTCCTTCTTCGTGCTGAGCGGTTTCGTCCTGACGTACGCGGCCCGGCCGGGTGACACGGTGCGGCGCTTCTGGCGGCGCCGCGTGGTGAGATCTATCCGAGCCACGTCGTGACCTGGTCGGCCGGTCTGGTCGTGACCTGGGTGACCGGCGCCGTCGTGACCACGTCGACGACCGCCGCCGCCCTGCTGCTCGTCCAGGCCTGGTGGCCGGACATGATCCTCACCGCCACGGTCAGCGATCTCGTGGACGCTCGCCTGCGAGCTCTTCTTCTACCTGCTGTTCCCGTTTCGCTGCCGCTGCGCCGGCTGCCGCGGCAGCGGCCGTGGCCGGCCGCGGGGATCCTGGTGGCCCTGGTCACGCGCCGTACCGCACCTGGCCAAGCTGCTGCCCGGCGAGCCCATGCCGCTGGCCGGGTGGACGCTGACGCAGTTCTGGCTGGTCTACACGGCGCCTCCCGTGCGGCTCCTGGAGTTCGCGCTCGGCATCGTGCTCGCGCTCCTCGTCCGCGAGGGGATGTGGCCGCTGCTCAGCGTCAAGCTCGCCGCCGCCCTGTGCGTGGCCGGCTACGCGGTGGCCGGCGATCACCACGATGGTCACCGAACTGCCCCACCTGTGGGCGATGTCGAGCGCCACCGTCGTCCCGCTGGCCGTGCTCATCGCCACGGCCGCCCGGCGCGACCGGGAGAACCCGCCGTCCTGGCCCGCCGTCCGCGCCTGGTGCGCCTCGTGAACTCTCCTTCGCCTTCTACCTCGTGTACCACATGATCCTGACGGCGTTCTTCGCCGCGCTGCCGGACGACGTCCGGCCGGGTCTCGCCCACCCTGACCGGCATGGCGGTCGTGCGCTGTTCTTCGTCTGCTGGGGCGCCGCCTGGCTGCCGCACACCGGCGTCGAGCTGCCCGCCATGCGCCGCTGGAGCCGCCCGCGGGCGGCCTCCCGAGGATCCGACACGCCCCCACCCGGCACCCGGGCACTCCGCGCCCCTCACCGGCGAAAAGGACACCATGAACCAGCCGCACCTGCCCGAGGTCCTCGACCACAGGCAGCGAGCTCTTCCACACCGACCAGTACGCGACGTACCGGGACATCCTCGAACAGCGTCCCGTCACCAAGGTGCGCTTCTACGACGGCTCGTCCGTCTGGCTCGTGAACCGCTACGACGACGTGCGCGCGGCCTGAGCGACGACCGGCTAGAGCAACGATCCGACGAAGCAGTCGGACGTCGACCTGTCGGCGGCCACCGGCATCCCGGCCGACTTGGTCGAGTACTTCCAGCGGAACATGTTCCGCAGCGACAAGCCGGACCACGGCCGGCTGCGCAAGCTGGTCTCGGGAGTTCACGATGCGGCGCATCAACGCGCGCTGCGGCCGCGGATCCGGGAGATAGCCGAGGACCTGGTGGCGAAGTTCGCCGCCGCGGCGGCGGCGGCGACCTGGTGGGCGCGCTCGCCCGCCCGCTGCCGCTGACCGTCAGTGTGCGAACTGCTCGGCGTGCCCGAGGGAGGACCGCACCGACTTCAGACCTGGTCCCAGCACGTCGTCGAGAGCAGCGGAGTTCGCCGAGCGCAACGCCGTCTCGTACCGCAGCCTCTTCCAGTGCATCCGCTCGCTGATCCGGCGGCGCCGCGACGAGCCGGGCGACGACCTGCTGTCGGCCCTGGTCGAGCTGCGCGACTCCGGGGACCGGCTGTCGAGGACGAGCTGATCTCCACGGCGTTCCTGCTGCTGGTGGCCCGGCATCGAGACCACGGTCAACGTGCTGGGCACCGGGTCGTTCCTGCTCCTCGACCACCCGGGACCAGCTGGCCCGGCTGCGCGCGGACGAGGGCCTCGCTTGGATCCACCGTCGAGGAGATCCTGCGCTACATGGCGCCCATCGAGATGACGAGCCGGCGCACCCTGGGCCCGTCGAGATCGGCGGGCAGTCCATCGACGCGCAGAGCACGGTCCTGATCAGCATGGCGGCGGCCAGCCGCGGTCCGGCCCGGTTCCCCGACCCGCAGTCCTTCCGGGTCGACCGCAACGACGGCAGCCACCTCACCTTCGGCCACGGCATCCACTACTGCCTGGGCGCCGCGCTGGCGCGCGCGGGAGGCCGAGGTCTTCTTCGACGTGCTCCTGACGCGCTTCCCGTCGCTGGAGCTCGCCGTCGACGCAGCGCCGAGCTGACGTGGCGTGCACAGTCTTCATGCGGGGTCCGCTCGAACTGCCCGTCCGCTGGCGGTGACCCCCGTGAAGCGTGCCCTCACCGATCTCGCGCTCTTCGGCGGCCCGGAGGGCCTTCCTGCGCCCGCTCATGGTGGGCGTGCCCACCATCGGCGACCGGGCACGGTTCCTGGCCCGCCTCGAATGGGCCCTGGACAGCGACTGGCTGACCAACGGCGGCCCGCTGACCACGGAGCTGGAGGGCCGCATCGCCGACCTGGCCGGCGTGCGGTACTGCGTCGCCGTGCAACCCCGACCGCGGCGCTCCAACTGGTGCTGCGGGCCTCGGGGTGACGGACAGGTCATCATGCCGTCGCTGACGTTCGCGGCGACGCCCCACGCGGCGGCCTGGGTGGGGCTCGAGCCGGTGTTCTGCGACGTCGACCCTGGTCACCGGCTGCCCCGACCCCGCGCGCGTCGCGGAGCTCGTCACGCCCGACACCGGCGCCGTCCTCGAGCGCGACCACCTGTGCCGGACGGCCCCGTCATCGAGCTGGAGAAGCTGGCCGCCGAGCACGGCGTGAAGCTGTTCTTCGGCGCCGCGCGCACGCCTTTCGGCTACACCGCCGGCGACCGGCCCGTGTTGGCGGCTTCGGCGGACGCGTGGAGGCAGTGTTCTTGGCCTGCACGCCACCAAGACCGGTCGCATGGCGCGTTCGAGGGCGGCGCGGGTGACCGCCGACGACGGCGAGAGCTCGCCGAACGGCTGGTGGCCCTGCGCAACTTCGGCATCGGACCGGGACCGGGTCAGTGACCGCCAGATCAGCGCAGAACGCCAAGATGAGCGAGGCCTCGGCCCGCCATGCGAAAGCCTCCCACCTCTCTCGACGCCTTCCGAGGCGGACCCGCGAGCGCAACCGGGAGCAGAACCACGCCCTCTACACCTCGGAGCTGCGCGACGTCCGCATCGAGGTGCTGGCCTTCGACGAGCACGAGCGCAACAACCACCAACACTGATCCTGCGCACCGACCGCGCCGTCACCGGTCTGCACCGCGACCGGCTGCGCAGGCTGCTGAGGCCGAGAAGGTCTTCCCCCGGCTGTACTTCTCGCCGCCCTGCCACCTGATGCCCGCCTACCGGACCGATCCCCCCGCTCCGGCTCCAGGCACACCGAGCGCCTGTCCGAGCAGGTGCTCGCGCTGCCCACCGGCCTCGGTGTCCTCCGAGGACATCCGCCGGGTGTGCAGCATCATCCGGCTCGCCGCCGAGCGCGGCGAGCAGATCAGAGCGATGTGGGCGCAGGCAGTGCCCGCATGAGGCGCCATCGGTCCGACGTCCGACCCGGAGGTAACAGTTCTCGTGGACACCGCCCAAGCGGTCACGCCCGCGCAGGCGATCGAAGACGTGGCACGTCCCGGCGGCGACCGCGCCGCGGCGATCCGCGCCCTGCGCTCCCGCCTCGCCGAGATCGAGCGACACCGGAGAGCGCGGGAGCGCGCCGAGCACCTCGTCGACCTGGCCGTGCGCTGCGGCTCCCATCGTTCACCACCCTGGCAGGCCCGGCACCTGCTGGGCGTGGACCGAGGCGGCCTTCGCGACGCTGCTCGGCCACTTCCACCGCGTCCCCGAACTCGGCACGGCCAGTCGGCGGGGCCCGAGAGTACTGGACCACCACCATCCTGCCGCTGGAACGGACGGGCGCCCTCGACGCGGTGGTGCACGGCCGCCCGGCGTTCTGCAGCGTCGGCCGGCGCCTCTGCCGGGCCGACCTGCATGTTCCGCCGCCACTCCTGCGACGATCGCGTCGCGGGCGCCCGCCGGCGCCGCGTGCACTGGACGCCGGCAGCGCCATGTTCGCCTCCGTCATCGACGAGGTGCCCGACACCCAGCCGTCCACGGTGTACTTCTCCGGCAGCCTCGAACCGCTCGCCCAACCCCGGCCTCGGTGAACTGGCGGCGCGCGCGGCGCACGCGCCTCGACAGCGATCGCTTCTACACCAACGCGTTCGCCCTCACCGACCGCACCCTGGAGCGCCGGAGCCGGCACTGTAGTCGCCGCACGCGATCCGGCACCTCGCTGTACGGCCTGAACGTGACACGGAGTGCGAGGCCACCACGGCCAAGCCGCGCGCCTTCGGGCGGGTCAGCGCCAACCTGGCGGCGTTCATGGCGCAGCGCGAGCGACGCGACGACGCGGTGCAGCCTCGGCCTCAACTACATCATCCTGCCGGAAAGCGCGGGCCGCGACCGGCTCATGGACCTGGTGGGACTTCGTGGCCGACCTGAACGAGCACGCCCCCGGCCGGCTCCCTGGACTCTCGTGGACGGTCCGCGAGGACCTACTAGCAGCGTGCCGATGCGGAAACGGCGCGCTCGCCGAGGCCGAGCGCGCCCGGCTGCGCGACGCGCTGCGACTTTCACCGCTGCACGCGAAGGAGCGCACCCCCGCGCTCCACATCGATCTGTAGCGCCCTGGAGAGCCTGCTGGCAACGTGGACCACCAGGCTGCTGCGGATCACGCCGCAGACCATGCGCGCCGCGCACGCGCAGGTCGCCGTGCAGCCGACCTGCTGGGCACGACGTCTACCTGTACCGCGAGTCGGGGTTCCCCGAACTCGCGGGCGCGGACACGCTACATCGCGGGGCGCGTCACGCCGGGACAAGAGCCTGCACGACGTGGTCCGTGAGTCTCGTCGAGCGCCATCCGCAACATCGAGCCGCGGCCCGGCGACGAGTACTTCCTCGACGGTTTCGACCAGGCCGTGACGGCCCGCCTGAACCAGAGATGGAGCAGGTGATCATCGCCGACGGCACGGAGGCGCACCGCCTGCTGGGCGCGGCCACCGCGCGTGACCGCGCCACGCGGACCTCAGCGGGTTCGCGACCCGCTCCCGCCAGGGCGGAGGCCACGTCCTGTGCGCTCGGCGCGGGCCTCGGCGCGCAGTGCGCGGGGCCCGTCCAGTGAAACGCCGGGTCGGCCAGCACCCGGGCCAGCGGCGCCGCGGGCTCCTCGGCGCTCACCTCGCCCTCCCAGCCCAGGTGCAGGCCCGCAGCCCGCGGCGCCGTCTGCAGCGCGCAGGACGGAGTCCCACAGGTACGGCAACTGCGCGACCCTGCGGCACCCCGTGTAGTAGAGGGCCGTGGACCAGTGCCGTTGCGCCGCCGTGGTGGACGACGGCGGGAGCAGCCCTCCAGGAGCACGTCCATCGGGGCGGGAGTCGACGACCCGGACGTTCTCCGGCAGCGCCCGGCCTTCGCCAGGGCGGCGGCGTCGGCGGTGACGACGAGTTCGGCGTCGACCTCGGCGAGGACCGTCAGATAGCGGTGGAAGACCTCCGCCGGCGGTGAAGCCGCTCCCGGTCGACGGTGGTCACGCACACCCGGCGCCGCGGGCCCCGGCTCCTTCAGCCAGCTGGGCACTGAAGCGGCGCACGAAAAACGCGAAAGCGTTTCACGATAAATGCGAAACGGCTAAAACACCCAACCATTGAACGAAGTACAA
>NZ_JASERH010000144.1:0-5020 GCF_030766975.1 Streptomyces sp. KL116D | reverse complement strand
GCCGTCGGCCGGTCCGTCGCTGCCGACGGAGACGGCGGTCAGCTGGAGCACCCCGGCGAGGTTCAGATCGCGGCCGTACGCGGGCACGGTCGCCGCGTTGCGCGCGAGCAGTTCGGCGAGCGGTCCCCGCGGGTCCCCGGCGGCAGCGGCCCGCAGCGGTACGGCGAACCCCGCGGCCCGGTGCCCGGCCTGCAGCGCCGTGCCGAGCACGCCGACGACGGCCCCGGTCCCGGCGTCGAGCACCGGCCCGCCGGCCGCCCCGCCGCCGAGCCGCAGCGCGTCGGCCCCGGCCGTGCCGACCGCCAGCTCCATGGCGTCGTCGAGGAGGTGGAAGCGGTCGGTGGCCGTGTAGGTGACGGCCGTGTGTCCGAGGACCCGCGCCTCGCGCCAGCCACCGGCCGGGATCCGTACGTACGCGCCCGCCTCCATGGCCCCGCGCGCCCCGACCGGCAGCGGCGGCGCGCCGAGCCCCTCGGCGCGCACCAGGGCGAGGTCGACGTCGGGCAGGGTGACGACGGCGTCGGGTCCCACCACACAGGTCGCTCCGCCGGGCGCGTGCAGGACGACCTGTCCGAGCCCGTCCACCGCCTCGTGACTGGTGACGACGGTGCCGCGGTCGTCCGCGGCGAACCCCGCTCCGCGCGGCCGCCCGGCCAGATCACAGATCCGTACCAGAGGCGGATCCACCATGGTCTGAACCTCCCGCCACGCCCCGTCTCCTCGACGGTAGGCGCGCGGTGATCAGCGGGACAGCGCCCGGGGCGAACGCGCCCCCTTCCACTCCCCTGGTTCACTCCGAGCGCCTGCTCGAAGGGGTGAAGTGGAGGGGTGCAGCGGATAGACCCTTGAGAGGGGGAACGTGGAGCGGCGGCCACCCGTGAGACCGGAATCCGCCGCTCCACCGAAAATCCGGGGCCGACTGCCCCTCAGCCGAAGACGGCCAGGCTCTTGGCCTTGCCCTTGGACTCCTCGACGAGGGCGACGAACGCGCCGTCCGCGTCGAACACGGCGACCGGCCCGGCGCCCGCGTACTCCCCGGGCATCTCCAGCCGAACGCCGTTGAGCAGCAGCTTCGCGCGGCGCACGTCGACGTCCCAGCGGGGGAACGCGGCGGCGGCCGCCTCGGCCACCGGCATCACGGTGAGCGACTCCTGGAGCTGGTCCAGGGTGCGTGCCGAGTCCAGCTTGTACGGGCCGACGCGGGTGCGGCGCAGCGCCGTCAGATGCCCGCCGACGCCGAGATCGGCGCCCAGGTCACGGGCGAGCGCGCGGATGTACGTACCCGAGGAGCAGACCACGGACACGACCAGGTCGAGCACCGGGGTGCCGTCCTCGGCGACCGCGTCGCGGACGTCGTACACGGCGAAGGAGGAGACGGTCACCGGCCGTGCCGGGATCTCGAAGTCCTCGCCGTCCCTGGCCCGCTTGTACGAGCGCACGCCCTTGATCTTGATGGCGCTGACCTTGGACGGCACCTGCATGATGTCGCCGGTCAGCCTGGCGACGCCCGCGTCGACGGCCTCGCGCCGCACGCCGGACGCGTCGGTGGAGGACGTGATCTCGCCCTCCGCGTCGTCGGTGAGCGTGTTCTGCCCGAGCCGGATCGTGCCCAGGTACTCCTTCTCGGTCAGCGCGAGGTGACCGAGGAGCTTGGTGGCGCGCTCGACGCCGAGCACGAGGACGCCCGTCGCCATCGGGTCGAGGGTGCCCGCGTGGCCGACCTTGCGGGTCTTGGCGATCCCGCGCATCTTGGCCACGACGTCGTGCGAAGTGAAGCCCGACGGCTTGTCGACGATGACAAGGCCGTCGGGCGGTGGGGTGCGGTCGGACATGCTCAGGCGTCGCCGTCCTCGTCCGAGGAATCGTCCTCGGGCTTCTTGTACGGGTCGGCGTCACCGGCGAACGTGGCGCCCGCGGACGCCTCGCGCACCTGGGCGTCGGAGGACCGCGCCTTGTCGAGGAGGTCCTCGATCGTCTTCGCGTTGTCCGGCAGGGCGTCCGCGACGAACGTCAGCGTCGGCGTGAACTTCACGCCGGCCGCCGCGCCGACTGCGGAGCGCAGGATGCCCTTGGCGCTCTCCAGACCGGCGGCCACCTCGGCCCGCTCCTCGTCGTCCCCGTACACCGTGTAGAAGACGGTGGCCTCCCGCAGGTCACCCGTGACCCGGGTGTCCGTGATGGTGACGTGGGTGCCGAGGCGCGGGTCCTTGATCCCGCGCTGCAGCTTCTGGGCCACCACCTCTCGGATGAGGTCCGCCAGCCTCTTGGCGCGCGCGTTGTCGGCCACTGCCGTCTCCTTAGTAACTAACCACTGTGGTGCGTAAGTCTTCTTGCTTCAGTCTTCGTCGCTGTGGAGCCTGCGTCGAACCGAGAGCAGTTCCACCTCGGGGCGCCCGGCCACCAGCCGCTCGCAGCGGTCCAGTACGTCGGAGAGGTGCGCCGTGTCCCCGGAGACCACCGCGAGCCCGATCTCGGCCCTGCGGTGGAGGTCCTGATTGCCCGTCTCCGCCGCACTCACCGCGTACTTGCGCTGGAGTTCGGCCACGATCGGACGGACGAGGGAGCGTTTTTCCTTCAGCGAGTGGACGTCGCCGAGGAGCAGATCGAAGGACAGAGTCCCCACATACATGTGTGTGTCCGGATGTCCCGCCGGTTCGGGGTCGTATGGGCGCCGGTTCTGGACGCCGATACGGGAACCGTACACGCAACGGCCGGGGCCGATCGACGGAAATAAGTCCCGCCGATCGGCCCCGATCGCTTACTGCACCGCTCAGACGCGCGGCTTCTCGCGCATCTCGTACGTCGCGATGACGTCGTCGACCTTGATGTCGTTGAAGTTTCCGAGGTTGATACCACCCTCGAAGCCTTCGCGGATCTCGGTGACGTCGTCCTTGAAGCGACGCAGACCGGAGATGTTGAGGTTCTCCGCGATGACCTTGCCATCGCGCAGCAGGCGCGCCTTGGTGTTGCGCTTGACCTCGCCGGACCGGACGAGCACACCGGCGATGTTGCCCAGCTTGGACGACTTGAAGACCTCGCGGATCTCCGCCGTGCCGAGCTCGACCTCTTCGTACTCCGGCTTGAGCATGCCCTTGAGGGCCGCCTCGATCTCCTCGATGGCCTGGTAGATCACCGAGTAGTACCGGACGTCGACGCCCTCGCGCTCCGCCATCTGCTGCGCACGGCCGGCTGCCCGGACGTTGAAGCCGATGACGATGGCGTCGGAGCCGGTCGCCAGGTTGATGTCGGACTCGGTGACCGCACCCACACCGCGGTGCAGGACGCGGATGTCGACCTCTTCACCGACGTCGAGCTGGAGCAGCGAGGACTCGAGGGCCTCCACCGAACCGGACGCGTCGCCCTTGATGATGAGGTTGAGCTCCTGCACCAGACCGGCCTTGAGGGCCTCGTCCAGGTTCTCCAGGGAGAACCGGACGCCGCGGCGCGCGAAGTTGGCGTTGCGCTCGCGAGCGGCACGCTTCTCGGCGATCTGACGGGCCGTACGGTCCTCGTCGACCACCAGGAAGTTGTCGCCGGCACCCGGGACGTTGGTGAGACCGAGCACGAGGACGGGGGTCGAGGGACCCGCTTCCTCGACGTTGTTCCCGTTGTCGTCGAGCATCGCGCGGACTCGGCCGTACGCGTCGCCGACCACCATCGTGTCGCCGATGCGCAGCGTGCCTCGCTGGACGAGGACGGTCGAGACGGCACCGCGACCACGGTCGAGGTGGGACTCGATCGCAATACCCTGCGCGTCCTGCTCCGGGTTGGCCCGCAGGTCGAGCGAGGCGTCCGCGGTCAGGACCACGGCCTCGAGCAGGGAGTCGATGTTCAGACCCTGCTTGGCGGAGATGTCGACGAACATGGTGTCGCCGCCGTACTCCTCGGCCACCAGGCCGTACTCGGTCAGCTGACCGCGCACCTTGGTCGGGTCGGCACCCTCGACGTCGATCTTGTTGACCGCGACGACGATCGGGACCTCGGCGGCCTTGGCGTGGTTGAGCGCCTCGACCGTCTGGGGCATGACGCCGTCGTTGGCCGCGACCACGAGGATCGCGATGTCGGTCGACTTCGCACCACGGGCACGCATGGCGGTGAACGCCTCGTGACCGGGGGTGTCGATGAAGGTGATCTTGCGGTCTTCGTCGTTGACCTCGGTCGTGACCTGGTACGCACCGATGTGCTGCGTGATGCCGCCGGCCTCACCCGCGATGACGTTCGTCTTGCGGATGGTGTCGAGCAGTCGGGTCTTACCGTGGTCGACGTGACCCATGACGGTCACGACCGGCGGACGCGCGACGAGGAACTCCTCGCCACCCTCGTCCTCGCCGAACTCGATGTCGAAGGACTCGAGCAGCTCGCGGTCCTCCTCCTCGGGGCTGACGATCTCGAGGATGTAGTTCATCTCGTCCGCGAGGAGCTTCAGCGTCTCGTCGGAGACGGACTGCGTGGCAGTGACCATCTCGCCGAGGTTCATCATCACGGCGACGAGCGACGCCGGGTTGGCACCGATCTTCTCCGCGAAGTCCGTGAGGGACGCACCGCGCGACAGACGGACGGACTGTCCGTTGCCGCGAGGCAGCATGACGCCGCCCACCGACGGGGCCTGCATGGCCTCGTACTCCTGGCGCCTCTGCCGCTTCGACTTGCGACCACGACGGGCGGGCCCGCCGGGACGGCCGAACGCACCCTGTGTGCCA
The DNA here is from genome assembly GCF_030766975.1 of Streptomyces sp. KL116D. Classification (NCBI taxonomy): domain Bacteria; kingdom Bacillati; phylum Actinomycetota; class Actinomycetes; order Kitasatosporales; family Streptomycetaceae; genus Streptomyces; species Streptomyces sp. KL116D. The sequence continues at coordinate 320 of NZ_JASERH010000144.1, read as the reverse complement.
CCACGGCCACCCGGGCCACCGGGACGACCGCCGAAGCCGGGACGGCCACCGCCGCCACCGCCGGGACGGCCGGCGAAACCGCCGCCACCGCCACCGGGACCACCGGGACGACCGGCGAAACCGCCACCGCCGCCGCCACCGGGACGACCGGCGAAGCCGCCGCCACCGGGACGACCGCCGCCGCCACCCGGACGACCGCCGCCGCCGGGACCACGGCCACCGCCGGGGCCACCACCGGGACGCGGGCCCGCGGCGGGACGCTGCGGCATCATGCCCGGGTTCGGACGGTTACCACCGGGGCCGCCGCCGGGACGCGGACC
>NZ_JASERH010000143.1:0-40551 GCF_030766975.1 Streptomyces sp. KL116D | reverse complement strand
GATGGCCACTTCGTTCGGCTGTGTGGAATTTGGGTGTTTAACCGTTTTCGCATTTATCGTGAAACGCTTTCACGTTTTCGTGCACTACCGGTCACCACCATCGACCAGGACCTGCACAGGCCGCCACGGTCGCCCTGCTCGTCGGCGAGGCGTAGCAGGTGTCCTTCGCCTACCTGCGATCGCGCTCGGCGCGGTACTCCGCACCTTCCCGACGCCGGGCCTCGCCGCTGAGGTCGGCATCGGTGATGAAGGTGCAGTCGAGGAGGCCCATCGGCCTGCGCTGCCACGATGCTCGAGCTGGCCTCTCGCGACAAGGCCGAGATCGACGACCGACGAGGAGATCATCGCCGCAAGGCGCTCACCTCGTTGATCGTCGATCGCGGTGGCTTCGCGGGCGCCGAGACACATCGGTGAGGTCGAGGACCTGGCGATTCATTTGCGGCCAGTTCTACTAAGGAAACGTGAAAGCGCGAGGGACATGCGCTTCGTGCTCGTCGACGCCGCCGACAGGTGCTGCCCGAGGTCGGCCCGGAGCTCGGCGAGTACGGCCCGCAAGCACCCCAGGTCCCCGCGGCATCGAGGTCTACCTGAAGACCACCATGCCGTCCTGCGTCGGCCTGGTCGTCGTGTAACCTCCCAACAGGGCTCGAGGTGGTCAGAAGGCTCCGAACACCGTGCGTGTGGACCGCCGGCGTCGAAACCCGGGCAGCCCTCTCGCGCTTCGGTCTCCCGCGCTCGGCCCGCGCGGCCACGTGGGTCGCAGGCCACTCCGGGTCGCCGGCAGCGACTGCATCTGGAGCGCACGGGCGGCGACGCCCGGAACGCCGGGACCTCGTCGGCGCCGCAAGGCGGGCAACAACAGAGCGCACTGGTGCCCGCCGAACGCGCAGCACGCCATGCGCCAGGCCAAGGTCGCTCGGCGACAACGTGGTCTCCGGCATGCAGAGGCTTCCCGCGAGAAGAGGGTACAGCCACAGCAACAGGGCGAACCGTCGCGGGTCTCGGCCTGCACAAGGGCGTCGCGATGATCGTCAGCTGGGCAAGATGAAGATCCAAGCTCGAGGGCCGTCTCGCCTGGTACATGCACCGTGATTACCACGGTCTGGCCATACCGACCTGGAACCGCAGGTCCGGGTGATCGCCGAGCGGACGATCAACATGTCTCAGAAGCGCGACATCACCGCGTCGGTGCGCTGCGTCCCGCGCGAGGAGGTCGCGAGCCCGCCAAAGCCGGCGCCCAAGCCCGTGGTGGAGGAGAAGAAGGCCGAGGCTAAGGCCTCTGACCTGCGGCCCTCAGTGCCAGCTGAAGGGGCTGCTTTCTGCCATCCGTGGTGCGAGTGGTCGGTTTTCTCCTGCCCAAAGTACGTGAAGCCCCTGGCCAAGCATTTTGCCGTTCCGTGACGCGATAACGACCGCGCAACCGCCCTGTTCGGTGCTTCTTACGACGGCGCTGGGACCGTTCGGGATTTCCCTCGTCACGGGAGGTGTGCGCCGCGCAGGACGCCACGCGCACAGCGGCTGAAGAAATCCCGCCGACGCAAAGCTGCCGGCGCCGAGCTCCCGGTGCGTGGCTGCGCGCCTGGGATCGAAGAGCTCGGAGGCCGGGCCCCGGACACGCCGGCCCTCGTCGTGCGCAACCGCCGCGCGCTGCGCCGACTCGCTCTGGAAGCCGGGCGAGCTGGGGCTCGCCCGCGCCTGGGTGGCCGGGCGACCTGGACGTGGGACGGCGATCTGTGCGACGCGCTGAGGTCGACTGGGCGGGTCGATCTGGGAGCGCCCCGAAGAGGGAGCGCAGGAGCCTCGTGGAGGCGCTCAGGGACCCAGGTGCGCGCGGCCCGCGAGCTGGTCAAGCTCGCAGGACCGTTCCTGCCGCCGGCCCCGCCCGCCGAGGAGATGCGTCGCAGGCCGCCTGCACCTGCACACCAAGGGCGACAGACAAACAGGCCATCAGCCACCACTACGACGTCGGCAACGACTTCTACGAGCTGGTCCTCGGCCCTTCGATGGTCTACTTCGTGCGCCTACCGGGAGTCGCCGGAGTCGACGCCGGAGTCCGCCCAGCGCGACAAGCTGGAGCTGATCTCCCGCAAGCTCGACCTCAAGTCGGGATGCGCCTCCTCGACGTCGGCTGCGGCTGGGGCTCGATGGCCGTGCACGCGGCCTGTGAGCACGGCGTGAGCGTCGTCGGCGTCACCCTCTCGCAGGAACAGGCCGCGTTCGCCAGGGAAAGCGCGTCGCCGACGAGGGCCTCACCGACCGCGTCGAGATCCGCGTCCAGGACTACCGACTGCGCGACGGTCCATGCGACGCGATCTCCCATCGCGCTGGCCGGCAGCACGTCCGGCTCCGCGCGGTGCCTGGAGTACGCCGCCGACCTGTACGCCCTCCTCAAGCCCGGCGGGCGGCTGCTCAACCACCAGACGTCGCGCGGGCCCCAGGAGGACGAGTCGGCGTACGAGGTCGACGAGTTCACGACGCCCACGTGTTCCCGGACGGCGAGCTGGCGCCCGTCGGCACCACCACGGCCGCTGGAGTGGGCCGGGTTCGAGGTGCGCGACGTCGAGGCCATCCGCGCACTACGCGCTCACGCTGCGGCACTGGGTGCACCTGGAGGCCCCCGGAAGGAGGCCCCGAAGCTGGTGAGCCCAGCCGGGCCCGGATCTGGCGGCTCTACATGGCGGCCTCCGCCCTGAGCTTCGAGCGCAACCGCATCGGCGTGAACCAGATCCTCGCGGTAGAAGACACCGGTGAGCGGGGGCCTCGGGGATGCCGCTGCGGGCCCGTACCTGGAACGTCTGACCCGCGTCCTGCACCACGCCGTAGCGTGAAGGGGCCCGCCGGTGACACACCGGCGGGCCCCTTCGCGTACGACTGCCGTACGGCTACTCGGACTTGATCGCCGCCAGCATGTTCAGCCGGGCCGCGCGGCGCCGGCAGCCACAGGGCCGCCAGGATGCCGACCACCGCGGCGAGCGCGAGGAAGATCCCCATCCGGCCCCAGGGCAGGATCAGCGCGTACGTCGACATGCTGTTGCCGATGAGCTGACCGGCCGCCCAGCCGAAGAACACGCCCAGGCCGATGCCGAGCACGCCGCCGAACAGGGAGATCACCAGGGACTCCAGGCGGACCATGCGCTTGATGCCCTTTGCGGTCGATGCCGATCGCGCGGAGCATGCCGGTCTCCTGCTGGCGCTCGAAGACCGACATGGCCAGGGTGTTGATGACACCGAGGACGGCGACGATGACCGCCATGGCGAGCAGGCCGTAGAGCATGTTCAGCATCAGCGTGAACATCTGGGCGATCTCGTTGGGAGATGTCCTGGCGGTCCTGGATCTTGACCGCGGGGTTCTCGCCGAGCGCCCTGGTCAGCTTGTCCTTGGTGGCGTCGGAGGTGCCGCCGGACGTCTTCAGCATGACCTGCATGTCGGAGACGCCGTCGGTGATGTGCGGGTTCAGGGTCGAGGAGTCGAGCATGATCCCCGGATCATCTCGTTGCCCTCGTAGACGCCCGCGACCGTCAGCCGCTGCTCCTTGCCGTCCTCGTAGTGGACGGTGAAGGCCGAGCCGGCCTTCCAGTCGTGGTCCTCGGCGGTCTCGATCGTCGACCACGACGTCGCTGCCGCCCACGGTGAACGTGCCGCTGTCCACCGGGAGTTCGGCGAGCCGGCTGATCGTCTTCCCGTTGACACCCGTCAGGTACTCGGTGCTGTTGTCGATGCGCGAGGGCGAGTTCGACAGTCCGCTGGTGGCGGTGACGCCGGGCGTCCCGTCGAGCGTCTTGAGGACGTCGGGCGAGCGCGTTCCCGTTCGCCATGGAGACGACGTAGTCCGCCTTGAGGGAGTCGGCCGCCATCTTGTCGATCGCCGACTGGATCGCTGCCCGCGATCACCGTCAGACCGGTGATGAGGGTGAGGCCGATCATCAGGGCCGAGGCGGTGGCGGCGGTGCGGCGCGGGCTGCGGACCGAGCTGAGGCGGGCCAGCTTGCCGGCGATGCCGAAGGCGCGCAGCACCGGCGCGGCGGCCGCGATCAGCGGGCGGGACAGCAGCGGCGTGAGGATGAAGACGCCGATCACCAGCAGGCCGGCGCCGAGCCCCATCGGCAGCTGACCGGAGTCGCCGCTCATGGTCGTCGCGGCGAGCACGGCCGTGACACCGGCGGCCGAGACGAGCGCGCCGAGCGTGTTGCGCAGCACCAGGGACTTGGCGGTGGGGGCGGCGCACCGCGTTCATCGCGGCGACCGGCGGGATCTCGCGGCGCGGCGGCCCGGCAGCCAGGCGGCCAGCATCGTGATCAGGGACGCCGACGACGAGCGCGGAGACGACCGTGCCGGGGGAGACGACCAGCGGGCCGTCCGGGATGATCGCGCCGGTCCCGTCCATCAGCGCCCGCATGCCCGCGCCGATGCCGATGCCGACGCCCAGACCGGTGACGGCGGCGACGGCGCCCACGAAGAACGCCTCCAGCAGCACGGACCGGGTGACCTGGCGGCGCGAGGCGCCTACCGGGCGCGCAGCAGCGCGAGCTCCTTGGTGCGCTGGGCGACCAGCATCGTGAAGGTGTTGGCGATGATGAAGATGCCGACGAACAGGGCGATGCCCGCGAAGACCAGCAGCATCGTCTTCATGGAGCTCATCGACGACGAGATCATCTCGGCCTGGTCGTCGGCGAGCCGCTTTGCCGGTGTCGGTGTCGACCGCGGAGGTGCCCAGCGCCTCGTCGAGGTTCCGCTTGAGCTGGTCCTGGCTCGTCCCGGCCGCGGCGGTCACGTCGATCTCGTCGTACGCGCCCTGCTTGTGGGAAGAGCTGCTGCGCGGTCGCCGTGCGAACAGGGGCAGGGAGCCGCCGGCCGCGACGTTGCCGTCGTCCGTGGTGAAGATGCCGGTGACGGTGGGCGTGAGCACCGGTCCGTCGATGGACATCCGCACCTGGTCGCCGACCTTGTACCCGGCCCGCTTCGCGGTCTCCGCGTCCAGGGCGACCTGGTGCTCGCGCGCGGGGCGGCGCCGTCGGTGAGCGGGTAGCGGTCGTCGGCCTGCCGGCGGTGCCCGAGTAGTTGCCGCCCTTGGTCGAGAAGCCGTTGCCGACGAGCTTGCCGTCCTGGTCGGCGACGGCCGCGTAGCCGCTGACCACGCCGATCGCGGCGGCGGCCCCGGCACGCTCCGCGCCTTCTTCAGGGTGGCGTCGGTCAGCTTCGTGGACCGGCCGACCCTGTCGCCCTCGGACTTGGTGGAGCCGGGGTGACGGCGACGTCCACGTGGTCGAAGCCCTTGAGGACGACTTCTCCAGGGCGGAGGAGATGATGTTGGTGAAGACGAGGGTGCCGGTGACGAAGGCGACGCCGAGGCATGACGGCGAGCACGGTCATCATCAGGGCGGGCCTTGTGCGCGAAGACATTGCGCAGGGCTGTTCGGAACATGGGGGGTCTCTTCTAGGTCTGGGCCGGGCAGATCAGCCCTGCGGCCGTTGGGCTGCGGGTGCGGATCACTGCCTCCGGCGATTGAGGAGCGGGGTCCAGGCGGAGCCCCGTGACCTACGCGCCGTGGGGGCCGATGATTCGTTCGCGGGTGCTGCGCCGTCGTGGTTGCTCGCGCAGTTCCCCGCGCCCTTCCGGGGCGCACCTGCGTCAGCTGGTGCGGCCCTTCGCGTCGAAGCGCTTCATGCGGTCCAGGACCGTGTCCGCCGTCGGGGCGTGCATCTCGTCGACGATCCGGCCGTCCGCCAGGAAGACCACGCGGTCCGCGTAGGCCGCCGCGACCGGGTCGTGGGTGACCATCACCACGGTCTGGCCCAGCTCGCGCACGGAGTTGCGCAGGAAGCCGAGGACCTCGGCGCCGGAGCGCGAGTCCAGGTTTCCGGTGGGCTCGTCGCCGAAGATGATGTCGGGCTTGGAGGCCAGGGCGCGGGCGACCGCGACGCGCTGCTGCTGGCCGCCGGAGAGCTGCGAGGGCGGTGGCCGAGGCTGGGTCCGCGAGGCCCACCATCTGGATCACGTTCTCCAGCCACTGCTTGTCGGCCTTGCGGCCCGCGATGTCCATGGGGAGCGTGATGTTCTCCAGGGCGGTCAGCGTCGGCAGCAGGTTGAACGCCTGGAAGATGAAGCCGATCTTGTCGGCGGAGCTTGGTGAGCTGCTTGTCCTTGAGGGAGCCCAGCTCGGTCTCGCCGATCCTGACCGAGCCGGAGGAGAAGGTGTCCAGGCCCGCGACGCAGTGCATCAGCGTCGACTTGCCGGAGCCCGACGGGCCCATGATCGCGGTAGAAATCCAGCCTGCCGGAACTCGACGGAGACCCGGTCGAGCGCGACCACCTGGGTCTCACCCCTGTCCGTAGACCTTCGACAAGATCCGTGGCGCGGGCGGCCGCCGTGGTGGTCCGGCCGGCGAGAGGGGTGGTGGTCACGGGTGGGTGCTCCTGTCGGTGCGGCGTTCGGGGACCGTTCCATCGTCCCGGCGGATCGGAGCCGTGGAGTCAGTCGCAGTTCCCGTTCCGAGGGGGCGACTCGGGTCGGACCGGGGGAGGCTGTGTCATACACCTGGGGATGACACGGGACCCTGAGAACCGGGCGCCCGCCGGGACACCGCCGGCGGAGGTGAAATCCCGTCAATCCCCCTGGAGCGCGCCCGTGCCTGTGACAAGGCCTCCGGCAAGTGCGGATGGAGCTTGTAGTGGGCTGATGCACCCTCAGACGTCAATAAAATAAGACAACATCGGGCTGTTGTTCCGCTGATCGGGGGATGCCGCCGGATAGGCTCGGGATGGTCGACGCGGAGCCCCACAGCCTGCCCGGATGGTGGAATGCAGACACGGCGAGCTTAAACCTCGCCGCCCTTCGCGGGCGTACCGGTTCAAGTCCGGTTCCGGGCACCTCCGTCCCTCTCCTCCCCGTTTCCCCCTCGTTTCCCGCCCCGTCGCCTTTGCGGGCCTTGCCACAGGTATGTGTGCCCGGCGCGGGATCCGCCGTGCGCGAGGGGGCCGAAGATCGCCAACTCCCCTTGCCGGGCGCGGGTCTTGGCGTGCGCACGCACCCCGTCGGCCGCCGCCGCCCGCGCCCGTCCGCCACCGGACCATTGACACCCGATGCGACCGGGGCGGAGGATCCCGCCAGAGCCTCAATGAACGAAAGTTCACCAGGCGAACGCGAGGGAACGAACGCACAGACGCGAGAGGATCCGTATGCGCACCACCGTCGGCATCATCGGAGCGGGCCCGGCCGGACTGCTCCTGGCCAGGCTCCTGCACGACGCGGGGATCGACTCCGTCGTCCTGGAGAGCCGCGACCGCGCGTAGCGTGGAACAGCGCCAGCGCGCCGGGATCCTGGAGCAGGGCACCGTCGACGTGCTGCGCGAGGCCGGCGTCGGCGCCCGCATGGACCGCGACGGAATGCCCCACGACGGCATCGAGCTGCGCTTCGACCGCCGCCGCCACCGCGTCGACTTCCCGGCCCTGACCGGCGGGAAGCAGGTCATGGTCTACGCCCAGACCGAGGTCTGCAAGGGACCTCATCGCGGCCCAACTGGCCGACGGCGGGCCCCCTGTTGTTCGAGGCGGAGGCGCTGGCGGTGGAGGGCGAGACACGGACGCGCCGCGCGTCCGGTTCCGGCACGAGGGCCGCGAGGACGTCCTCGACTGCGCCTACGTGGTCGGCTGCGACGGCTTCTGGGGCGTGGCCAGGAACGCGATACCGGCGCCGGAGTCCGCGACGTACGAGCGCACGTACCCCTTCGGCTGGCTCGGCATCCTCGCCGACGTCGCCCCGTCCCACGACGAGCTGGTCTACGCCCGCTCCGACCGCGGCTTCGCGCTCCTGTCCATGCGCTCGCCCTCGGTCACCCGCGCCTACCTCCAGGTCCCCGAGGGCACGGACGCCGCCGACTGGTCCGACGACGCGATCTGGGACGAGCTCGACCGCCGCCTGGCGGTCGACGACCCGGCCTGGCGGCTGGCCCGCGGACCGATCACGCAGAAGTCCGTCACCCCGATGCGCTCCTACGTCCACGAGCCCATGCGGCACGGCCGGCTCTTCCTGGCCGGTGACGCGGCGCACATCGTCCCGCCGACCGGCGCAGAAGGGCTGAACCTCGCCGTCGGCGACGTCGTCACGTGCCCGTTCGCGCCCTCGTCGCGGCCACGGAGAAGGGCGACACCGCGCTCCTCGACGCGTATCTCGGAGACCTGCCTGCGCCGCGTCTGGCAGGCCGAGCGGTTCTCCCTACGCGATGACGACGATGCTGCACCGCGCGCCCGACGCCACCGCGTTCGACGACAAGATCCAGCTCGCCCGGCTCGACCGCCTGACCACGTCGAAGGCCGCGGAAGCCGATCTCGCGGAGGCGTACACCGGTTTCCCGCTGTGATCGCCGCCGGGCGGAACATCACGGGGCTGCCACGTTCGTAGAAGCAGAAAGGGGTAACAGGATGAGAAAGATCCTCCCTGAGCACTAGGGCCGGATCTTTGCCAAGCTATTACTCTTGTGGCAAGGCCATACACGGTGGCCATGGAGGAGTGAAATGAGGAGCAGCAACCCGGTCTTCTCGCGACGGGGGTTCAGCCGCGACAACGGCTACGCGCAGTTCAACACCGCGCAGCAGCCGCAGGCCGGGGGGCCCCGCAGTCGGGACGCAGGCCAATCCGTACGGCCAGGCCCCCGCCGGCAACCCGTACGCGCAGAACCCCTACGCGCAGCAGGATCTGCAGTACGGCGCTCCGCAGGCGCCCACCACCACCGGCCGCATGACGATGGACGACGTCATCATGCGCACGGCGACCACCCTCGGTCTCCTCGTCGTGACCGCCGCGCTCGCCTGGGCGCTGCTCCCGGTCGACGAGGCCAACATCAACAAGTCGTACGGCATCGCGATCGGCGCCGGCCCTCGTCGCGATGGTGCTCGGCTTCGTGCGAGGCCTTCAAGCGCAAGGCGTCCCCGCCGATCATCCTGGCGTACGCCGCCCTCGAAGGTGTCTTCCTCGGCGTGCTCTCCAGCATCGTCGACAACTACATCAGCGAGCGGTGCGGCCGTGCAGGCCGTGCTCGGCACGATGGCCGTGTTCGTCGCGGTCCTCGTCGCGTACAAGGCGGGCTGGATCCGCGTCAACCGTCGCTCTCTACGGCTTCGTGATGGCCGCGGCCATGGGCTTCATCCTGCTCGTGGCGGTGAACCTGCTGTTCGCCGTCTTCGGCGGCAGTGACGGCCTCGGCTTCCGCAGCGGCGGCCTCGGCATCCTGTTCGGCATCATCGGCATCCTGCTCGGTGCCTGCTTCCTGGCCCTGGACTTCAAGCAGGTCGAGGACGGCATCGCGTACGGCGCCCCGAAGGAAGAGGCGTGGCTCGCCGCCTTCGGTCTGACCCCTGACCCTGGTCTGGATCTCACATGGAGTTCCTGCGGCTCATCGCGATCCTGCAGCGGCAACGACTAGCCGGTCGTCCGGTAGCTGCCTGGGCCCGCGCACCCTTCGCGCGCGGGCCCTGGCTTCATGGGGAGTTGGCGGCGCTGCTCGGCCCGCCTCAGCCGAATCGGCGGGCGGCGCGCCTCAGGTCGTACTCGTGGATGATCGCTTTGGCATGGCCGTACGCGAGATCGTGCTCCCCGCGCAACCAGCTGACCTTCTCTTCGAAGCGAAGGAAGCAGGGGCCATCATTTCGACGGTGCGCAGCCAGTCGGAGACTTCACGACCGGTGCAGTGGGGATTCGAGCCAGCAGATTGCGGTGGGTCTCCTCGGAGAAGACTTGGGACATCGGCGCCTCGGAACGCTTCGATGTGGCCGGTCGCTTCACGCCACCGTGCCTGGAGCGTTGGGGGCCTTGTAAACAGCTACAGTTCGCCGGGTGCTTGATACGACGCCTTTGACCGCAGCGGTGGATCAGCCTCGCGGGACCGGCTCAGAGCCGCGCCGCAGAGTCGGCTGCAGCGGGGGGCCGCCGCGGAGGCGCTGGCGCTGGGCCGGGAACTCTCGGCGCGGGCCCAGCTGTTGGACGACCCTCGAGGGGGCCGTCCGGGAGATGCCGGACGCGGGGATGTTCGCGGCGGCCGATCAGATCACGGTGGCCGGGCGGGACCTGGCGGTGTCCCTGCGGGGGCCGGGGAGCTGGCGGAGGCCGTGGAGCTGGTCGAGGCGGCGATGAAGCGGGCCGGGTGTAGAGCGGTTCCGGGAGCTCGCCGTGGCGCCTGGTGTGGTGCTGCCGGGTGCGGGTCTCGTCGTGGCTGGTCGCGCAGTTCGCGCGCGCTGGAAGGTCGATTTCGGCTGCGGGCCGGTGGGGCTTCTCGCGCAGTTCCTCGCGGCCCTTGAAACCCGATCTCGGCTGTCGGCTGGTGGGGCTTCTCGCGCAGTTCCCCGCGCCCCTTGAAACCCGATCTCGGCTGTCGGCTGGTGGGGCTACGCGCAGTTCCCCGCGCCCCTTTGAAACCGACTTCGGCTGTCGGCTGGTGGGGCTTCTCGCGCAGTTCCTCGCGCCCCTGGGAGGCCGATTTCGGCTGCGGGCCGGTGGGGGCTTCTCGCGCAGTTCCTCGCGCCCCTTGAAACCCGATCTCGGCTGCGGGCCGGTGGGGCTTCGTGCGCAGTTGCTCGCGGGCCTGAGCGCCGCGGCTTTGCCGCGTCTTCGCCCGAGATACCGCGCCGTCATGGCAGCGCGCCGCTGAGATGGCGCACGGAGTGCGCGTCTCGGGGCGCGCGAACTGCGCGACCGGCCCCCACCGGGCCGCGGTCGGCTGAACGGGTCAGGCGGGGAGGCTATGACGCGGTCCGCCAGGGATGCAGACGCTGGCGCCGGCGCACTCGAAGGTCGGGAGCGTACGCGCCGGAGACGCCGGAGCCGCCGAGGAGGACCGGGGTGTCGCCGTCACGGAGGGCTGCGGCGAGCTGCTCCGCGGTCTCCGGTGACCCGGGGTCATGCAGAGCGTGGTGCCGTCGGCGAAGACGTAGACGTCGAGCGTGCCGAGCGGGCCGGGGCGGACGTCGGACAGCGCCGTGCGCGCCTGCGCCAGCTCCTCCAGACACGCCACCGTGCGCTCGTGGTCGCTGGAGACGGGCGACTGGACCGGGACGAAGTCCGGCGAGAGGTGGCGGCGGCGGGCCGCGCCAGCTCGGCGGACTCCCCGGCGAACTCGTCCTCCGGCTCCAGGGCCGGCCGATCGACGCCGGCTCCGAGGCCGGCGAAGTCGGCCTGCGCGCGGCATGAAGAACTCGTCGCCGAGCGCACCGCCACCGGTCAGGAACGGCGGCAGGTCGGACGTGTCGCGCGCCTCCTGCGCCGCCCAGAACGCCCGCGCCTCCGCCAGCTCGCGCTCCCGCTCCTCGGCGAGTGCGTCGGCGACGGCGCCGCGTATGGCGTCCGTGTCGGGAGTCGTGCGAGCCGCCGGCATGCCCGGGCGCACGGCATCCGCGCGATCACGGGCCAGCTCTTTGCGAGGTCCGCGATCTGCCGACGCAGGCCCCGGACGTTGTGCAGGGTGGCGCCGACGAGCGTGGCAGCGGCCGTGGCGAGCAGCAATGCAGGGGGATGGCGCTCACTGACGTACTCCCGGTTTCAAGTCGACCCCCGACTTCCTACATCAGCTTGAAGCCTGGACGAACCAGCTGTCAGTGCATTACGTCACGAATTGGACAGGGCTTTTTGGCCGGGCGTTTAGCCCCCGATATGGCTCTGGGTACCGGGCTGACGCTGAGAAAGTCCATCTCCCCGAGATGCATGTCACATCCTGGGGGAGATTGGATCACGATTGCATAGACGGATCTCGAGGTCAGCTCCGGCTCAGCTCTGGTCGGTTCCGGTCAGCTGAGGCGCTCGATGACCATCGCCATGCCCTGACCGCCGCCGACGCACATGGTCTCCAGGCCGAACTGCTTGTCGTGGAACTGGAGCGAGTTGATCAGCGTGCCGGTGATCCGGGCGCCGGTCATGCCGAAGGGGTGGCCGACGGCGATGGCGCCACCGTTCACGTTCAGCTTGTCCTCGTCGATGCCGAGGTCGCGGGCGGACGGGATGACCTGCGCGGCGAACGCCTCGTTGATCTCGAACAGGTCGATGTCCGAGACGGACAGGCCGGCCAGCTTCAGGCGCGCGCTGGACGCCTCCACCGGGCCCAGGCCCATGATCTCGGGGAGAGGCCGAGACGCCGGTCGAGACCACGCGGGCGAGCGGGGTCAGGCCCAGCTCGCGGGCCTTCGTGTCGGACATGATCACGAGGGCGGCGGCGCCGTCGTTCAGCGGGCAGCAGTTGGCGGCGGTGACCAGGCCGTCGGGGGCGGAAGACGCGGCTTGAGGCCCGAGACGCCCTCCAGCGTGACGCCGGCGCGCGGGCCGTCGTCCTTCGACACGACCGTGCCGTCCGGGGTGGTCACTGGTGATCTCGCGCTCCCAGAAGCCGTTCTTGATGGCTTCCTCGGCGCGGTTCTGCGAGCGCACGCCGAAGGCGTCCATGTCCTCGCGGGTGATGCCCTTCAGGCGGGCCAGGTTCTCGGCGGTCTGGCCCATCGCGATGTACGCGTCCGGGACCAGGCCGTCCTCGCGCGGGTCGTGCCAGGTGGTGTTCTCCTGCTGGGCGACGGCCGCGGTGCGGGCCTCGGCCTCGGCGAAGAACGGGTTGTGCGTGTCGGGCAGCGAGTCCGAGTTGCCCTTCGCGAAGCGCGACACCATCTCGACGCCGGCCGAGATGAACACGTCGCCCTCGCCCGCCTTGATGGCGTGCAGCGCCATGCGCGTGGTCTGCAGGGAGCTGGAGCAGTAGCGGGTGATGGTGCAGCCCGGGGAGGTGGTCCATGCCCATCTGCACGGCCACGATGCGGCCGAGGTTGTTGCCCTGCTCGCCGCCAGGGAGGCCGCAGCCGAGCATCAGGTCGTCGATGTCGTGCGGGTCGAGCTCGGGGACCTTGGCGAGGGCGGACTGGATGATCGTGGCGGTCAGGTCGTCCGGTCGCAGATCCTTCAGGGGAGCCCTTGAAGGCGCGGCCGATGGGGGAGCGGGCGGCTGAGACGATCACTGCTTCGGGCATCACGGCTCCCAGAGGGTTCGTTGACCTTTTCAGGCGGGACCGTCTGGGAAGTTACCCTGTACGTACTGCTCAGGTCACCGGCATGGGTGTGACCCCGCCAGCATCTTCTAAGCGCTTGCTCGCTCTGCGTCCAACGGGTGAGTGATCCGGGTAGCCCCCGGGGGTGCGGGAGCTGCGCGCCCAGCCCCCACCCGGCGAACGGCCTCCGGGGCCCGCGGCGCCCTCAACCGCCGGAGGGCTGATCTGGGCGCCCCTAGGCGCTGAACTGCGCGACCAGCCCCTACCGGCGGTCGGTCGGGCATTGGTCTCGGCTCGCCCTGGTCCCGCCTCAATCGCCGGAGGGGCTCGATCTGGGCGCCAGGGCAGGGTCGCTGCGCCAGCTCCCCACCGGCGCTCACCCGGTCAATGGCCTCGGGGCTCCGCCGGACCCTGCTCTCGCCGCCGGAGGGCTTGATCTGCGACCCAGGGCGCGGGGAACCGCGCGACCAGCCTCGCCGGCGGTCGGTCGAGGGCAGTGGCCGGACGCCGAGCGTCCTGCGGAGAGTCGGCGGCGGCGTCGCTTGCAATGCCCACGGGCGGACCGTCGGCATCGCGGGCAGTGACCTCCCGTGCCGCCCTCCTGACCGCCTGGGCCGCCGCACGGGCCACCGGCAGGAAACCCGGCGCGGGCGACGTCCGCGCTCTCCTCCGGCCACAGGCCCAGGGAGGCGCACGACGGCAGGACGGCCATCGCCGCCGTCGCTACCCTCCGCCGAGGGGTGGTAGTTGTCTGGCCGAACATCTCCGGCGCGGGCCCGCCGAGAACTCAGGGCCCAGCAGATCGCCCAGCGAGACGTGCGCCCGCCTGCTCCACCGTGCCGATTGCCTGCGCGGCGGCGGGCTGCCGCGACGCCTCGCCGGGCCAGCCAGCGGCGGCTGGTTGCACCGGCCTCGACGGCCGCCGAGGTCGAGCAGGTGCCCACGACCACCTCCCGCACCGGCCGCGCAGCCTGCGGACGGCCGCGGAGAGGTGGCGTACGGACGCGCGGCGGGGATGCGGTGCGTGACGTCGTTCGCGCCGATCATGATCACGCAGACGTCCGGCTGCCAGGCCGGGTCGGCGAGCTCAGCGCGACCTGGCGGTCCAGGTCGTCGGACTGGGCGCCGCGGCAGCCGCGTTGCGCAGCTCCACGCGCGCTCGGCCACCGCCGCGAGTCCCGACGCGAGCAGCGCGCGCCAGTGCCCAGCGCCTGCACGCCCCTGCCCCTGCGGCCGTGGAGTCGCCGAGCATGGTGAGCGCAGGCTGCGCCCCGACAGCGCGTACGCCCGCCGCGACAGCGCCGTCCGCCGACCGGGAGCACCGGTCCGTCCCGTGGTTGCCGACCTGGCGGCGCGCCATCTGGACCTCGGCCAGAACCACGCCGACGGCGGCCACGCCGCAGCGCAGCCCGATGCCCGCCGCCCCCTGCCGCCGCCCCGCGGCGTCCGCCGTGCCACTCGCCCTGCTCGACATGTTCGCGGCCACCTGCCTCCTGTTCAGCGACGTACGAAGACGCCGTTCTACGGCCAGCATGAACTCATTGCCTGCAATCCCCGTCGGCCACCGTAACGGGAGATGAAGGGCCTGGTACACGCGGCAATACGCTGACCACATCCCCTACGCAGGAGACCCCGGAGACAACGTGCAGATCCACGACTCGATGATCAGTCTCGTCGGCAACACCCCGCTGCTGAGGCTCAACAAGGTGACCGAAGGGCTGCAGGCGACCGTCCTGGGCCAAGGTCGAGTACTTCAACCCCGGCGGTTCCGTGAAGGACCGCATCGCGCTGCGCATGATCGAGGCCGCCGAGCGAGCGGGGAGCTGAGCCGGGCGGCACGATCGTGGAGCCCACCAGCGGCAACAACACGGGCGTGGGACTCGCCATCATGGCCCAGCAGAAGGGCTCAAGCGCATCTTCGTCTGCGGACAAGGTCTCCACCGACAAGATCAGCGCGTGCAGGTGGCTGGTGCCGAGGTCGTGGTCTGCCCGACCGCCGTGGATCCCGAGCACCCGGACTCGTACTACAACGTCTCGACCGGCTGGTCCGCGAGACGCCCGGGGGCGTGGAAGCCGGACCAGTACAGCAACCCGAACAACCTCGCTGTCCCACTACCACCGACCGGCCCCGAGCTGTGGGAGCAGACGGAAGGGAAGATCACCCATTTCGTCGCCGGTGTCGGGACCGGCGGCACGATCTCGGGGACCGGGCGGTACCTGAAGGACGCCAGTGAGGGCCGGGTCCAGGTCATCATCGGCGCGGACCCCGAGGGGTCGGTCTACTCCGGCGGCTCCGGGCGGCCCCTACCTCGTCGAGGGCGTCGGTGAGGACTTCGCCGACGGCGTACGACCGCGAGCGTCGCCGACGGCATCGTCGCCGTGTCCGACAAGGACTCCTTCCAGATGACGCGGCGGCCTCGCCAAGCGAGGGAGGGGCTGCTCGTCGGCGGCTCCTGCGGGATGGCTGTCGTCGCCGCGCTGCGGCGTCGCGGAGGGCTCCGGCCCGGACGACGTGGTGGTCGTGCTGCTGCCGGACAGCGGCCGCGGCTATCTGTCGAAGATCTTCAACGACGAGTGGATGGCGGACTACGGGTTCCTGACGACTCCGGGCCGAGCGCCCGCGTCGGCGACGTGCTCAAGCGACAAGGACGGGCGGCGCGCTGCCCGAGCTCGTCCACATGCACTCCCGAGGAGACGGTCGGCGAGGCCATCGACGTGCTGCGCGAGTACGGCGTGTCCGCAGATGCCGATCGTGAAGCCGGGCGCCGACACCCTGACGTGATGGCCGCAGAGGTCATCGGCTCGGTCGGTCGAGCGGGAGCTGCTCGATGCGCTGTTCGCGCAGCGGGCGTCGCTGCACGACCCGTTGGAGAAGCACATGCTCGGGCGCCGCTGCCGCAGGTCGGATCCGGTGAGCCGGTGCGCGGACCTGATGAGCGTGCTGGGCGCGGCCGACGCCGCGATCGTGCTGGTCGAGGCGAAGCCGACCGGCGTGGTGAGCCGCCGGACCTGCTGGCGTTCCTGGCCAAGGGCGCCACGAAGCAGCCGGCGCCGGTCCGTTTCGCATGACCGCTTCACCGGTTCGCGAAACGGTACTGAGCGCGACACGCGCGCAGCACCGGCTTAACACGCGTCCGGCAGATTGGTGGGTGTCGGAGGGGGTGGGAGCGGCCTCCCGCTCCCAGCCGGCACCGTAGCGGCGTCAAGGACCTCCGAGCGGCCCTGACCTCCACCGACGCCCAGACGTGACGCCCGCCTGACCCGGGCGGGCGTCCTCGCGGGGGACCGCCGTCGTCCCGCCCCCGTCACAGTGCGGGCGGTCCCCGCGCAACTCTCTTTCCCGTGGCAAGGGCTGCTCCGCTGGCCTACTCCACGAAGAGGCCGCGCTCGGCCGCCCGCACGTCGAACTCCTCCAGCCGCGCCTGCCGCCTGCGGCAGCCCGTCGCACATCGCCTCCAGGAGCACCCGGCCCAGCAGCATCGGCGCGCACGCCGTGCTCGAAGGCGAGGCCTGTGCCGACAGGGCCGCCGGCAGCAGGAGGTCGGAGTGCTTGGGCGACCGGCGCGAAGGCGGAGTCGGCGACGGTGACGACGGCATCAGCCCGGCCTCCTTGGCGTACGCGAGGGCGCTCGACGACCTCCCGCGGATGGCGGGGGAGCGCGAAGCAGAGCAGCGTCGCCGCGCCCGGCGCGCACGGCCGCGTCGATCCGGGTCGGCGAGCATCGTGCCGCCTCGTCGAGGAGCCGGACGTCGGGGTGGACCTTCGCCGCGAAGTACGAGAAACCCGTACGCCTGGGAGGCCGCGGCGCGCAGGCCGAGCACCGGCAGCGGCCGGGACGCGGCGAGCAGCCGGCCCGCCCGCTCGACCGATCGACGGGTCGGCGAGCAGCTCCCGCCAGGTGGCGCAGATTGGCGATCTCGGCCTCGACGGCCTGCTGGTACTCGCTGGCCTCGGTGGCCGCCGTCCGCCGCTGGCGGGGGCGACCTCGCGCAGGTGCTTGCGCAGCGCCGGATAGCTCGTCAGAGCCGAGGGCGACCGCGAACGGGTCACGGACGGCTGGCTGACTCGGGCCAGATCCGCCAGCTCCACCGAGGACAGGAACGGCACGTCGGCCGCGCGGCGCCACCATGCAGTGCGCGATCCGGCGCTGGGTGGGCGTGAGCCGGTGGCCCTCGAAGAGGTGCTGGAGCCGGGCGGCGGGGCCCTGACCGAGCGCGGCGCGGTCCGTGTGGTCGTTCATTCTCCCCGTTCCCCTGCGGTCCATTCAGTGCAGCTGCTAGGTGTATGAGCTTTATTCCAGAGCAGGGGACTGGCGCCAGGTTCCGCCGCGATGGGGGTAACGGTAGTGTGCCTTTCCGTCAGGCAACGGATGTGCAAGGGGAGCGCCCGTGGGCAACGGGGGACCGGGGAGCGACGGCCAGACGCTGGCCAGTTCGCCCGCCGACAAGAAGAAGGCCGCCAAGTACCTGGAGGAAGAACTCCTCCCGCACACGAAGTCGGCCGGGAACATGGCGGCGGGCGGCGGGGCCGTCAAGCCGCCCTTCATCGGCCCCGTGGCCGGGCCAGTCCGCTGATGAAGCAGGACACTGGGCTCAATGGCCTCTCCGGCTGGGCCAGCGATCAGGGCCTGTCGGACGCGCTGGTGGCCTGGCAGGGGTCGGCGAACCGTCTCCTCGGCCGGCTGCAGACGGAGCTGAACGCGCTGCACGGCACGAAGAACCTGTTCCAGGGCACCGACCTCGGCGTCCAGAGCCAGGTCAACGGCATCCGTCCGCCCAGCAGCTTCGACGGAATGTGACGGGGGCCCGGCCATGGCACTGACGTACCAGGACGTGATGACGGCCGATCTCTCCTTCTTCGTGGACGTCTCCACGGCGTGGAAGAAGATGGGCGACCGCTTCGGCGAGCTGCAGACGGACTACGAGAAGAACGTCCAGGGCGTGCTCGGCAACGGCAACTGGCAGGGCCTCGCCTACGGCGCCCAGCAGCAGAACGCCTCCGCCACCGCTCTTCGAGTACGGCGCGGCGAAGGCGGAGGCGCACGCCGTCGCGAGCCTGCTCACCGACGCGCACACCGATCTGGTCCGGCTGCAGAAGGCGGTCAAGGGACCTCGTCGAGGACGCGGAGAAGAAGGGAGACTACAAGGTCGACTCTGGTCCGGCAAGGCGACCTACGTCGGCTTCGACAAGATGTCGCAGGACGAGAAGTTCGCGCTCCACCACGACCCCGACTATCCGGAAGCTGGTCGCCGACGCCAACCAGAGGCCAGGACTGGTCCGACGCCATCACCAAGGCCGTCCAGGCCGTGCGACGACTGCGACCAGAGCGTGAAGCGCGCCCTGTCCCGCCTCCAGCGACGTGAACACGGACGGCCTCGGCTTCGGCGGGTTCAACGCGCACGCCGACGGCGACCTGAAGACGGCGGGCAAGCCGGAACCCAAGTCCGAGAAGAAGTGACGGCGGTTTGGGGTCTCCGAGGGCGAGTCCGAGGCGTCAGTCCTGAGGCCGGAGCCGAGGCCAAGGCCTCGGACGTCGGCGGCGGCAAAAGCTCGGCGAGGCCGAGGCGCACGCGTACCTCGGCAAGGCGTCGGCGGAGGGCTCGCTCACCAACGGCGTTCAAGCTGGCCGGTGAGGCCGAGGCGTTCGCCGGGGCCAAGGCCAACATCGGCGCGGGCATCACCAACGAGGGGCTCAACGCCGAGGCCGGTGCCTTCGCCGGCGGCGCGGCCTCGGCCCAGGGCAGCGCCTACGCCGGCCCGGTCGGCGTCTACGGGCGGGCCGAGGGCAGGTGGGCGCCGAGGCGGAGGCCGGGATCAACGTCGGCAGGAAGGCTTCCACGCCGGGGCCGGCGCGTTCGCCGGTGCCAAGGGCGAGGTCGCGGGCGGCGCCGACCCGGCGGCATCGGCGTCGGTGTCACCGCCGAGGGCTACGCGGCCCGGCGCCGAGGCCAAACCTGACTTCGGCAAGGACCAGAACGGGGCCTGGCACTTCAGGCCAAGGCTGGTGTGCCGCCGATCGTCGGCGGCGGGTCTCGGCACGGAGTTCTACCTGTCGGACCCGGGAAGACCGCCGACACCACGGGCGACATCGTGAGCGGCATCGGGCACGGCGCGAGCTCGCTGGCATGCGATCGGCGGCCTGTTCTGATGGATGACCCGGGCCGTCACAGCACCGCAGTGAGGGAGAGTACCTGAGATGTCCACGCCGACCCTTCCCGTGCCGATCACGTTCAAGCTGCCGGAGGGTATGGCAGGCCGCGGCACCGACGCGGCGGGCGCCCTGGCGCGGCGTTCGTCGCAGTTCCGCAACCCCGACAGCGGGTCGGCGAACATCACCATCGACGGCGAGTACTGCCCTGACACGGCGACGCTCGCGCAGATCGCCGAGGAGTCGGAGCGGAGCGGCTGCGCCGTCACGGACGTCCACGTCGTGGACCAGGGAGGTCGGCTCGCCCGGCTCCCTGGGCCTACCCAGACCCTGAGATCCGCGCTGGCTGGGGGCGTGTCGCGCGCTGGTCCAGTCGCAGGTACCTGGCGATGCTGGACGAGGCCGACGCGTCGAAGCGGGCGGTGACCCGGCTCGTGCTGACGGCCACCGCCGCCCAGCGTTCCCTGCGTGGTGGTGGGTTGGGCGATTTCCAGGAGTTCATGAGCACCGTCCGGGCCGACACCACGTCGCCGCATAGGCTGACCTGCATGGGACCCCCGACAAGCCGACCGCACCGCTGCCTCGAGCACTGGCGCCTGCAACTGGCCCTCGCCCGACGAGGTGTGGCGCCGCCCTGCTCACTCTTTCACCACGGACGACGTTCCCTTACGTCATCCGTGACGGCGGCGCCACGAGTTTCTGATCGTGGTGGCAGTGGTGGCCTGCGCCGGCCTGGCAGATTCTCCTTTCTCCTGCACGCAGGTCACTCCACGCCGTCCGCATCCGGATGCGGCTCACGCCGGGAACCACGAAGTGCGGGCCCTGAGAGCAGTGGAGCGTAGTGGGTCGGCAAACCGCCGCGGCTCCAGATGTCGACGACTTGAGTACTGCGCGGCCCCGACTGGACTGTGACCCGCCAGTGGACCATCGAGTGGTGACAGCGGCCGTCTCCAGGCCACGGAGACGTTCCGCTACGACGCCTGGACCTGCGGCGGCCGGTGGCGCGACGCGGTGCTGCAGTCCGGGTGGGCTGGGGAAGGGATCACGTTCGGCAAGCCAGAGGCCGTGGCGGTGCCGCCGCGTCACCCGGCCAGCCGGTCGAGCAGCGCGGCTGCCCGTGCCACGTCCACCGTCAGGACGGTCTGGCCGGGATCCGGATCGAGTTCCGCGGCCGCCAGCGCGAACGCCCGGCCCACCGGCAACGCAGGCAGTGGTCGGGGTGCAGGTCGCGCAGGCGCAACGCCCGGACGGCCGCCACCAGTTCGCAGCCCACGACCTGCCGGCGGCCGCGGTGCAGACGCGCAAAGGTCTGGCGGGCTGCGAGCGAGGCGAAGCTGGAAGCTCCGTTCCTCGACGCCGTGCGGGAGAGGACTGCGGCTGAGGGACGCGGGGGCGGAGAAGGCGCGGAGGTCACCGAGGGCGCGCCGCGCGTACTCCAGGATCATCACGCCCGACGACGCCGGTTCGCCGTCCGCGAGGAACGGGCGCAGCCAGGTACGCGGGTTCGTTCAGCGTCGACAGGCGGGACGTGGAGAGCCGGGCCACCTGGGTGAGCGAGAGGCGGAAGTGATCCAGGCCAGGGCCAGTTGGGCCAGGTAGAAGCCGCCGTGGTGGTAGGCCGCCGTCCGCGTGGGTGATCAGCGGTTCTCCGCCGCGTTGATCTCGACCGTCAGCACGTCTCCAGGGCGTCCGCCGCGTCGTGCGCCGGTCCGTGGATCTGCGGCACGCAGCGGAAGCCGTACGGGTCCCTGGATGCGGCCGAGCGGCGGGGGTGGCGGTCCGGGGCGCCGAGGGTGGCGCGCATGTTCGCGCCACGTCGTACGAGCCCCGGTGGCGGCGGGCCTCGTGGGACCGGCAGCGCATACGCCTCGTACGAGCCGTCCACCGCCAACAGGCTGAGTGCGGCGACCAGTTGAGTGGCCGTCAGAGCGTGCGCAGTTCGTGCAGGGCGAGCGCCGACTGGCCGAGGGTGAGCGCGTTCGACGAGATCAGGCCAGCGCGTCGTTGTTGCGAGGGGCTGCGGCTCGGGGGCGGTGCCCCTTGCCGCGCCAGGGGTGTTCGCCCGCGAGCGCCAGGCCCATCTGGGCCAGCGGGGGCGATGTCGCCGGTGCCGACCGAGCTGTGCTCGTTGACCGCCGGGTCGCGCGCCGTTCCTCCAGCGCCTGCAGAGGCCGTCACGACGGTGGCGCAGGCCCGCGCCGCCCGCGAGCAGCTGGTTCGCGCGCGGGACTGCGAGCATCGCGCGCACCTCGCGCTCGGGCAGTTCGGCGCCGATCGCGCCCGCGTGGCTGCGCAGCAGGCGCAGGCCGTGGTCGGCGGCGGCCTCCGTGGGCACGTCCTCGCTGTGGCTGGGCGCCGACACCGGCGGAGCGGCCGTAGACCCGGCCCCCACGCGGCGATCTCGCGGGCCGCGTTCCAGGACCTCGACCCGCTTCATGGCGTCGGTGCCCGGCACCGGGCGGGCGGTCGCGTCGGCGAGGCGACCACGTCGGAGACGGGGAGGCCGTGACCGTCGAGGGACGACGACCGGAGTCGTCGGGGCGTCGTGGACATCAGGCGCCGTTCCTCCTAACCAGGCGTGTAAAGGACGACCGCGTCTCACAGTCCGGTCCGCCAGGCGCGGATTTACGGGTGATTTACGCGGGGGCATTGACAAGTTATTCACGCACCAAGAACTCTGCATGACGATATGCAGGACGGGCAAGAGGACTCAGAGGCGCTCCATGATTCGCAGTTCAGCGGTCCACAAGCGATTCCCCAACGGCACGACGGCGGTCCACGATCTCTCTCGCTCGGACATGCCTGAAGGGGGTGTGACCGTCGGCCGGGCCGTCCGGCTGCGGCAAGACGACCAGCCTCCGCATGATCAACCGTATGGCTCGACCCGACCTCCGGCACCATCCGGCCGGCGGCCGGGACGTCTCTGGAGCAGGACGCCGCCGAGCTGCGGCGCTCCATCGGCCACGTCATCCAGCAGGCCGGCCTCTTCCCGCACCGCACCGTCCCGATACAACATCGCGACCGTGCCGCTGCTCCTCGGCTGGGGCCGCAAGATAGGCCCGGGCCGCCGCCGGTGACCTCCTGGAGCGCGTCGGCCCGCGCCCGAGAGATGGGCAGGCGCCACCCGCAACCAGCTCTCCGGCGGGCAGCAGTGCAGCGCGTGGCGTCGCCCGCGCGCTCGCCGCCGATCCGCCGGTGCGCTCATGGGACGAGGCCGTTCGGTGCGGCCGACCCGGTGGTCCGTACCGTAGCCCAGGACGAACTGCTGCGCCTGCAACGGGAGTTGAACAAGACCATCGTCTCCGTCACGCACGACATCGACGAAGCGTGGTGCGGCTGGGCGACCGGATAGCCGTGTTCCGTACGGCGGCACCCGTGCAGTGGCGCGTCGCCTGGCGGAACTCGCGCGGCCCGCGGGACGACCTCGTCGCGGACTTCCGCCGAGCGGGGGCCAGCCGCCGCCGACCGGGCTGGCGGACGCCGCAGGCGGAGCGCCGATCGGCGGGCTGGAGCTGGTGCTGACGCAGCCCGCATCGGTCGTGTGGCGGAGCGGGGCGGTGCCGGTGGGGCGGAGGTGCCCGTGCGTGCCCCTCCGCGATACGGACTCGCTGCTTCGGCCCTGAACGAGTCGATGACGCGTCCCTGTCGGTTGACACGGAAGGTATCTTTGACCGGGGTGTCGTCCCGGTCCGACATCCATTCCGGCGAGAGCGCCCACCTCAGGGCGCGGGAAACGGCGCGACTAGCCCCTGACGGCGGCGCACCGGCAACAGAGCCCCTGCCCCCACGGCGGTAACGCCAGCTCCGCCCTGACCCCGCTGCTCAATCGCCGCAGGCTTGATCTGCCGACCTCGCCGACGGCAAGAGTGGGCGTGGCGTCGCATGAGTTTTGACTGGGAATGGGTCGGGTCGCACGGGACGACCTCGCCACCACCGTCTCCCACCTCCAGGCAGCCCTGACGGCAGTCCTCCGGGCTGCTGATCTCCTGCCGCTGGCCGTCCTCGCGCACCGCGTGCGTGCCGCTGCGCGGATTCCTCCTCGGGCTGTCGAACGTCCTGTTCACCATCCCGTCCATCGCCGTGTTCGTGCTGCCGCCGCCGGCTCCCGGGCTCACCTGCACCACCACCGTGATCGGCCCTGTGACGATCTACACTCCTCAGCCGTCCTCCTGCGGAACACGCGTCGAAGGGCTCGACTCGTGCCGCAGAAGACAGAAGCAGGCCAAGGCGATGGGGACGCGGCCGCCGCGCACCCTGCTCACCGTCGAACTGCCGCTCGCGCTGCCGGTGATCATGGCCGGCGTACGGATCGCGACCGTCATGTCGATCTCCTGGTGTCCGTGGCCACGCTATCGGCGACGGCGGCTCGGGCAGCTGTTCACCGACGGGTTCCAGCGCAACTTCCCGACCCCGGTCATCGTCGGCGTCGTCCTCACCCTCCCTGCTCGCGCTCGTCGCCGACGCGCTGCTCGTCGGCGTCCAGCGGCTGCGGACGCCGTGGGCGCGCGCACGGACCCGGAAGGCCTGACCGCCATGTACGAACTCTTCAAGGACCTGGGCGCGTGGCTGGTCAGCGGCGACCAGTGGGGCGGCGTCGACGGCATCGCACAGACGGCTCGCCGAGCACCTCCAGTACTCGCTGCTCGCCACCCTCATCGCCGCCGCGATCGCGCTGCCCGTGGGACTGCTCATCGGGCACACACGGCCGTGGCGCGTTCCTCGCCATCAACCTCTCTCCTTCGGCCGGGCCCTGCCCACCGTCGGCCTCGTCGTCCTGGTCTTCCTGGCCAGCGGGTTGTCGATGTGGCCCGTCTACGTCGCCCTCGTCGCGCTCGCGGTGCCGTCCATCGTCACCAACACGTACGCCGGGATGACCGCCGTCGACCGGAGGTGAAGGACGCGGCGCGCGGCCGGGGATGCGCGCCCACCAGGTGCTGTTCCAGGTCGAG
This sequence comes from Streptomyces sp. KL116D, assembly GCF_030766975.1. NCBI lineage: Bacteria > Bacillati > Actinomycetota > Actinomycetes > Kitasatosporales > Streptomycetaceae > Streptomyces > Streptomyces sp. KL116D. The sequence continues at coordinate 16,439 of NZ_JASERH010000143.1, read as the reverse complement.
CTGCCGCTGGCGCTGCCGCTGATCATGACCGGACTGCGGCTCGCCCTCATCAGGTCGTCGCGACCGCCACGATCGCCGCGTCACGTCTCCTTCCGGCGGGCTCGGCCGCTACGTCTTCGACGGGCTCGCCCAGCGCGACCTCATGCAGGTGCTCGGCGGCGCCGTCCCTCGTCGCCCGTCGCCGTCGTCCTCGATCTGGCCTTGTCCGGCCTGCAGCGCCTGCTCTTTCCGCCACCGCCCCAGCACCCTCAAGTCCGCCTAGAGCACCCCAGATGAACCGACGCACCCTCCTCGGCGGCCTCTTCGCCGCGGCCGCCGTACCTGCAGTCACCGCCTGCTCCGGCGGCATCACCTCGCTCGACGGGCAGGGGCTCAGGCGGCTCCGGCGGCGGCTCCGCAAAGGGCGGCCTCCACCATCGGCACCGCCAACTTCACCGAGAACCAGGTCCTCGGCTACCTGTACGCGGCCGTCCTGGAGGCGGCGGGGCGTCCAGAACGACCGTCGGGCCAACCTCGGCACCCGCGAGATCCCTCATCCCCCGCGCTCAAGGGCGGCGACCTCGACCTGCTGCCCGAGTACCAGGGCGCGCTCCTTCACTACCTCGACGCCAAGTCGACCGCCACCGGGGAGGGCGAGATGCAGAACGCCCTCGCCATGGCGCTCCCCGCGGGCCTGCAGATCCTGCCCTACGGCACGGCCGAGGACTCCGACGCCTTCGCCGTCACCCGCGAGACCGCCGAGAAGTACGGGCTGAAGTCCCTCGCGGACCTCGCCAAGCACAACGGCAAGCTCGTCATCGGCGCCGCGCCGGAAGTGAAGAAGCGGCAGGTCGGGGCGGTCGGACTGAAGGACGTCTACGGCGTCGAGTTCAAGGAGTTCAAGTCGCTCGACTCCTCGGGGCCGTTGGTGAAGGGCGCCCTGAAGAAGGGGGCGACGTCGACGTGGCGAACCTGTTCACCACCGACACGGACATCGTCGCCAACCACTGGGTCGTCCTCACCGACCCCAGAACCTCGTCCCCGGCCAGCACGTCGTCCCGCTGATCGCCGACCGCAAGGCCGACTCCACGGTCCGCAAGGCGCTGGCCCGCCTCGGCAACGTCCTGACGACCGAGCACCTCACCGAGCTCAACCGCCTCGTCGACAAAGGACAAGAAGGACCCCGGGGACGTCGCGAACGACTACGCCCTGCCGGCACGGGCTCAGCAAGAAGAAGTAGAGAGGGCCGTCCCATGGCAGCGGTAGTGGAGAAGCACTCCATCGACGTCGTCCCCGACAGCGCACGGCACGGGCGCGCGTTCAACCAGTTCACCCTCTGGCTCGGCGCCAACCTCAGATCACGGCCGTCGTCACCGGCGCGCTCGCCGTCGTCTTCGGCGGCGACGTGGTCTGGTCCCTCGTCGGCCTCGTGGCCGGCAACCTGCTCGGCGGCGCCGTCGCTGGCTCTGCACTCCGCACATGCCCCCAAGCTCGGACTCGCCCCAGATGATCCAGTCGGGCCCAGTTCGGGGTGAAGGGGCGCCGTCGTCCCGCTGCTCCCTCGTCATCCTCATGTACGTCGGGTTCTTCGCCAGCGGCAGCGTGCTCGCCGGGCGAGGCGACGGCCGAGCTGACCCACACGAACGACACGACCGGCATCGTCGTCTTCGCGCTCGTCACCGCCGTGGTCGCGGCGGTCGGCTGCTGCGTGATCCACGTGCTGGGCCGCGTCGCGAGCGTGATCTGCGCCCTGGCCTTCGTCTACCTGGGCGTACGGGCTGCTCGACCGCGCCGACCTCGGCGACCTGCTGGGCGACGCCCGCTTCTCGCTGCCGATGTTCCTGCTCGCCGTCTCGCTCTCCGCCTCCTGGCAGCTCGCCTTCGGGCCGTACGTCGCCGACTACTCGCGCTACCTGCCGCGGTCCACCAGCGCCAGGGCGACGTTCTGGTGGACGCTGTCCGGGTCGGCGCTCGGGTCGCAGTGGTCGATGACGCGTTCGGCGTGCTGGTCGCGGCGTCCAGCGGCGGCGCGTTCCTCGACAACCAGGTCGGGTACGCTCGTCTCGCTCGGCGGCGCGGGGCCTCGTCGCGTCCTTCTTCTGCTTCGTGATCGCGCTGGGCAAGCTCACATCAACGTGCTCAAGACGTACGGCGGCTTCATGTCGATGGTGACCGGCATCAGCGGCTTCCGCGGCCAGCGCGCCCCTGTCGCAGCGCGGCCGGGCCGTCTACATCGCGATCATCATGGTCGCCGGCACGGCGTCGCCCTGCTGGGCAAGTGACTCCCTTCCCGGGCCTCCTTCAAGGGACTTCCTGCTCTTCCTGCTGACGTTCTTCACGCCGTGGTCGGCGATCAACCTTCGTCGACTACTACCTGATCTCGCGCGAGCGCTGACGTATCCCGGCGCTCGCCGACCCGCACGGCCCGCCACGGCGCCTGGCGCTGGGACGCCCTCGCCGTCTACGGCATCGGCTCCTGGTCGCCCAACTCCCGTTCCTGGCCGCGCACTTCTACATCGGAGGCCGCTCGTCGAACCGCTCGGCGGCGCGGACGTAAAGTCGTGGATCGTGGGCCTGGTCGTCCCGGCACCGTCCTGTACTGGCTGCTCGCCCGCCGGGGACCACCTCGCTGCTATACCGGACGCCACGATCCTGGGTACGGAGGAGTCCGCAGGCCGCTCGTGTCCGGGGGCGTGGCCCACTCGCGGGCGTGGGGGTTAGCCCCACTGTCCGCGCCCCGATCCCGTACCGTTGACCAGTAGTATGGAAGCCCAAGGCGAACGCGCACGTGACGCCGAACTGGAAGAAGGAACTCGACGCCACCGCATGCCCGCAGGGAGTCTCGGTGAGGAGTACCGAGTCCCGCGCTCGTGGACTCGCTTCCCCGACAAGGTCGACCAAAGCGGCTCGACTCGGCGCCGTCGACCGGCGCGTGCGCCGGCAGCTGGCCGAGCAGCAGGTGGTCGTGGCCCGGGTCAGCCGGAACCCCGCGGCGGCGGCGACAACTGCGAACGCTTCGGCTTCGCCATCGTCCCGCTCGTCCTCGCGATCCCGCTCTCCGCGACTCGCCGTGGTCAACGCGCGCACCTGCCGGGCCTGCTGATCGCCCGCGGCATCGTGGGCGTGAACGCGCTGCACGCCGGGCACCTGTGGCGGCGGCGGCGCGACCGGCGCCCCGAGTCGTCCGCCTGGGAGGAGTGGTCACGCCTGCCGGGTCGGCAGGGACGATCGCCTGGCGCAGGTTCACGACGCCGGGGGCGGCTCGTCGTGTAGGCGATGAGGTCCGCGACGTCAGTCCGACGAGAGGCCGATGAGAGCCTCGAACATGCCGTCCAGCTGGCCCGGAGAGCTCCGCGTTGTCGACGTGGGGAGGCCCAGCTCGTGTCGGTCAGGCCCGGCTCGATGTTCGTGACGCGCACGTCGCGCGGGCCCAGTTCCGTGCGCAGCGACTGCGACAGGTACGTCAGGGCCTGCCTTCGTCGCGCTCGTACACCGCGTAGTTCGGGAGCGGCACGTGCGCGCCGATCGACGAGATGTTGACTATGGTCCGCGGTGCCGCCGCCGGCGGCCGTCGCGATCAGGTCGGGGGTGACGGCGCGGATGACGCGCAGCGCGCCCGCGACGTTCGTGTCGAGCATCCGCTGCCACTCGTCCGTCCGGCCGTCGGTGACCAGGTTCAGGGAGCATCACGCCCGCCGAAGTTCACCACCAAGGTCGACCCGGCCGTACGCGGTGCGCACGCCGCTCGGCCGCCGCGTCCTACCGACGTCTCTGGTCGGTGATGTCCCGTGGGCTTTCGCTGGCGCCTCGCCCGCCGATCGGCCCCGATCTTCGCCGCGAGCTCGTGAGGCGGTCGGCGCGGCGAGGCCAGCAGGGCGACGCGGGCGCCGTTCGCGGCGAGCAGCCGGGCGGTGGCCTCGCCTACAAGTGCGCGCTGGCGGCGCCGGTGATCAGTGCGGTGCGGCCGGTGAGAGTGCTGGCCACGTCGTCCGATTCATGGCACCAGCCTGCGGCGGTCACGCTCACCCAGGAGCAGAGCTTTCCTGGGTTTTTGGCAGTACCAGGATGGACTCCACTTGCGGGTGCCCTGGGATCGGCTCACTATGGACGCAGCACAGGGACAGCGGGGACGGCGGCGGCGCATCGGCGTGCATCAGGCGACTTCCTCAGGTCGCGAGCGGTTGCCCAGATCAACGGACGCAGGTCGGTCTGCTGCCGGGGCACGGGCGGCGCCGCGTGCCGGGCCTGCGCCGCGAGGAGGGTAGCGCACGCTCGCGGGGAGTCAGCGTCGACTACTACATCCGGCTCGAACGCCGCGGCGATCCGTCTCCGGACGCCGTGCTCGACGCGGTCGCCCGCGTCCTGCGCCTCGACGACTCTGAGGCCGCGTACCTGCTGCTCGGTGGCCCGGCCAGCGCGGACCCGGCGCAGGCGCCCGCCCGCCCGCAGACAGCAGGTGCGGCCCGGCCTCAGGCTGCTCGCTGACACCATCGACAAGGCGCCGCGCGTTTCGTGATGCTCGGCCGCCGGATGGACGCGTCGCCTGGAACGCGCTCGGTGACGCCCTCGTCCTCGGCTTCTCGGACGATGGCGCCCAGGAGCAGGACAGCATGCCGCGCCAGGTCTCCATCGACCCCGCGGCCCGCGACCTCTACCCCGAGTGGCCGGCGGTCGCCGGTCCGTCGCCTACCTCAGGCTCGATGCGGGCCTACATCCAGAAGGAACCCCAACTAGCCGCACTGGTCGGCGAGGATTGTCCCTGGCCAGCGAGGACTTCCCGGCGGCTGTGGGCGGACCACCAGGTCAAAGGAAGACGTTCGCGAAGCGCATGACGCACCCGTGGCCGGTGAACTCACCATGCCGTACGAGACGTTGACCGTCTCCGGCGAACCCGACCAGACCCTCGTCGTCTACACGCCAGGAGCGGGTCCGTGACGGAGGAGCGGCTGCGCGGCTCCTCGGGAGCGCCTGGGCGGCGACCGTGCCCGCGGCCGAGTGAGACCGGCTCTCACGAGACCCTCTCGATCCTCAGAATCCCGCACCTCAGTCGCCGCCCGAAAGCGGCCGAGTCGACGGTCTACGACCACGGCCCTACGGCGGGAGACGACGGTGACGCGCTGCGCAGGGCCCTGGTCAGTGACCGCCGTGGTGGTGCGCGCCGGAGCCGCACTGTGGTGGCTCGGTGCTCGCGGCGGCACGATCGGGCTGCTGCCCGGCGGGCTCACCGGACGCCGGATCGGTGTCTGGCGGGCGCCGTGCCGTCCCTCGTGGTCGCGGCGGCGGTGGCGTACGGCAGGCGCGGGCGGCACACCGCGCTCACCGGCTCGGCGGCCCGCGCCGGGAAGCACGACGTGCTCCAAGGACCGGGCCGTCACCGTACGGAACTGGCGGCACGCGGCCACCACGCTGGTGGCTGGCCCTCGCGCATTCGCGCGGCCCTCAGGCAGCGCCTTCGCGGTGCCCGCCGCGGGCGGCATGGCGGTCGCCGGGGGCGGGTGCCGGACTGTGGCTGAAAGGCCGCGTGGCTCAGGCGGTGCGAGGCGGAACGACGACGCACTGCTGTGGCTGCGCGTCGACTGGCTCGGCACCCGCGCGGGCGCGCCCGTCGGCTTAAGCAGGTCAAGGCGTGCCGGCGGACCGGGACCCTCGCGGGCGACGCCGCGCGCGGTGGGGGCGCGGCGCCGCTGAGCCCGCGGACAGCCGGTCTGCTCAGACCTCCAGTTCGGCCTCGATCTTCTTCAGCTGATGGCGCGCCATCGCCAGGTTGGCGCGTTGGTTGTCCAGCACCAGGTAGAGGAAGAGGCCGTTGCCGCCGGCCTTGAGCAGCCGGATCAGGGTGGTACTGCGTGCCGAGCGTGATCAGGATGTCCTCGATCGTCCTTCAGGCCGAGGTGCTCCATGGTGCGCAGTTTGGAGCGGACGACATCGGTGTTGCCGGCGGCCGCGACCTCCAGGTCGAAGCTCTTGGAGCCGCCGATCGTGCCGAGCGCCATCCCGCTCGTGTAGTCGACGAGGGCGGCGGCGGAGGCTCCTTCGATGGAGGCGAGGGGGCGTCCTTGAGAGCGGTCTCGGTGTTGGCCATGATGGCTTCCTTTCCAGTTGCTGCTGTTGCTGTTTCTTCTGCTGTTTCTGTTCGTGATTCCGTGGTGCTCCGTCGGGTCAACGGGCCGTTCGGGGCTGCAGGTTGGTCTCCGGGAGCTTGGACCGGGGTGCGGACGGAGCAGTTCGCCCTCCGGGTCTGGGGTCGTGCGGGCGCAGGGCCCGGCCGCGGGTGCGCACGACCGGCTCGGGGCGGTTCGGGGGCGCCGCGTCGACGGGCTCGCCGATCCGGGTGCCGGCCCGGCACGCCCTCCAGATGGAGCCGGCCGACGGTGACCCGGTCCTCCGCGAGCAGCGTGAGGACGGCCGTGTCCGGCCGCGTACGTCGCGACGTAGCCGTCCGTGCCGCGCACCAGGAGTTCCCGGAAGGCACCCTGGGCGGTGGCGTCCGCGAGCCGCTGGGCGACGCCGAGCGCCGCCGCGGGTCGGGCCGCCACGCCCTCCGGTTCGACGCCGGGGGGTGTCCTGGGCGAGCACGAGTCCGTCGACGCTGGCCGCGAGTGCCCCGCGACCTGGGGCACCCGGACTCTCAACCTCTGTAGTTCGCCGAGGACTTCGGCCTCGTCGGCCATCGGCGATCTCCTTTCGGGAGTTCCGGAAGCTTCGGTGCCGGCTCGGCCGGTGCGGCGGAGAGCGCTTCATGGGAGCCTCCAGCGCGGCGCGCAGCCGGCGCAGCAGAGCCACGTCGGGGTCCTCGACGCTGCTGTGCGCGACCCATTCGGGCACGGGCGTGGTCGCCGCCGGGGGGGTGGCGGGACGGCGGCCACCAGGCCGCCCGCGGCGAGCCGCCGCAGGTCGACCAGGGTGTGGAAGGCGGGCCTGCCCAGGGCGGTGGGCGATCTGGGACGCGGTGCGGGACCCGTCGACCAGGTCGAGGACGCGGCGCCGGCGCGCGGGCACCGGCCGGTCCGGGTCGGGCCCCAGGGTGAGGCGCCGCCGTGTCGGTGTCCGGCTCGGGCCAGATCCGCTGGAGCAGCTCGCGCCGGCTCGCGTCTCCCGCTCGACGGCGGCCACCGGCACCGGGCGCACGGTGCCGAAACGGTGCGAGACCGTACCGGAAGCGGGTCGAGACCGCTGGTCGGGGCGAGCGTGAAGTACGGGCGCGTCGAACAGGGCGCCCAGATGGCACAGTTCGAGCGCCCCGTCGGTCAGCCGGCCGCGCTCGACGAGGTCCGCCCGACGCGCTGCCTGGCCCCCGCCTGGTCGACCGCCTCCCACCAGCCCTCGGCCTGGACGGCGCCGCCCGCGGTGAGCAGCACGTCGATGCCGGGCGTCGCGGGGGGACTCCGCGTGCACGATGGCCGTCCTCCAGGTAGAGGGTGCCGTGCTCTCCCCGGATCAGCGCGCCGGTCGCACTGCTCGGCCGCGGGCGGCTGAGCATCGGCGAGACGCCCGTCGGGGCGGGGGCGGAGGTCATCCCAGGATCAGCCGGTCCGCCAGATCGGACAGCCGCAGCCGGGCGAGGGCGAGATTGCCCTCCCCCGCGGTCCAGCCACAGGTACAGGAAGACGCTGCTGTCGAAGCTGGTCCGGACGAACCGCAGGACGTGGTAGCCGTCCCGGTTCGTCACCATGACGTCCTCGACGGGCGGCGCCTTGTCGCCGGCGGAGCCCTCGGTCCAGTCGCTGCCGTCGGCGGGCGCGAAGGCCCGGTGCTCGGCGGCGAGCCGGGCGAGCTCCGCGGCCTCGGCGGCGGTGGCCTCGTGGTCCCCTGTTCGGCGACTCGCCGACGGTGCCCAGGGCGAGTCCACTGGTCCAGTCGACGACGGCGGCACCGCGGGCCCCCGGCAGCCGCATGACCTCGAGCAGGCACTCGTCGATTCCGGGCACGCCTGAAACCCCCCACTTCGTCGCCACGTCGGTGTATTTCTGGTGTGTGTGAGCGCGACGCTACGCACGGTTCGGCGACCTGGTGAGGGTTCTGGCATTTTCCGATGGAACATGCGTACCGAGGGACTAGAATCCGCCAACCGGCCCGAAAGTCACGGCTGTTCGGGTCGGCCGACGCGTGCTGTGCGGGGTGTTCAGTCCTCCGTGCGCGCCTTCATCACCAGCTTGTTGACCGCCCACAGGGCGATGCCGATGGCGACGAGCACCCCGGCCCTGACGTAGACCTCGGCGGGCCGGTCGGCGAGCGGGCTGGCCAGGATCAGCGCGGTGACGGCGCCGAGCACCGGCAGCACGGTCGGCGTACGGAAGTGCCGGTGCTCCACCCGGTCCTTGCGCAGCACGAGCACCGCGACGTTGACGACGGCGAAGACGCACAGCAGCAGGAAGGCCGTGGTGTCGCCGAGCCCTCGATCTCGCCGGTCGACACCAGCCCGATCGCGAGCAGCGACACGAAGACGATGCCGACGACGGGGGTGCGGCGGGCGGGCAGCACCTGGCCCATGGCGCGCGGCAGGGATCCGCTCGTTGGCCATGCCGTAGCAGAGCCGCGAGGCCATCATGATGTTGATGAGCGCCGAGCTGGTGACCGCGAACAGGGCGATGAGCGCGAAGAGCTTGTGCGGGAAGTCGAGCCCGCCCGCCTTCACGACCCTCCAGCAGCGGCCCGCTCGACGACTCCAGCGTCTTGTGGGTCGACGAGCAGCGACGACACGATCGCGACGAGGACGTAGATGGTCCCGGTCACCGCGACGCCGATGAAGATGGCGCGCGGGAAGGTCGCGTCGGATCCTGGTGTCCTCCGCCATGTTGACCGAGTCCTCGAAGCCGACGAAGGCGAAGAACCCGAGCGCCGTCGCCCCCAACACCCCGGTCATCAGGGCGAATCCGCTCCCGCTCGCCTCGAACTCGGTGAGCCGCGACGGTTCTCCGTCGCCGGTCAGCACTCGCGTGCGCGCCGATGGTGAGGATGATCAGCAGTCCGGTCAGCTCGACCATCGTCAGCACGACGTTCGCTCACGGACTCGCTCACGCCCGCAGGTTGAGGGCGGCGAGCGCGAGGACGAACAGGATGACGATCAGCGTCGGCGGCAGCGCGTCGTTCGTCAGCTCGCCGGAGGTAGTCGCCGCTGAAGGCGCGGGCGGCGGCGCTCGCCGACGACAGGCCCGAGCACATCACCATGAACGCGACGATGAAGGTCAGGAAGGGGACCTTGAACGCCTTCTGCGTGTACAGCGCGGCGCCCGCCGCCTTCGGGTACTTGCCGACGAGTTCGACGTACGAGGCCGCGGTCAGGATCGCCACCACGAACCCGATCACGAACGGCAGCCACAGCGCGCCGCCGACCTTCCCCGCGACCTTCCCGGTGGTCGCGTAGATCCCGGTGCCGAGGATGTCGCTCGATCACGAGACAGGATCAGCAGCTTGGGGCCGATGGCGCGGTGCAGGGTGCCGTCGCCGGACGGTGGCGGTGTGGTGGAAGTGGGCGTGGACGACGTCGTCACGGGTGCCTCCCCGAGGTGGGTGCCTGGAAGGGGGACGTCATGCCCGTGACGCACGTCACGGATGCGCGGGGGTTGAGCAATCTCAGAGGTCGCGCAGGCCCCGCCGCAGGTCACCGCCGGACTCGGCGACGATCTCCTCGACCGTCTGCGGCTCGCGCGCGGCCGCGAACCGCACCCTCGCCGTCGGCGTCCGCCGCGAAGCCGTAGACGCCCGGCCTGGCCAGCGAGTTGTACGAGTAGTGCTGCGCGCGAAGTAGTACGCGCCGGTGTCGAGCGCGGCGGCGTAGTCGCCCGCCTCCAGGAGCGGCAGCGCGTGGTTCTCGGCGAGCAGGTCACCGCGCAGAAGCAGGCCGGACCCGCCACGTCCTGGGCGACGGCGGGCCCGGTCTTCGGCAGCCCCTTCGCGTCGTACGCGGCGATCCGCAGCGGCCACGACGCGGGCGCGTACACGGTCCTGGTGGCGACCTGGACGCCCGCGTGGGTGACGGCGATCGGGCGGCCGCCGCCTCCTTCGCGTACTCGACGAGGGCGAGCAGCGTGCCGTGCTTGGCGAGCAGTGACCGGCCGAACTCGGTGACGATGCCGTACCGCCCGTCGAAGAGGCCCGGCACGGTCGCGGCGAGCAGCCCTGCGCGTACGCCGCGTGCGTGGTCTCCTCGTCGGAGGCGAAGTTGACGCGGGCAGGCCGCCGCCGATGTCGAGGGTGTCGACCTGCTGCCGGCCGGCCGCCGCGTTGATCTCCTCGGCGAGCTCGCACGTCGTGCGCGCACGCCCTCGGCCATCAGCTCCAGCGCGGCACGCCCTGCGACCCGGAGTGCGTGCAGCCGGGTCAGCCACGGCCGGTCCAGGTACGCGCACGAGCCAGGCCCGCGCCCCCTCGTCGCGCAGGGCGACGCCGAACTTGGAGGTGGCGGTCGCGGTCGACAGGGCGCCGATCGACCCGGCGCCGATCTGCGGGTTCACGCGGACGCCGAGCGGGGGAGCGGGTGGGGCGCGGAGCTCACGAGAGGGCGTCGAGGCGGGCCAGCTCCCTGCGCGTTGTCCGCGTTCACGGCGATGCCGAGGGCGAGGGCCTCGCGCAGTTCGGCGGTGGTCTTGGCGGGGGAGTCCAGGACGGTGTGGGTGGGCGGCACCACACGCGGCGCGGGCCAGGGCCAGCTCGCCGGGGCTCGCCACCTCCACCCCGATGCCCCTCCTCGCGCAGCAGCCGCAGGACCGGGACGAGCGGCGTCGCCTTCACCGCGAAGCGTGCAGGATCCGGGTGCCGGGGGCGGCGACCGCGTCGAAGGCGGCGCGCAGGGCGGCCGCGGAGGCGCGGATGCCGGTGACGTCGAGGAGCCCGGCCACGGGAGGGCCGAGGCCGACAGTCCTGTGCTCGACGGCGGCCCGTACGGCCTGGTCGCGGCGGGTGGAGAGGTGCGGGGAAGCGTCCCGGTGGCAGCCATGTGCGTCCGAGACAACCACCCGAACCGCTGTCATGGGAACTGTATGACTAGCACTATTCAGGACAGCCATGGGATGTGAATATCCGCATCAACATGGAGCACCCAGGAGGCCGCCGATGTCAGGACCCCGCCCCAGTACGCGCCCCGCGCGCGGCACCGAGCTCAACACCCTGGGGTGGCAGCAGGGTGCGCTGCGGATGCTCATGAACAACCTCGACGCCGAGGTCGCCGAGCACCCGACAAGCTCGTCGTCTACGGCGGCACCGGCAAGGCGGCCCGCGTCCTGGGAGGCGTTCGACGCGATCGTGCGCACGCTGAAGACGCTCAGTCGGACGAGACCCTCCTCGTCCAGCGTCCGGGCAAGCCGGTCGGCGTGCTGCGCACCAGCGAGTGGGCGCCGCGCGTGCTGCCTCGCCAACTCCAACCTGGTCGGCGACTGGGCCAACTGGGAGGAGTTCCGCAAGCTGGAGGCCGAGGGCCTTCACCATGTACGGCCAGATGACGGCCGGTTCGTGGATCTACATCGGCTCGCAGGGCATCGTCCAGGGCACCTACGAGACCTTCGGCGCGGTCGCCCGCAAGAAGTTCACACGGCACGCTGGCCGGCACCATCACCCTCACCGCCGGCGTCGGCGGCATGGATGGCGCCCAGCCCCTCGCGGTCACCATGAACGAGGGCGTCGCGATCTGCGTCGACGTCGACGAGACCCGCATCGACCGCCGCATCGGCACCCGCTACCTCGACGTCAAGGCCGACAACCTCGACCACGCCCTGGAGCTGGCGGTCCAGGCCCGCGACGAGCGCCGCGGCTCTGTCCATCGGCGTCGTCGGCAACGCGGCCGAGGTCTTCCCCGAACTGCTGCGCCGCGACGCCCCGATCGACATCGTCACGGACCAGACCTCGGCCCACGACCCGCTCGCGCTACCTCCCGTCGGCATCTCCGTCGAGGACTGGGACAGGAGCGCGAGGCCGACCCGGCCGGCTTCACCGACAAGGCCCGGCACTCGATGCGCCTGCACGTCGAGGCGATGGTCGGCTTCCTCGACAAGGGCGCCGAGGTCTTCGACTACGGCAACTCGATCCGCGACGAGGCCCGCAAGGCCGGCTGCGAGCGCGCGCTTCGACTTCCCGGGCTTCGTCCCGGCGCACATCCGTCCCCTTCTTCGAGGAGGGCCTCGGCCCGTTCCGCTGGGCGGCCCTGTCCGGCGACCCGGAGGACATCCGCAAGACGGACGCCGCGATCAAGGAGCTGTTCCCGGACAACAAGCACCCTGCACCGCTGGCTCGACATGGCCGCCGAGCGCATCTCCTTCGAGGGCCTCCCGGCGCGCATCTGCTGGCTCGGCTACGGCGAACGCCACCTGGCGGGCCTGCAGTTTAACGAGATGGTCGCCAGCGGCGAGCCGTCCGCCCCGGTCGCCATCGTGGCCGCGACCACCTCGACTTCGGGCTCGGTGGCCTCCCGTACCGCGAGACCGAGGCCATGAGCGACGGCTCCGACGCGATCGCCGACTGGCCGCTCCTGAACGCCCTGGTCAACACGGCTTCGGGCGCCTCGTGGGTCTCCCCTCCACCACGGCGGCGGCGTCGGCATGGGCCGCTCCCATCCACGCCGGGCCAGGTCCGCGTCGCCGACGGCACCGACCTCGCCGCCCAGAAGATCGAGCGCGTCCTCCTCACCAACGACCCGGCGATGGGCGTCATCCGCCACGTCGACGCGGGCTACGAGCACGCGGCCGAGGTCGCGGCCGAGCGCGGCGTGCGGGTGCCGATGCGGGAGGGCGAGTGACCGGATCAAGCGGCCCGGCCACCAAGCGACCCTGGCCACTCAAGCGGCTCCGGCCGATCAAGCCCCTCCGGCGATTGAGCGGCGAGTCCGGGGCAGGGCCCCGCGCCCGTAACACCGGTGCCGGTGCCGGTGCCGCCCGGTTTCACGGAGATGTGGGCGAACTGCACCCCATCGGCCGGAACCGGCACAGCGGCGGCTACCGGCGCTACGCCCTGGACCGCGGCGGACGCCGACTGCCGCGCCTGGTTCAAGGCCCAGGCCGAGTCCCGCGGGCCTGACCTACGAACCGGACCGCAACGGCAACCAGTGGGCCTGGCTCGGCGACCCGGACGCCGGGGGACGCCGTCGTGACCGGCTCCCCCACCTGGACTCCGTCCCCGACGGCGGCGCCTTCGACGGCCCCCTCGGCGTCGTCTCCTCGTTCGCCGCCCTGGACGAACTCCGCCACAGGGGAGTGGAGTTCACCAAACCGCTCGCGATCACCAACTTCGGCGACGAGGGAGGGCGCCCGCTTCGGCCTGGCTCTGCGTGGGCTCCCCGCCTCACGTCCCGGCGTCCTCACCGCCGAGCAGGCGCACGCACTGACGGACGCCGACGGACGCGAGCCTTCCGCAGGCGATGGAGCGGGCCGGGTACGACCCGGAGACGATCGGCCCCGACCACGACCGGCTCGCCCGCATCGGCGCGTTCATCGAACTCCACGTGGAGCAGGGGCCGCGCGCTCGACCTGTCGGGTGACGCGGTCGGCATCGCCAGCCCGCATCTGGCCGCATCGGCCGCTGGCGCTTCGACTTCCGCGGCGAGGCCAACCACGCGGGCACCACCCGCCTGGTGGACCGCAGGGACCCGATGCTCGCTACGCGGAGACGGTCCTGGCCGCCCGCCGCGAGGCCGACTCGCCGCGCGCGCGTAGCGACGTTCGGCAAGGATCGCGGTGGAGCCGAACGGCGTCAACGCCATCCCCTCCCTCGTCCGCGGCTGGCTCGACTCCCGGGCCGCCGACCAGGACAGGCGCCCTGACGACACGGTCACGGCCGCCATCCCGAAGGCGGCCCGCGCGGACGCCGCCGCCGCACGGCGCGTGGACCTCGTCGCTCGTCCGCAAGAGTCGTTCACGCCGGTCGTGGAGTTCGACGCACGCCCTGCGCGACGAGCTGGCCAGCGATCCTGGGCGGCGTCCCAGGAGCCGCGTGCCGGTGCTCGGCACGCGGCGCGGGCCACGACGCGGGTGTCCTGGCGCGGCACGATCCTCCACGGCGATGCTGCGTTCGTCCACGCAGCACGGGCGTCTCGCACTCCCCGGCCGGAGACCGCCGCCGGGGACGACTGCGTGGCGGGCGTCCACGCCCTCGCCGACGTCCTGGAGGAGCCTGGCATGCCATGACCGCCGCCACTACTGGGCCGGGCACGCCTGGCTGCCGGACGGCCGCGTCGCCCCCGGGGTCGTCCTGGAGACCGCCGACGGAGCGCCTCACCGCGGTCCGCAGGGGACACCGCCCGCCGCCCGGCGCCGCCGTCCTGCGCGGCTTCACCCTCCGACTCGCCAACAGCCACAGCCACGCCACCGGGCCCTGCGCGGCCGCGTCCAGGTCGGCTCCGGCACGCGTTCTGGACGTGGCGCGACACCATGCGCCAGGCGGCGGCACGGCTCACCCCGACACGTACCACGCCCTGCGCGCGCCGTGGCCACGCCGAGATAGCTCCTGTGGCATCACCTCCGTCGGTGGGTTCCACTACCTGCACCACGCCCGGGCGGCACGCCCTACGCCGACCCCAACGCCATGGGCGAGGCGCTGATCGCCACCGCCGGGCGGGCATCCGCATCACCCTCCTCGACGCCTACCTCCACGGCAGGCTCACCGCAGACGGCTACCGCCCTGGAAGGCCCCCAGCTGCGCTTCGGCGACAGCACCGCCAGCAGGTGGTACGAGCGGTGGTCCCGCCCGCTCAAGCCCGCGCGAGCACGCGTCGGGGCCGCCCTCCCACTCCGTGCGGGCCTTCTCCGACGAGGACGGCTACGCCATTCGCGGACCCGCACCGACGGCCTCCGGTGCACATCCACCTCTGAGCAGCCCGCCGAGCAGGGGCGTGCCGCGCCGTGCAGCCGCGCGGCACGGCTGCTCCACGACGCCTGACTTCTGGCGGGCGACCACCACGCCGTTCACGCCACCCACCTGACGGACGAGGACATCGCCGTCCTCGGCGCCGCGGGCGCCCGGCGCGTGCATGTGCCCGACGACCGAGCGGGACCTCGCCGACGGCATCGGCCCGGCCGCCGCGCTCCAGCGGGCGGGCGGCCCCTGTCGCTCGGCTCCGACAGCCCGCGGTCATCGACCTGCTGGAGGCGCGCGCGATGAGCAGACGAACGGCTCCGCACCCGCACCCGCGGCCACTGGACCGCCGCCGCGCTGCTGCGCCGCCACCGCCGACGGCCAGGCCGCCCTCGGCTTTGGCACGATGCGGGCCGCCTGGGCCAGCGCTCGCCGACTTCACGACGGTCGCTGGACACCGTCGGGACGGCAGGGCCGCCACCCCGTCTGGCGGCCGAGACAGGTATTCGCCGCGTCCGCGGCAAGAGTGCGGCACACGGTCGTGGCGGGCCGCCACGTCGTACGGACGGGGCCCACGCCGGGTGCGGACGTGGCGCGAGCGCTGGCGGGTCCATCGCCGCCCTGTACGACTGAACCGGCCCGCCCCGCCTGGTGGGCGCCCAGGACCGCCCGGCCGCCCCGCCCCACCCGGCCGACCCGCCCGAAGGAGACCCCCTCGCCATGAACAGCGGCAACAGGCCGATGGACATCCCCGGCGACCGCCGGTCCCGACGCGACGAACAGCACCGTCGCGCCGAAACCCACGGCACGACCCACGCTCATCACCCTATCGCCAGTCTGGTCGACGGCCCCTCCCTCGGTGACGGATCCCCCTCGGCCTGATCGGGACGCGGCCGCGTGATCATCGACGGCGACCGCATCGCCTGGGTCAGTGAAACCAACAAAGCACCGCCACTGACAACCAGGTCGACGCCGCCGGACGGGCCCGCCGTCCCAGCTTCGTCGACTCCCACTCCCACCTCGTCTTCGCGGGCGACCACCGCCGGGATTCAACCACATGTCGGCCGGCCCACCAGGCGGGGGCGAGGGTATCCACGCACCACCGTCGCCACTGACCCGCGCCGCCACCGACGCGGAACTGGAAGCCAACCTCGCCCGCTACCTCCGCGAGGCTCGCCAGAGGCACCACCACCTTCGAGACCAAGTCAAACACGGCCTGACCGTGGGGACGGGCCCACGCGCTGCGTGCGGCCCGCCACCGACGAGACCACCTACCTCGGCGCACATCGTCTCACGAGCCTCGCCGACTGACCCGGCCGCCTACGTCGCTCTGGTGACAGGAGATGCTGAACACGCCTGCGCCCGGCCACGCCCGCTGGATCGACGTGTTTCTGCGAGAAGGGCGCCTTCGACGGCGACCAGGCCCGCGCGATCCTCACGGCGGGGCGGGCCGGGGGCTCCGCACATCCACGCCAACCAGCTCTCGTACGGCCCCGGCGTGCAGCTCGCCGTGGAGCTCTGACGCGGCCAGCGCCGACCACTGCACCCACCTCACGGTTGCGGACGTCGACGCCCTCGCGCACTCCTCCACCGTCGCCACGCTCTGCCCGGCGCCGGGTTCTCCACCCGCGCCGCGTGGCGGACGCCCGCCGCCTGCTGGACGCGGGCGTGACCGTCGCTGT
>NZ_JASERH010000142.1:0-402232 GCF_030766975.1 Streptomyces sp. KL116D | reverse complement strand
GCTCGTGCCGCTCGCCGCGGGCGCCGCGGTCCTCGCCCTCGTGGCGGCGGTGCTGCTCGGCGTGGAGCTGAGCCGTACTCAGGACCAGCTCGACGCGGGGCGGGCGCGGGCGCGTGAGATCAACCACGTTCTGGCGGCGCCCGATGCGGCCGCCGCGCGCGACGGCGGCCTCTCCGTGGTCGCGTCGGCGTCCCGGGGCGGCGCCGTGATCACCGTCACGGACCTCGCCCCGCCCCCGCCGGGACGCGACCACCAGCTGTGGCTGATGTCCGGCTCCGGAGCCCCGCGTTCCCTCGGTGTGCTGCCCGACAACGGCTCCGACACGCCGTTCCTGGCCTCCGGCTTGACTGCGAGCGCGTCCTCACTCGCTGTCACGACCGAGCCGGACGGCGGCTCGGAGCGGCCCACAACCGCCCCTCTTGTCCAACTCGCCCTGAAATCAGTCGGATTCGGAGAGTAATCGGTGAGAGCGCGTCAACCTCCTTATGAGGGAGGTGAATCCTGCGACCGGGATACACGAGTGTCACGCGGGGGCGATAGGGTTAACCTGCCCGGGCCGGGTGCCCTCGTACGGGTGGGGAGTGACATGGAACAGATAACAGTGCGCAGCAGGCCTCGAGTGCCTGCGATCACCTGCGGGAGCAGCGCGACCAGTTCGCGCCTCGACCGCCATCTCTCGGTGCTCGGCGGCCCCGCCGTCCCGCAGCGCGAGACGGTCGAGGCGACGACGCTGATGCGGGAGCTGACCGCGCGTGACACCGCGCACGAGCGCAGCGGGAGCCGCGCACGGATGCGACGGGTCTCGCTCTTCGCGCCGCTGCGGCGGCTGCGCCGCACGCTGTTCGGCGGCCACTAGGCAAGCCGCCGGCCCAGCAAGGGCTCAGGCCCGCACTCGACCTCCGCGCCGTCCGGCGTACCGCTGCGCATCTTCGCGACCGTCATCCCCACGGCATGCGGCGGGCGCCTCGGCGTGGAGATCGGGTGCGGGCCTTCGCTCGTTGCCTGCGGCTGGCGTAACAGGCTTGTCATGCACGGATGTTGACGGAGCAACCTCCGGGGTCCACTGTGTCGCTTGATCGTCGATGGCCGATACAGCTACACCACCTCACCCCCGGAGGTACGTGTGTGTGACCTGCACGACCAGCACGAGCACAACGCGGCACTGATGGCCGCCGGCCCCCAGCTCAGCAGACGCCGCATCATGCAGCTCCTCGGCGCCGCCGGAGTCACGGCCGCGGCCGTGACCGCCGACGCCGACCCCGCGTCGGCCGCGGCCGACGACACGACGCCGGCCTCCTACCAGGCCCCCGAGGGCCTCGCCGAGGACAGCCCCGCCAAGTCGTCGGCCCTCGCCTGGATCACCTCCAACACCTCCCGGATCACCGGCCTGAACGCCGAGATCTGGGAGCACGCGGAGCTCTCGCTGCGCGAGTGGAACTCCTCGCTCGCCGAGGCCGGGTTCCTCGAACGGGCCGGATTCGACGTGAAGTTCGGCACCGCCGGCTTCCCCACGGCGTTCACCGCGACCTTCACCCACGGCAGCGGCGGCCCGGTCCTCGGCTTCAGCGGCGAGTACGACGCGCTGCCCGGCCTCTCCCAGAACAAGGGCGTCGGACACCACGATCCCCGCGAGTACGTCCACGACCCCTTCGCCCCCGGCTACGGGCCCGGTCACGGCTGCGGGCACAGCGCGCTCGGCACGGCGGCCGCCGCCGCGGCCGCGGCCGTCGCCCAGGCGGCGAAGAAGCACAAGCTGCCCGTCACCGTGAAGTTCTTCGGATCGACCGCCGAGGAGGCGCTGATCGGCAAGACGTACGCGGTCAGCAAGGGCGTGTACGAGGGGCTCGACGCGTTCCTCGACTGGCACCCGTCGACCGCCAACGCGACGGGCTGGGGCTCGACCACGGCCATGACCGCGGTCACCTTCACCTTCCTCGGCGTCGCGGGCCACGGCGGCACCCCGCTCGGCAACAAGTCGGCGCTGGACGCCGCCGTGATGATGGCGACGATGTCGGAGTTCCTGCGCGAGGAGAACCTCGCCCCCTCCGGCCGGCTGCACTGGGTCATCAACAACGGCGGCGACATCCCGAACGTGACCCCGGAGATCGCCGAGATCAGCTACTACGTGCGGGAGGCCAGCCCGGCCCGCGTCCAGGTCCTGCTCGACAAGGTCGTCGCCGTGTCCGAGGCCGCCGCCAAGGCCTCCCAGACGAAGGTCGGGCACCGGATCACGTCGGCCTGCTGGAACCAGCTGCCGTCGAAGTCCTTCGCCGAGCTGCTGCACGAGAACATGCGGCAGATCGGACCGCCCGAATTCCCGGACGATGCCCACCGGCTGGCGAAGGAGCTGCAGGAGTCGCTGGGCCTCCCGCAGCAGGGCATGCACGCCAAGATCGGCGAACTGACGCCGCCCAACCCCGTGTTCATGGGCGGCGGTTCCACCGACGTCGCCGACATCAGCTGGAACGTGCCGACCGTGTCGATGGGGGCCGCGCTCGCGCCGATCGGCACGAAGATGCACACCTGGTCCACCGCCGCCTGCGCCGCGGCGGCACCCGGCCAGGCCGCCGTGGTGGCCGCCGCACGGTATCTGGCGGCGACCGCGGTCGACCTGATCACCCAGCCCGCCCGGCTCAAGGCCATCAAGGACGAGTTCGGGGAGCGCACCAAGGGCGTGCGGTGGAAGACGGCGCTCCCGGCGGGCTACGAACCGCCCATGTACGAGCCGCCCGCCTGGTTCCTGAAGAAGACCGGCCAGAAGTGGCCGCCGGACAACATCACCTGGCCGCCGCAGCGGATCGTGTCGCAGGAGAAGTTCTCCTCGCTCGGCCCCGAACCGGCGCCCCAGACCTGAGGCGCCGCGTGCCGCTCACCGCCCGGCGTTCGCGTACCGGCGGACGGCGAGCGGCACGCACACCGCGAGCAGCACCGCGCACCAGGCCAGCGAACCGGCCACCGGATGCGTCACCGGCCACGCCGCACCGTGCGGCACCGGCGCGTTGCCGAACAGCTCGCGCACCGCCGTGGCCACCGCGCTGATCGGGTTCCACTCGGCGACCGTGCGCACCCACCCGGGCATGCCGTCGGTCGGGATGTACGCGTTCGAGAGCAGCGGCAGCATGAACGTCGCACTGCCCAGCTGTCCCGCCGCCTCCTCGCTCCGCGAGACGAGCCCGAACAGGATCCCGACCCACGTCGTCGCGAACCGGAAGAGGAGCAGCAGGCCGAACGCGCCGAGCGCGCCCGGCGCCCCGCCCTCGATCCGCCAGCCCATCGCGAGCCCCACCAGGACCAGCGGCACCAGCCCGGCCGCGGTGGTCAGCAGGTCCGCCACGGCCTGCCCGAGCGGTACCGCCGCCCGGCTCATCGGCAGCGTCCTGAACCGGTCCATGACGCCGCGGTGCGAGTCCTGGGCGGCCGTGAACATCCCGGTCATGATCCCGTTGGCCGCCGTCGCCACCAGCATGCCCGGCACCAGGAACGCCCGGTAGTCCGAGCCCGGCATGGCCAGCGCGCTGCCGAAGACGTAGCCGAAGAACAGCAGGAACACGATCGGCATCGTCTGCGTCATGACCAGGATCGCCGGGGCGTGCCGGATCCGCTGGAGATGACGGCCGAGCACGGCGGTGCCGTCGTACAGGATCGCGGTGCTCATGCGGCGGCCTCCTCGGGGGCGGGGCGGGTGACGGTGAGGCGCAGGAACACCTCGTCGAGCGTGGGCGGGCGCAGCGTCGCGTCCAGCAACGGCACGCCGGCCGCGTCGAGTTCACGGACGACCCGGGGCAGCGTGACGGCCGGGTCGAGCACGACCGCGCCGACGGTGCGGCGCTCCGGGTCCACCCGCGGGCGGGCGCCGGTGAGCTGGTCGAGGACGACCGCGGCCGCGTGCAGCGCCGGCTCGCCCGCGCCCTCGGGGACCACGATCTCCGCGTAGTGGCCGATCTGTGCCTTCAGCTCGGCGGGGGTGCCGGAGTGGGCGGCCCGGCCGCCGTCGATCAGCACGACGTCGTCGGCCAGCCGGTCGGCCTCCTCCAGGTACTGCGTCGTCAGCAGCACGGTCGTGCCCTCCCCGGCCAGCTCGCGGACGGCCTCCCAGATGCCGTTCCTGCTGTGCGGGTCGAGGCCGGTCGTCGGCTCGTCGAGGAAGAGGACCGCGGGCCGGGTGAGCAGGCTCGACGCGAGGTCGAGGCGCCTGCGCAGCCCGCCCGACAGGGTGCGGGCCGGCCGGTCGGCGGCCGTCGCGAGACCGAACCGGTCGAGGAGTTCGTCGGCACGGTCGCGCGGCGCCCGCAGCAGCCGGGCGAACAGGCGCAGGTTCTCCCGGCCGGTGAGGTCGCCGTCGACCGACGCGTACTGGCCGGTGACCCCGATGCTGCGGCGGACCGCGTCGGCGTCGGTGGTGATGTCGTGGCCCGCGACACGCGCGGTGCCGGCGTCCGGTCGCAGCAGCGTGGTGAGCAGCCGGACCGCGGTCGTCTTGCCCGCCCCGTTCGGCCCGAGCAGACCGCAGACCGTCCCCTCGCGCACCGCCAGATCGAGACCGCGCAGGGCGTGCACCGTCTTCGCCGGATCGTTCCGTGGGCCGAACCGCTTCTCCAGACCTTCACTAAGTACAGCGTACGTAGAAGTCATGGCGCCACCGTAGCGCACTACGTACGGTGTACGTAACTAGGATGGTGCGCGAGGTGATGATCCATGGCGGGCCGAGCGGCCGAACCAGAAGTGATCTGGGCGCGCCCCGAGCGCACCGGACGTGGCCCACGGCCCGCGCACAGCAGGGCCGACATCGCGGCCGCCGCCGTGCGGGTCGCCGACGCCGAGGGCATCGACGCGGTCTCCATGCGGAAGATCGCCGGTGAGCTGGGCATGGGCACGATGTCGCTGTACAACTACGTGCCGCGCAAGGAGGACCTGTACGAGCTGATGGTCGACGCCGTCAGCGCCGAGTACGCCTACCCGGAGCCGACCGGCGACTGGCGGGCCGACGTGCTCGGACTCGCCCGGCAGGCGCGGGCTCTCATGCACCGGCACCCGTGGCTGCCGGGCCTGATGTCACCGGTGTACGGCTTCAGCCCCAACGCCCTGCGGTACCTGGAGTACTGCATGACCTGCCTGGACCCGCTCGACGCCCCGTACGGCACCAAGATGGAACTGGTCGCCGCCGTGACGAGCGTGGTGACCACCTACGTCGCCAACGAGATCGCCACGGCCGAGCGCACCCGGTCCCTGCCGTGGAGCGCCGAGCGGGAACAGGCCGTGCGGATCGCCTACTTGGGCGGCCAGGTGGCCTCGGGCAAGTATCCGCGCCTCGCCGCCGCCTTCGCCGAGGACTCCGGGCCCATCGACCTGGAGGCCGTGTTCGAGCGGGCCCTGGCGCGCACCCTGGACGGCTTCGCGGGGCCCGCGCCCGCCTGACCACGCCCCCTGACGTTCCGAGGAAGGGGCGTTCAGGGGAAGGGACGTTCAGGGGAAGGGACGTTCAGAGGAGGGCGAACTGGCCGCCGGGGCCCTCCTCGTGGTGGTCCAGGACCGACGCCGGACGGCGGGCGGACTCCGGGACCGGCAGGATCCGGGCCCGGCGCAGCTCGGCCGGAGTGACGGGCTCGGCCCCGAGCGAAGCCCGCAACTCGTCCTGCAGCGGGCGCAGTTCGGCCAGCAGCGCCAGCGCCGTGACCAGTTCGAGCAGCTCCGACGTCCACGCCTGCGGCCAGGTCGCCGGACGCACGGCCGACAGCGTGCCCGGCTCGCCCCGCGCGGTGCGCCGCCCGAACCACTGCTCCAGGACCCGGACCCCGCCGACGTGGAAGTCCCAGGCCGCCGCGGGCACCGGGGAGATGCGTCCGTCGCCGACCAGGAGTGCCTCCTCGTCCCGGTCGTAGAGCAGCTCGGCCGGACGGTCCGGCAGCGGCGCCCGCACGTACGGCCGCCGCCCGCCGGGCAGCTTGGGACGCTCGGCGCCCTCCCCGCGACGCTGCAACCACAGCGCGCGGCGGCCCAGTTCGACGCCGCGCGCCCACACGTCCGGATCCGCGGTCAGCGGCACCCGGCAGCCCGCCGCGTCCCGGACGGCCACGGCCAGGATCCACGCGAGCAGGTCCTCGGCCCGCACCTCGGTGTCGTACGTCCCGGACAGGTGCGTGAGCAGACCGGGCGCCACGTTCGGCTCCGCGCCGTCCGGGCGCCGGTACAGCGGGCGGATCCGGCCCGGCCGGCCGGCGGGGGAGCGGCCCTCGGGGAGGACCGCGCAGGCCAGCACGGCGGGGCCGCCGCCCTCGGGCACGTACCCCTGCTCCACCAGGAACAGCTGGCGCGCGTCCGCCACCCGCCACAACTCGGGGCGGGCCGCGTCGATCAGCCGCTGGTCGGGGATGAGCCACTGCTCGTCGAACGGCCCGTGCAGCACCCGCACCGGCTCGGGGCACGGCCCCGCGGCCTGCGCCAGCGGTTCGGTGCCCGCCCGCTGACCGGGGAGCTGGGCCGCCGCCGCGTGCAGCGTCCGGACCCGGGACGGTTCGAGCAGCGCCTCCCGCTCGGCCGGCTCCGACCGTACGAAGGAGTCCCAACGCGCCCTGAGGGACGCGGCGTCCGGCGCGACGGGCCAGGACCGGCCCAGACGCAGCGGGGCGACGGACCACGGCATGAGGTCCGCCAGCGGCAGGGCATCGGTGAGCCGGTCGTTCGTCACGCCCGGCATCGTACGTCCCCGGCCCGCGCGCTCAATCGGCGTCCAGCGTCACCGTGAAGGAGAACCGGTCCCCGCGGTAGTGGATGACCGCCACGTCCAGGACCCGCCCCTCCTCGTCGTACGTGATGCCGGTGTAGTGCAGGATCGGGCTCAGCAACGGCACCTCCAGGAGCCGGGCCGTCTCCGGGTCCGCGAGGCGCGCCTCCACCGAGTCCGTGATCCGGCTGATCCGCACGCCGACGACGTCCCGCAGCACCTTCGTCATCGGCCAGCGCGCCAGATCGTCCAGGTCGATCTGCTCGCCCAGCTCGGGGCGCACGTAGTTGCGGGCGTGGTTCGTCGGCTCGCCGGTCTTCTCGTCGGAGCGCAGCCGGTGGTACGCCGCGACGGTGTCGGCCCCGGGGAACAGCTCCGCGTACGCCACCGGGACCGGGGCCGGGCCGTGGTCCAGCAGCTCCGTCGTCATGCCGGACTGCTGCGCCACGATCGCGTCGACGGACCCCAGCAGGCGGACCGGGGCGCTCTGCCGCACGTCCGGTTCGATGAAGGTGCCGCGGCGCCGGTGCCGGGTGATCAGCCCCTCGTCCTCCAGCTCCTTCAGGGCCTGCCGCATCGTGAGCACGGAGACTCCGTAGTGGCCCGCGAGCTGTTCCTCGGTGGGGAGGCGGAGGGGGTCGTGCGGGGATCTGCCGAGTATGGAGGCGCGCAGGGACTGCGACACCTGATACCAGAGCGGCAACTTGCGGTTCAGGACGATCGAGTCCGGGGCGAATGACGTCACGGGTTATCCGTATCGGTCGGGGGGCCTTGACGCAATGTGGCGGCGGGGGTGGGCACCTTCTGGTCTGCCGGGTTCCGGTGCGGTGGGCGGGTGCTCCCCGGTGGGGGCTGGTCGCGCAGTTCCCCGCGCCCCTGGAAGGCATGCGCTGACGCGCAGCCTTCAACGGGTCGCCCCAGGGGCGCGGGGAACTGCGCGAGAAGCCCCACCGGCCCGCGGACGCCAGTGCTCCGAACCCGGCGGACGCCGAAGCGCATCCCGGTCACCCCCGGAAGTGCCGCTCCAGACCCCGCCACACCTCGTCGTACCCCCGCTGCAGATGCCCGGCCCGCTCAGCCTGCGGAGCAAGCACCACGGGCCACCGCGTCTCGAACATGAACGCAAGACCGTCGTCCACCTTGGCCGGCTTCAGCTCGGCCGCGCTCGCGCGATCGAACGTCTCCCGGTCGGGCCCGTGCGCCGACATCATGTTGTGCAGCGAGCCGCCGCCCGGCACGAAGCCCTCCGCCTTCGCGTCGTAGGCCCCCTCGATGAGCCCCATGTACTCGCTCATCACGTTCCGGTGGAAGTACGGCGGGCGGAACGTGTCCTCGCCCACCAGCCAGCGCGGCGCGAAGACGACGAAGTCGACTCCCGCGAGACCGGGGGTGTCGGACGGGGACGTCAGCACCGTGAAGATCGACGGGTCCGGGTGGTCGTAGGAGATCGTCCCGATGACGTTGAAGCGGCGCAGGTCGTACACGTACGGGACGTGATTGCCGTGCCAGGCCACGACGTCCAGCGGGGAGTGGTCGTACGTCGCGGTCCAGAGGTTGCCGCAGTACTTGTTCACCACCTCCACCGCGTCCTCCGCGTCCTCCGCGTCCTCGTACGCGGCGACCGGGGCCCGGAAGTCCCGTGCGTTCGCCAGGCCGTTGGCGCCGATCGGGCCGAGGTCGGGCAGCTGGAACGGCGCGCCGTAGTTCTCGCACACGTACCCGCGGGCCGTCCCGTCCAGGAGCTCCACGCGGAAGCGGACGCCGCGCGGGACCAGCGCCACCTCGCCCGGCGCCACCGCCAGCAGCCCGAACTCCGTGCGCAGCAGCAGCCCGCCGAGCTCCGGGACGATCAGCAGCTCGCCGTCGGCGTCGCTGAACACCCGGTCGGTCATCGAGGAGTTGGCGTGGTAGAGGTGCACGGCCATGCCGGTGCGCTGCGTCGCGTCGCCGTTGCCGCCGAGCGTCCACAGGCCCGCCAGCCAGTCCGTGCCGGGCGCCGGGTCCGGCAGCGGGTTCCAGCGGCGGCGGTTCGGGTCGGGCACCGTCTCGTGGAACGGCGCCGTGCGGACCCCGAGGTTGTCGCCGCGGGTGAACTCCGGGTGCGCCGCCGACGGACGGATCCGGTACAGCCACGAACGCCGGTTGTGGGCGCGCGGCTCGGTGAACGCGCTGCCGCTGAGCTGCTCCGCGTACAGGCCGAGCGGGGCGCGCTGCGGAGAGTTCCGTCCCTCGGGCAGGGCCCCGGGCACGGCCTCCGACGCGTGCTCGTTGCCGAAGCCCGTCAGATAGGTGAGGCCTTCGGCCGTCTTGCGAACGTCCCCGCTCATCATCGCTCCCTCGTCAATGATTCCTATGGACAACCGTAGGATTCACGGGCACCCCGCGCAAGAGGTACGCCGCAGGGCCACCCCCGCGGGGTGCGGCTCCTCCCCGAGAGGGATCCGCAGACGTGAACAGTCCTCTACTGTCCCGGGCATGCTGAGGACGCCGCCGGGCCGACGAATCGCCGCCGCCCTCCTCGCGTGCGCCCTCGTCACGGGCCTCGCCGGCTGCGGCTCCGACGACGGGGGACCGCGCCAGGTCGGCACGGTCCTCGACCGCACCGACGACGAGGGCCACCGGTTCCGGCAGATCCCCGAGGAGGACGCCCCGGAGGTCGGCGTCGTCGTCACCCCGGACGGGAGCCGGGACGGCGGCTGGGACATCCGCATCCGGGTCCGCCACTTCCGGCTCAGCCCGGCGGGCACCCCGTCCCGCGCCGAGCACGGCCGCGGCTACGCCCGGCTCTACCTCGACGGCAGGCGTCTGGCCGTGCTGCGCGCGACCGGCCACCACCTCGACGGCCGCCGGCTCAGCCGCGGCACCCACCAGCTCACCGCCCGGCTCTTCGCCGACGACCACACCGTGTGGGCGGTCGACGGCACCCCGGTCGAGGCCACCGCCGACCTCACCGCGTCCGGCGCCGAGACCGCGTCCCCGGCCGTAGGGTGATCGGCATGCCTCCACCGACGCCCTTGCGCCGCACGCCCGTTCAGCAGCGCAGCGCCGAGCGACTGGCCCGGATCCTCGACGCCTGCGCGGGACTCCTCGACGAAGCCGGCTACGACGAGCTGAGCACCCGCGCCGTCGCCATCCGCGCCGACGTCCCCATCGGCTCGGTCTACCGCTTCTTCAGCAACAAGCGGGCCATGGTCGACGCCCTGGCCCAGCGCAACCTGGAGCGCTACGCGGAGCGGGTGCGCGAGCGGCTCGGCGCGCTCCCGGCCGACGACTGGCGGGGCGCGATGGACGCGATCCTCGACGAGTACCTCGCCATGAAGCGCACCGCCCCCGGCTTCTCCCTCGTCGACTTCGGCACCCAGATCCCGGTGGGCGCACCCGACGCCGACCCCAACCACCGCGTCGCCGACACCCTCACCGACCTCCTCGCCCCCCACCTCGGCCGCACCCCCGACCCCACCCTGCGCCGCACGTTCCTGGTCGCCGTCGAGTCCGCCGACGCCCTGGTCCGCCTCGCCTTCCGGCTCGACCCGGCGGGCGACGGGCCGATCATCGAGGAGACGCGGGCGCTGCTGCGGGCGTACCTGGCGCGCGTCCTGGACTGAACCCGTCGGCCCCAACGCTGTGACCTGGAGTTTTGCGCTTATTGCTCACGCGTCAACATCTTGTTAACGCAAATGGACGGGCCCTAACGTCTCGCTGACCGCCATCCCCGAGTGGGAGTTCAACGGCGAACTTCAACGGCGAACGGATAGGAACCCACCCATGCTGACGATCCTCGGATTCGTCATGATCGCCACCTTCCTGGTGCTGATCATGAT
The DNA here is from genome assembly GCF_030766975.1 of Streptomyces sp. KL116D. Taxonomy (NCBI): domain Bacteria; kingdom Bacillati; phylum Actinomycetota; class Actinomycetes; order Kitasatosporales; family Streptomycetaceae; genus Streptomyces; species Streptomyces sp. KL116D. Next base: position 391,690 of record NZ_JASERH010000142.1, on the reverse strand, counting down.
GAAGAAGGTGTCGCCGATCGCGGCGCTCGTGCTCATCCCCGCACTGTTCTGCGTGCTGGTGGGCAAGGGGGCCCACCTCGGCGACTACGTCATCGCCGGCATCGGCGACCTGGCGCCCACCGCCGCGATGCTGATGTTCGCGATCGTCTACTTCGGCGTGATGATCGACGTCGGCCTCTTCGACCCGATCGTCCGCGGCATCCTGAAGTTCGCCAAGGCCGACCCGGTGCGGATCGTCGTCGGCACCGCCGTGCTCGCCGCGATCGTCTCCCTCGACGGCGACGGCTCCACCACCTTCATGATCACCGTCTCGGCGATGTACCCGCTGTACAAGCGCCTGAAGATGAGCCTCGTCGTGATGACCGGTGTCGCCGCGACCGCCAACGGCGTCATGAACACCCTGCCCTGGGGCGGCCCCACGGCCCGCGCCGCCACCGCGCTCAAGCTCGACGCCAGCGACATCTTCGTGCCGATGATCCCGGCGCTCGCCGTGGGCCTCGTCTTCGTCTTCGTCCTCGCGTACGTCCTCGGCCGTCGTGAGCGCAAGCGCCTCGGGTATCTCTCGCTGGACGAGGTCACCGAGACCGTGACCGAGACCGCCGACGAGAAGGTCCTGGTCGGCGCGGGCGGCGGCCCGGCCTCCGGCAAGGCGGCCACCGGCGGCGGCGACCACGCGGCGCCCTCCTTCGAGAACGAGGACGGCGAGACGTTCGCGGGCCTCGACCCGAACCGCGCCACGCTCCGCCCCAAGCTCTACTGGTTCAACGCGCTCCTGACGGTCACCCTGCTCACCGCCATGATCATGGAGTGGCTGCCGATCCCGGTCCTCTTCATGCTCGGCGCCGCCCTCGCCCTCTCCGTCAACTACCCGCACATGCCCGACCAGAAGGCGCGCATCGGCGCCCACGCCGAGAACGTCCTCAACGTCTCCGGCATGGTCTTCGCCGCCGCCGTCTTCACCGGCGTCCTCCAGGGCACCGGCATGGTCGACCACATGGCCGAGTGGGTCGTCGGCGGCATCCCCGACTGGATGGGCCCGCACATGGCCCTCGTCACCGGCGTCCTGTCGATCCCCTTCACGTACTTCATGTCGAACGACGGCTTCTACTTCGGCATCGTGCCGGTCCTCTCCGAGGCCGGCGCCGCGCACGGCGTCTCCTCCCTGGAGATCGCCCGCGCCTCGCTCGTCGGCCAGCCGCTGCACATGTCCAGCCCGCTGGTGCCCGCCGTCTACGTCCTCGTGGGCATGGCCAAGGTCGAGTTCGGCGACCACACCAAGTTCACCGTGAAATGGGCCGCCCTGACCGCCCTCGTCGTCCTCGGCGCCGGCTTCCTCTTCGGGATCCTGTGACCCCGTGACGACCGTCTCCCGCGGCTGGCTGCTGCGCCTCGTCATCGCCTTCGCCTTCGCGCAGGGGGCGGTGTCGATGGCGCGGCCCGCCGTGTCCTACCGGGCCCTCGCGCTCGGCGCCGACGAGCGTGCCGTCGGCGTCATCGCGGGGGTCTACGCCCTGCTCCCGCTCTTCGCCGCCGTCCCGCTCGGCCGCCGCACCGACCACGGCCGGTGCGCCCCGCTGCTGCCCGTCGGCGTCGTCCTCATCGCGGGCGGCTGCGCGCTCAGCGGCACGGCCGGCTCCCTCACTTGGATGGCGGCGTGGAGCGGGGTGATGGGGCTCGGCCACCTCTGCTTCGTCATCGGCGCCCAGTCGATCGTCGCCCGCCAGTCCGCGCCGGACGAACAGGACCGCAACTTCGGCCACTTCACCATCGGCGCCTCCCTGGGCCAGCTCGTCGGCCCGATCGCCGCGGGCGCGGTCATCGGCGGCCCCGACATGGCGGGCACCAGCGCACGGGCGCTGATCGTCTCGGCGGGCGTCTGCGTGGTCGCCTGCACCACGCTGTGGCGCATCGAGTCCCGTCGTACGCCGACGAGTTCCGGTACGGGCAAGGACACGCCCCGCGTCCCCGTCCACCGCATCCTGCGCACCCGTGGCGTCCCCGGCGGCATCTTCATCAGCCTCGCCGTGCTCTCGGCCACGGACATCCTCACGGCGTACCTCCCCGTCGTCGGCGAGCACCGGGGGATCGCGCCGTCCGTGATCGGTGTCCTGCTGAGCCTGCGCGCGGGCGCCACGATCGCCTGCCGGCTGGTCATGACCCCGCTCATCGACTGGCTGGGCCGATCCCTCCTGATCGCCACGACGTGCCTGCTCGCCGCGGTGCTGTGCGCGGCGATCGCCCTTCCGGTGCCCGTGTGGGCGCTGGCCGTGATCCTGGTCCTGCTCGGTTTCTGCCTGGGGGTGGGCCAGCCCCTGTCGATGACCACGGTCGTCCAGGCGTCGCCGCCCGATGCCCGTTCCACGGCCCTGGCGCTGCGCCTCACCGGCAATCGTCTCGGGCAGGTGGCGGCGCCTGCCTCCGCGGGGCTGATCGCGGGGGTGGCGGGTACGGCGGCCCCGTTCGTCATGCTGGGTGCGTTGCTGCTGTTGGCGTCCGGCCTGGGCGCACGCGGCGGGGCCCGCCCCCGCGTCTCGCCCTCTCCGGGTGCCCGAGTGCGCCCCGGCGGTCGCCGCCCGCGCAGTTCCCCGCGCCCCTGAAGGCACGGCTCCGCGCCGTGGCCGAGACTCTTGGTCCGCCGCCTGCGGGCCGGTGGGGCTTCTCGCGCAGTTCCCCGCGCCCCTAGAAGCACGGCTGTTCGCCGTGGCGGAGTCTCCCTGTTTGCCGAGTGCGGGCTGGTGGGGCTTCTCGCGCAGTTCCCCGCGCCCCTGAAGGCATGCGCTGCGCGCAGCCTTCACCCCGTCGGGGAGATGTCGCACCGAAGGTGCACATCTCAGGGGCGCGGGGAACTGCGCGCCCAGCCCCCACCGGACCTGTAGACAAAGTCGGTCTTTCAGGGGCGCGGGGAACTGCGCGAGAAGCCCCACCGGACCTGTAGAAGGCAGCGGACGGTCGGAGTTACGGTGCCCAACCCGCCACCCCGAAACGGGCCCGCGCCCCCCGCACCCGCGCAACCCCCGCCGGATAGGGCAGCGCGGAGGCCAGCGCCTCCGCACGGTCCAGTACCCCGCCCTCCCGAGCGGCCGCGCCGAGCACGGCCCGCGCCTCCACCTCCGCGAGCCGCTCCCCGGCCCCCACCGCCCGCTCGATCTCCGCCGCGGCGATCGCACGAGCCGACTCCCGCCGCCCGGCGTGGAGTTCGGCCCACGCGGCGAGCACCGGCGCCTCCCCAGCGGGCAGCAGTGCCACGACCCGCTCGGGCCGCCCCTGGAGCAGGGCGAGTTCGGCGCGGGCGGTGCGCACCTCGAAGTGGGCCTGCCGGTCCGCCCCGGCCAGCCGCTCCGCCCGGTCGAGCAACGGCTCGGCCCGCCCGGCCGCCCCGTCCCGCATCCGTACCCTGGCCAGCGCCGCGAGCGCGTACGGCAACGACCACGCGTCGCCCGCCTCCACCCCCGCGACGGCCGCCTCCGCCAGCTCCCGCGCCTCGTCGAACTCGCACAGCAGCAACCGCAGTTCGGCCAGATTGGCCCGCTCGAACGCGGCGGCGGTCGGATCGCCCGACTCCTCCGCGAGCCCGAGGGCGCGCCGCCCCGTGGCGACGGCCTCGCGCAGCCGCCCCTCGCGGCGCGCGTTCTCCCGCAGCACGGACAGCACGGAACCGAGCAGCGCCGAGTCCCCGTACGCCTCGGCGGGCGCCAGCGCCAGAGCGGCGGCCTCCCGGGCCTCGCGGAACCGTCCGGCGAGCGCCAGGTTCGTGGCCTGCCCCGCGTGGCAGCGCGCGATCAGCCCCTGCCCGGTGACGCCGGGCACGCGCAGCGCGGCGGCCAGCGCCTGCCGGGCGGCCGCGTACCCGTCCTCGTACGCGCCCTGCACGCCGAGGGCGACGGAGCGGGCGAGGAAGTGGGCGGCCGTCGGCTCGGGGCCGGTCTCCCCGGCCGGGCCGTGCCGGTGCAGCAGCGTGAGGGCCGCCGCCGGGTTCTCGGCCTTGACGAGGGTCTCGGCGAGCCGGGCGGCCGCGAGCACGGTGTCGTCGTGGTCGCCGCGCCGCACGAACTCGGCGAGCGCGAGCCGCAGCACGTCGGCCGCCTGCCCGAAGTGGCCCATGCGGCGCAGCACTTGGGCGTGTGCGAGCCGGGCCCGGGCGGCGTCCACGTCGAGCCGGGCGACGAGGTCGCGGTAGTAGCGGTCGGCGGTGTCGTTGGCGTAGACGGCGGCGGCCCGCTCGGCGGCGCGGTGCAGGTACTCGGCCGCGCGCGGGTCGTCGGCGCGCGCGAAGTGCGAGGCGAGGGTGTCGACGGCGTCCGGGCGGCGGCGCAGCACCGTCTGCGCGAACGCGGCGTGCAGCTGCTGTCGCCGTACGACCGTCAGCTGCTCGTAGCAGGTGAGACGGACCAGCGGGTGGCGGAAGGCGAGCCCGGCCTCCGCCCGGCCCGCGACCACGACCTGCCGCTCCTCCACGAGGGCGACGGCGATGGCGGCCTCCAGGGCGTCGGCGGCGGCCGCCGCGTCGAGCGCGGGCCGCAGTCCGTGCGCGGCGACGTCGAGGAGCTCGGGCAGCGCGGCCTCGCCGCCCGCGACCGACAGCGCCTCCACGACCCGCCGCGTGTCCCGGTCCAGTCGTGCGAGCCGCTCGCCCACCAACTGCCGTACGCCGTCGGGGGCTTCGTCCGTGAAGGGGCCGCGGGCCAGTTCCAGGGCGAACAGCGGGTTGCCCAGCGAGAGCTGCCAGACACGGTCGAGCCCGTCGTCCGGCGTGCCCGCGTCGCGCACCACGGCCCGGCACGCGTCCCGGTCGAGCCGCCCCAACTCCTCGCGCACGGCGAGCCGTTGACGTTGCAGCGCGGCCAGCGCGAAGCGTCGCGGGTCGCCCTCGGGGACCTCTTCCTCGCGGTAGGTCACCAGGAAGCGCAGGGCGCCTTCACCCCGCCGCGCCAGATGGCTCAGCAGCTGGAACGAGCCCTCGTCGGCGGCGTGCAGGTCATCGAGGATCACCCACACCGGCCGGGTCGCGCAGACCTCGCCGAGCAGTCCGGACGCCGCCCGGAACAGCCGGTCCCGCTCCTCCTCCGGACTGCGCTCGCCGTCGGCCCGCACCCGCCCCAGCGACGGGAGGAACGCGGCCAGTTCGGGATACTCGGCGCCGACCTGGGCGCGCTCGGCCGCGTCCCACTCGGCCAGCCAGCCGTCGAGGGCCTCCGCGAACGCCCCGTACGGCGTGCGCCCCTCCGCGTCGTGCCCGCCGCCCCACAGCACGGCAGCCCCGTCCGCGGCGGCCCGCCGGGCGACCTCGCCGACCAGGCACGTCTTGCCGATCCCGGCCTCGCCGGTGAGCAGGGTGACCGGCGGCCCGTCCGCCGCGAGCAGCCGGGAGAGAACGTTGTCACGGCCGCGCAGCGGCGCCGCCGCCGGGGCCCGCAGGAGCGCCGGGAGCGAGGGCGCGGAGGAGGCGGTGGCGGGCGCGGTGTCCAGGGCGGCCCGGTGCAGCCGCTCGGTCTCGGGCCCCGGGCGCACCCCGAGTTCGGCGTCGAGGGCGGCCCGGCACAGGTGGTACTGCTGCACGGCCCGGCGCCGCAGCCCCTGGCGCAGACAGGCCTCGATGACGATGCGGTGGGCCAGCTCCTCGGCGGGGCTCACGGCAAGGACCTGCTCGGCGACCCCGATCGCCTCGGCCGGTGACCCCTGGGCCATGTGCGCGGCGGCGAGCGCGAGGAGCACCTCCTCGCGCAGAGCCGCCAGGTGCTCGCGGCGGGTCTGGGCCCAGCTCGCGTACCGGTCCTCGGGCAGCAGCTCCCCCGTGAACCGGCCCAGCGCCGCCGCCAGTTCGCCGGGCCGCCCGGAGGCGAGCGCGGCCCGCGCCGCCGCCTCGGCCTCGTCCGCGTCGATCCGTACGGTGGCCGGATCGAGACGTATCAGGGCGCCGTCGGTTATCAGGTACGAGGAGGAGGCGCGCGGCGCGAGTTCGGGTTCCAGGGCACGGCGCGCGGCGTGCAGGGCGACGCGCAGACTGCCGGTCGCCGAGTGCGGATCGGCGTCGGGCCAGCAGATGTCCATCGCCTGCTCGCGGTGGAGCTGGTGATCGGGGACCACGGCGAGGAGCTTCACGAGGGTCTGGGCGCTGGGGCGGGCCCAGCGCTCGGCGGGCGCGGGGCCGCCGTCACGAGTCGCCGCAAAGCCGCCAAAAAGGTGCAGACGCAGCAGTGGAGTGGCCGAATTCGTGCTGTCAGTCCGCTGCTTGCTCATGAGGGCGCAACTGTAACCGAGCATGCTGAGAACCCCCTGAGCGAGGGCCCAGGGGGTTCTCGGCGGATCAGCGGTCCGGCCGCGCGTGCGTCAGGAGACGGAGAACACCGTCAGCTGGCGGATCGCGGTGTACGGGGTGAGGTAGCCGCCGCCGATCAGCTCGGCCATCCGGTTAGTGCCGGTCTGGTCGAAGGTGAGCGAGACGACCTCGTCGACGCCATCGCCGTCCAGGTCGCCGGAGAGGTACTCGCGGCCACCGAGGATGTTGCCGTAGGACATCCGGGAGAGGTAGCCCTCGTCGATCTGCGCCGGGTCCATCAGATCGAAGCCGCCGGCACCCGAACCGAGCAGGTACTGCGTGCCGTTCGGTCCGTCGAGGAAGCCCGAGGTCGAGATGAATCCGGTGGACTTCGCCTGCTGGTCCACCCCGTTGGCCCCGAAGCGGGTGACCGTTCCGGCGGTCGTCAGGTACAGGCCCTTGGCGTCGGTGTACCAGTTGCCGTAGGTCCAGGGGCCGCCGGCCGGGGCGGTGTGCAGCGGCTTGCCCGTGCGGCCGTCCCGGATCTCGACCATCCCGCCGAGGGAGCCGTTGGACTTCTGGACCAGCCAGGCCATGGCGACCGCGTGACCGTCCGCGTACGGGATGGCCGCGGAGGCGAAGGTCCCGGCCCGCATCGAGCTGCCGAAGACCTGCTTCACGTCACCCGGCTGCGGGTCCGAGTCGGTCCATGCGGGCTTGCCGGTGGCTCCGCGCAGCGCGACGGCTCCGCTCGGCTTCTCCTCGGCGACCGGGAACGCGTTGCGGCTGCTGTACTGGGCGTAGACCCGGTGGTCGCCGATGCTGGCCTCACCGAAGACCGAGTTCTCCTCGGGGGCGGTGTACGCCCACAGCCGCTTGCCGTTGCCCCAGTAGGCCTGGACCTGGTCGGTCGGGACCACGATGTCGGCCCGGCCGTCCCCGTCGACGTCACCGGTGGCGACCGTCCACACGAACTGGCCCTTGCCGTCGATGACCGTGCTCACCTTGCCGGTGGCCGGCTCGACGACAGCGGTGGCGGTGTCCGCGGCGACGACCAGCTCGTCCTTGCCGTCACCGTCGACATCGGCCTTGACGATCTTGTGGATCTGGCCGGGGAGGGTGGCCTTCCACAGCACCTCGGGGGTGCCTTCGAGCATCGAGGGACCGTCGAAGGCGAACAGGCCGCGCGACTGGCCGCCCGCGATGACGTCCTGTTTGCCGTCGCCGTTGACGTCCATCAGGACGCCGGACGACAGCTCGCCCTGGAGCGGGCGCAGCGACTTCTGGTCACCGTTGCCCAGGTTGTACTCCCAGAGGTTCTGGTCGGTGTCGACCGTGCGCAGCCGCCACTTGCCGCCGTCCTCGAACGGCTGGGCCCACGCCTGGGAGGCGACCACGCCGCGCTTCTCCCAGTTCACCGACCCGTCCTTGCCCGAGAGCACCGCGAGGCGGGCGTAGCGCGTGGCGCTCGGGTTGATGGCGGCGTTGTACTCCTGGTCGTCCTGGTACGAGGCGACGATCTTGTCGTCGACCGCGGACAGGTTCCAGGCGATGCCGCCGTCCCTGCCGTTGCCGGCGTCGCGCTTGATGGTGCGCTGCCAGGCCACTTCGGCGGTGGCGCCGTCCAGGCTGCGGACGGTGTCGGTGTTGACGAAGAGGTTCGGGTCGAGGGTGATCTCGTTGACCGTGTACTCGGGCTTGCCGTCCCCGCGGACGTCGCCGACGACCAGGGCGGTCGCGAACGCGTTGATCCGGTTGTCCAGCGAGGTGCGGGTACCGGTGGCGAGGTCGTAGGAGGCGATCTCGTACCGGACGCCGTCGCGGTAGTCCGACGTCTCCAGCGCGACGATCCGCTGGCGGGAGGCGTCCAGGCGCAGCTGGCGCGAGTACAGGCCGTCCGTGGCCTTGTTCCACTTGACGCTGCCGTCAGCGGTGTCGATGACGAGCGTGTGGCCGGTGGCCGGGGCGGTGGCGGAGGTCTTGCGCTCGTTCCAGGAGGCGGCGACCAGACCGTCACCCAGCGGCTCCAGGCTCGCCCAGGCGGCGCCGAGGAACTTCCCGGTGCCGTACGACCACGTCTGCGCCGGCGTCAGCCTGCCGTCGGCGTGGTCGAAGCGGATGCCGGTCAGCGTCGAGGTGGAGGCGGAGGACGCCGAGGTGTTGTAGTACGGCGTGTCCGCGACGACGAGGGTCTGGCCGACGAGCTTGATGTTGTAGGCGCCCGCGTACAGCTTCGACCACAGCGTCCTGCCCGTCGCGCCGTCGAGGATCGTCACGAAGGTGCCGGTGTGCAGCGTGCTGTCGCCGTAGACGAACGGCCGGTACGGGAAAGTGCCGACATCGGCGCTGAACGCGAGGTCGGGGACGCCGTCGCCGGTCAGGTCACCCGTCGCGTAGCCGTCGTCGGACGCCGCGCCGAACGCGGTGACCGCGTTGAAGCCCATGGAGATGCGGGCCGGGTACGGCTCCTTGGAGAAGCGCGCGGACAGCGGCGGGAGCTTCCACTCCTGGTAGTAGGAGTTGTTGGTCCGCCCCCACACCTTCTTGCCGTCGGCGGTGCTCCGGGTGATGGCACCCAGGGCGTTCAGGGTGAAGTAGTCGCCGTTCGTGCCCGCCACCGGTGCGGTCGCCGCCATGCCGGTGACGCTCTCGGAGTAGCCCTTGGCGGTGACGGTCGGGGTCGGCAGCGCGTCGGTGGAGGCGCCGGAGTCGTCGCCGGAGGCCGTGTTCGTGTCCGCGTCCGGGATCGCGTTCTGCGGGTCGGACTTCTGGGCCTGGTCGCCGTAGACGTCGGGCTGGATGCGCTCGGCCAGGGTGTCGGCCTGCGCTTCCGTCAGCGTCATGACGCCGCTGTCGTCGTCGGCGACGGCGGTCGCCGGGGCCACGCCGATCACGAGGCCCGCCGCCACCAGGGCGGATGCGAGGCGCACGCCTCGTCTGGAGGTTCTGGTCGTCATCACGCGGCCTTCGGGGTGAAGCGGATCGCGGACAGATCCGTGAGGGCGTTCTGGTTGAAGGAGTACTGGAGGGCGTCGGTGCCCGCCTGGTTCTCGATGCCGACGGTCGCGCCCGAGCCCTGGCCCGGCACCGCCTGGTACTGGAAGGTGACCGCGCCGGTCGCCTCGGAGAAGACCGCCTCGAAGGTCACGCGGGCACCCGAACCGTCGAGGAGCTGCGCCTTGTTCCAGACGACCGCGAAGGAACGCGAACCCTTGGAGCCGGTGGTGGCCGTCTGCACGCTCGACTTGCCGTCGAGGACCAGGTCGTCCCAGAAGGGGGCGACGACGCCGTTGGGCTGCCCGGCGCTCGGCAGGGCGACGTTGGCGTAGTCACCCAGGCGCGGCTGGAGGAAGTTCAGCAGACCGTTGGTCGTGACCGAGGTGCTGGTGTACGAGACGCCGTAGACCTTGACCGGGAAGGGAAGCGAGATGGTCCTCGCGTCCTCGTCACCGGTCAGGGCGACCTTGCCGGAGCCCTTGATCCACGAGTATGCGACCGGGGCACAGCTGGTGCTGCCCGCGTTGTCGGTGCGGTTGGGGACCTGGACGTCCTTGGTCAGGTCGGCGGAGGTGACGGTGGCGGCGCCGGTGTAGTTGCCGTTGCACAGGACCGGGGCGGTGGGCCTGGCCGCGAGGCGGTAGGAGCCCTCGGCGACCTTGGCGAAGGTGTACTGGCCCTTGGCGTCGGTGGTGACGGCGTCGAGCGGGGTGCCGATCAGTTCGACCTTGGTGCCGGGCAGGGGCTTGCCGGTGACGTCGAGGACGGTGCCGGAGACCTTGTGCGAGGCGACCGCGGTCAGCGCGAAGTCCTGGGTGAAGGCCTGGCCGGCGGTGAGCGTGACACCGGTGGCCGTGCCGGCGGCGTAGCCGTAGTCGCTGAAGGCGAAGGTGTACGTACCCGCCGCGAGCGGCAGGCGGTAGGTGCCGTCCGTGCCGGTGGTGACGGTGCGGACCGTGCCGGCGGCGTCGGTGGTCTGCACGGTGACGTTGTTCAGCGCGGCGCCGGTGGCCTTGTCGGTGACCTTGCCGGAGGCGATGGCCGCGGTGTGCGGGGCCTTGTCGACGGAGGCGAGGATGTCGAGCTTGCCCTCGCCCCAGACGTTGTTCATGGCGGCGGTGCCACCGCAGTGGGTGTCGTCGACGTCACGGGCGCCCTCGTCGAGGAGCTTGCGGGTCTCGTCGATGTTGCCGACCAGGGAGGGAGCGGCGGACCAGAGCAGGGCGACGGCGCCGGCGACGTGCGGGGTCGCCATCGACGTACCGCTGATGGTGTTGTACGCCGAACCCGGCCACGTGGACTTGACGTTGGAGCCCGGCGCGGTGATGTCCGGCTTGGCCGAGCCGTCGAGCAGGGACGGGCCGAAGCCGGAGAAGTTCGAGATCTTGCCGGCCGAGTCGTAGGAGCCGACACCGTAGGTCGAGGCACCCGAACCGGGCGAGGTCGTCGTCGAGCAGGTCGAGCCGTTGCCCTCGTTGCCGGCCGCGAACGCCTCGAAGATCCCCGCGGAGTTCCAGGCCGCGATGATGTCCTGGTAGAACGTCGAATTGCCCTTCTCGCCCCAGGAGTTGTTCACGATGTTCGGGGCGAGGTCCGGGCGCGGGTTCTGCCCGTTGTGGTCGGTCGGCGCGAGGATCCACTGGCCGGCCGCGAGCAGGTTGCCGTCCGTGCAGTTGTCGCTCTCGCAGCCCTTGGCGGCGATCCACTTGGCGTTCGGCGCGACACCGATGCCGTTCTTGCCGACCATCGTGCCCATCGTGTGGGTGCCGTGACCGGCGTTGTCGCACGGGGTGGTGCTGGTGGCGCACACACCCGACGGGTCGTAGAAGTTGTAGTCGTTGGTGAAGGTGCCGTCGCCGTTGTTGCCGCGGTAGTTGGCGACGAGGTCCGGGTGGTCGTACTGCACGCCCGTGTCGACGCTCGCGACGACGATGCCCTCGCCGCGGTCCTGGTACTGGTCCCAGACCTGGTCGGCCTTGATGTCGGCGACACCCCACTGAGGGGCCGCGTCGGCTCCGGTGGACGCATCCGAACCGGCCGCCGTGGTACGCGACTTGGTGACCTTCGCGCCGGAGGTCTCGATGTCGTCGAGCTTGAACGTCCGCTGCTTGACGATCGAGGCGACGTCCGAACGCCTGGCGAGCTCGTCGACGAGGTCCTGGTCGCCGGTGACCTGGATGGTGTTGGCGATCCAGTAGTCCTTGTGGCCGACCTTCTCCTTGTCGAGGAAGGAGCGCAACGAGGCCTGGCTGTCGTCGGCGTGGGAGCGCAGCTCCTTGAAGGCGGCCGCCGCCTTCTTGGCGTGCGTCCTCTGCTTCTTCGCGCCGGACAGGTCCGCCTGGTCCTTGAGGACGACGAAGAAGGTGGCGTCGCCCCCCTTGGCCACGGCGCTGCTCAGCGAAGGATCGATCTTCGCGGTGACGGCGGCGGACGGGGTGTCGGCGGCGACGGCCGGCATCACGCCGGCGGCCAGGGCGGTCGCGGTGAACGCGGCCGCGGCCCATGTGGCGGATCTGCGCCGGGGCGGTCTGGGCAGGTGCATCGAGGGTGCTCCTCCAAGAACGGTACGGGGGAGCGCGCACGCTAGGAGCCCGCTGTTACTGAGGAATTACTGCCGAGGTGACAGGGGCACCACAGGGGCATCACAGACGGTCGTCGGCGCGGTGAACGCAAGAACCCCCTGGGCGAGGCCCAGGGGGTTCTCATCGATCAGCGCTGCCGGGCGTCAGCCCTTGTCGATGGTCAGCGTGGTGGCGGAGCGGATCGCCGTGTACGGATTGCTCACCTCGTTGCCGACCAGGTCGGCCGTACGGTCGGCGTTGTACTCGTCGTACGGCAGCAGGACGACCTCGTCCTTGCCGTCACCGTCGAGGTCGGCCACGAAGTGCTCACGTTCGCCGATCGAGTCGTAGCTGGCGACGGACGGCTGGTAGGCGCCGGACTCTCCCTTCAGCACCGCCGGGTCGTACAGCGAGACGAACGTCTCGCCGCTGCGGACCAGGACGCGGGCGCCGTCCGGGCCCGTGGCGAACGAGCCGCTGCGGATCTCGGGCTGCGTGAGCGGGGCGCGGTCCGCGCCGTCGGCGCCGTACGTGCGCAGGGAGACGAGGCTGTTCTCCACCAGGCCCTCGGGACCGGTCAGCCAGTTCGCGAGGGTGGCGTAGCCGCCCGCCTCGGCCTCGTGCAGCAGTTCGCCGGTGCGGCCGTCGCGGATCTGGACCATGTTGGTCAGCTGGTTGGGCGGGAGCTGCTCGGAGTTGCCGCGCACGACGTACGTGAAGACGACCGCGTGACCGTCGGCGTACGGGATGCCGGACGAGGCGAACGTGCCGGCCCGCAGCGGTATGCCGAGGACGTCGCCCTGGCTGATGGCGGGCGCCTTCGGGGTGAACGACCAGGCGGCCGAACCGTCCTTGCCGTTCAGCGCGACTCCGCCCACGGCGACGGGGCCGGTGGGAAGCTGCCCGCGGGTCTGGTACTGGGCGTAGACCTTGCCGTCGGCCGCGGACAGATCGGCGAAGGCGGGGGCGCCGATCTCGGCCGGGACCGCGTACTCCCACTTCAGGGAGCCGTCGCCCTCGTAGGCGCGGACCTTGTCGGTGGCCACGGCGATCTCGTCCTTGCCGTCACCGTCCAGGTCGGAGGCGACGACGTTGCGCACGTACGCGCCGTCGGCGGCCTTGATGGTGGTGAGGACCTTGCCGGTACGCGGGTCGACGACCGCCGTCGCGGAGCTGGCGGCGACGACCAGTTCGTCACGGCCGTCGCCGTCGGTGTCGGCCTTGATGATCTGGACCACCCGGCCGGGAACCGTGGTCGTCCACAGCCGCTTGGGCTTGCCGGACACCATCGTCGTGCCGTCGTAGGCGAACAGGCCGTTGGACGAGCCGCCGAACACGACGTCGTTCTTCTTGTCCCCGTTGATGTCGGTGGCGGCGGTGGCGACGGGGATGCCCTCCAGCGGCTGGAGCGACTTCTGCCTGCCGTTGCTGAAGTCGTAGACCCGGACGTTCTGGTTCGCGTCGACGGTACGCAGCTGCCGGGTGCCGTTCTGCGTGAACGCCTGGGCGTACATGAACGAGCCGACGAGGCCGCGCTTCTCCCACTTCACGGCGCCCTTGGCGCCGTCGAGGACGGAGATGCGCGCGTACACCTTCTTGTTGCGGTTCAGCGCGCCCGCGGAGTCCAGGTCGTCCGTGTACGAGGCGACGATCTTGCCGTCCACGGCCTTCAGGCCCCAGGCGGAGACGCTGTCGCCGCCGGCCTCGGACGGCTTGACGGTGCGGGCCCACAGCAGGCTCGCGTCGTCGCCGTCGAGCGCGCGCACGGTGTTGCTGGACATCGAGGTGCCGTCGAGCGTGGACTCGCTGACCGTGTACTCCGGCTTCTTGCTGCCCTGGAGGTCACCGATCTCCAGAGCGAGCGGGAGCGCGTTGATCCGCTCGCTGAGGCTGGTGCGCGTGCCGTCGGCGAGGGCGTACGCGGCGATCTCGTACTTCACGCCGTCGTTCAGGTCCGACTGCTCCAGCGCCACGACGCGGCCGCGCGCGGCGTCCAGGCGCAGCTGGCGGACATAGAGGCTGCCCGCCTTGTCCCACTTGAGGCTGCCGTCCTTGGTGTCGATCACCAGGGCGCGGCCGTGGGACGCCTGGTCGGCGGCGTAGCGGCTGCTCTGGTTCCAGGAGGCGGCGAGCAGACCGTCACCGAGGGGCTCCAGCGAGCCCCAGGCGACACCGGTGTAGGTGTCGGCGTCGTACGTCCAGGCGTCCTGCGACGTGAGCTTGCCGTCGGCGTAGTCGAAGCGGACGCCGTGCAGCGTCGCCTTGGAACCGGCGGGCGAGTTCAGGTTGTAGTACGCCGAGTCCGCCACCACCAGGGTCTTGCCGACCAGCTTGATGTTGTACGCGGCGGCGTACAGCTTCGACCACAGGGTCTTGCCGGTCTTGCCGTCGAGGACCGTGACGAACGTGCCGTTGGGCAGCTTGGAGCCCGGCGAGACGAACGGGCGGTAGGGCAGCACGCCGACCTCGGCGCTGAAGACGATGTCGTCCACGCCGTCGCCGGTCAGGTCGCCGGTGGCGATCCCGTCGTCGCTGGACATGCTGAACGGGGTGACCGCGTTGAAGCCCATGATGACGGCGGGCGGGTACGGCTCCTTCGGGCCCCGGGTCGGGGTGATCTGCCAGTCCGTGTCCAGGGACGTCGCGTCGCGCGACCACAGCTGCTTGCCGTCGGCGCCGATGCGCTGGATCGGGCTGAGCCCGTTGACGGAGAAGTAGTCGCCCTTCGAACCGCCGACCGGGAAGGTCGCGCCGGTGCCCTGGGCGCCCTCGATGACGGACTTCTTCGTCAGCTTCCACTTGCTGGTCGCGGTGGTGGACGAACCGTCGTCGGCCGTGCCGGTGGTGTCAGCGGCCTCGGCGGTCTTCTTGGCCTCCTCGGCGGCCTGCAGCGGGTCGCCGAGGGTGCGTCCGTCACCGTAGACGTCGGGGGTGACCTGCTGCGACAGCTTCTGCGCCTGGCTGTCGGTCAGCGTCAGCACGCCGTTGTCGTCGGCGGCGTGCACGGCCGGGGACACGCTCATCGCGAGCCCGGAGGCGATCAGTACGGAGGCCAGGCGCAGGCCCCGCCGGTGGATGTTTCTCATCAGGCGCCCTTCGGGGTGAAGCGGATGGCGGTGCCGTCGCTCAGGACGGTCTCGTTGTAGGAGGAGCCGAGGCCGTCGGTGCCGGCCTGGTTCTCGATACCGGTGGACGCCGAGCCGCCGCGCTGCGGCGCCTGCGTGCCGATGCCCTGGTACTGGAGGGTGACGGCGCCGGTGGCCTCGTCGAGGACGGCTTCGAAGGAGACGCGCACCGAGGTGTCGTTGGCCAGGGCGGCGTTGTTCCACACGATGGCGAACTGCCGCTTGCCGGTCTTGCCGGTGACGGCGGTCTTGACGCTGGAGCGCTTGTCCAGGGTCAGGTCGTCCCAGAACGCGGCGATGACGCCGTTGGGCTGCGCGGCCGTCGGCAGCGGCTGGTTGACGTAGTCGCCCAGGCGCGGCTGGAGGAAGTTCACCAGACCGTTGGTGCTCACGGAGGCGCTGGTGTACGTCACGCCGTAGTACGTCACCGGGAACGGCAGGCTGATGGTCGTGGCGTCCTCGTCGCCGGTCAGGCCGGTGCTCGTGGAGCCCTTGATCCAGGAGGACGTGACGGGGGCGCAGGAGTACGTGCCGGCCGCGTCGGTGCGGTTGGGGACCTGGACGTTCTTGGCCAGGTCGGCGGAGGTGACGGTGGCGGCGCCGGTGTAGTTGCCGTTGCAGACGACCGGGGCGGTCGGCTTCACGGCGAGGTTGTAGGAGCCCTCGGCGACCTTGGCGAAGGTGTACTGGCCCTTGGCGTCGGTGGTGACGGCGTCGAGCGGGGTGCCGTTCAGTTCGACCGTGGCGCCGGGCAGCGCCTTGCCGGTGACGTCGAGGACGGTGCCGGAGACCTTGTGCGAGGCGACCGCGGTCAGCGCGAAGTCCTGGGTGGACGGCTGGCCCGCGGTGAGGGTGACACCGGTCGCCGAGCCGTCGGCGTAGCCGTAGCCGCTGAACGTGAAGGTGTACGTGCCCGCCGCGAGCGGGATCCGGTAGGTGCCGTCGGCGCCGGTGGTGATGGTGCGGACCGCACCCGCGGCATCGGTGGTCTTCAGCGTGATGTTGTTCAGGGCCTTGCCGGTCGCCTTGTCGGTGACCTTGCCGGAGGCGATGGCCGCGGTGTGCGGGGCCTTGTCGATGGAAGCGAGGATGTCGAGCTTGCCCTCGCCCCAGACGTTGTTCATGGCGGCGGTGCCACCGCAGTGGGTGTCGTCGACGTCACGGGCGCCCTCATTGAGGAGCTTGCGGGTCTCGTCGATGTTGCCGACCAATGACGGTGCGGCCGACCAGAGCAGGGCGACGGCGCCGGCGACGTGCGGGGTCGCCATCGACGTACCGCTGATGGTGTTGTACGCCGAACCCGGCCAGGCGGACTCGACGTCGGAGCCCGGAGCGGCGATGTTCGGCTTGGCCGTGCCGTCGATCGGGGAGGGGCCGAAGCCGGAGAAGTTCGAGATCTTGCCGGCCGAGTCGTAGGAGCCCACACCGTAGGTCGTGTTCATCGAGCCGGGCGGGTGGGTCGTCGAACAGGTCGAGCCGTTGCCGTCGTTGCCGGCCGCGAACGCCTCGAAGATGCCCGCGGAGTTCCAGGCGTCGATGATGTCCTGGTAGAAGGGGGTGCTCGGGTCGTCGGAGCCCCAGGAGTTGTTGACGATGTTCGGGGCGAGGTCCGGGCGCGGGTTCTGCCCGTTGTGGTCGGTCGGCGCGAGGATCCACTGACCGGCCGCGAGCAGGTCGTCGTCGTAGCAGTGGTCGTCCGCGCAGCCCTTGGCGGCGATCCACTTGGCCTTCGGCGCGACACCGATGCCGTTCGCGCCGACCATCGTGCCCATCGTGTGGGTGCCGTGACCGGCGTTGTCGCACGGACTGCCGTCGGACGGGCAGTTCCCGGACGGGTCGTAGAAGTTGTAGTCGTTGGTGAAGGTGCCGTCGCCGTTGTTGCCGCGGTAGTTGGCGACGAGGTCCGGGTGGTCGTACTGCACGCCCGTGTCGACGTTGGCGATGACGATGCCCTCGCCGCGGTCCTGGTACTGGTCCCAGACCTGGTCGGCCTTCACGTCGGCGACGCCCCAGGCGGGGGTGGTGTCGCCTTCGGCGGCCGTCCTGGTCCCCGCCGCCGTGGTACGCGACCTGGTGACCTTGGCGTCGGAGGTCTCGATGTCGTCGAGCTTGAACGAGTGCCGCTTGACGATCGACTTGACGTCCGAGCGCTTCGCGAGCTCGTCGACCAGGGCCTGGTCACCGGTGACCTGGACCGCGTTCGCGATCCAGTAGTTCTGGTGACCGACCTTCTCCTTGTCCAGGAAGGAGTTGACCGACTGCTGGCTGTCCTCGGCGTGGGACTTCAGCGCCTTGTACGCGGCCGCGGCGGCCTTCGCGTGCGTCTTCTGCTTCTTGGCGCCGGACAGGTCCGCCTGGTCCTTGAGGACGACGAAGAACGTGGCGTCGCCGCCCTTGGCGACGGCACTGGTGAGAGCGGAGTCGATCTTCGCGGTGGCCGCGGCGGACGGGCTGTCGTCGGCAGCGGCCGGCAGGACGCCGGTGGCCAGGGCGGTCGCGGTGAACGCGGCCGCCGCCCAGGTGGCGGATCTCCGCCGGGGCGGTCGGGGCAGGTGCATCGGGGGGCACTCCTCCGGGAACGGTACGGGGAGTTCGCACGCTAGAAAGCCGCCGTTACTGAGGAATTACTGGCAGCGTGACAGGGGTCTCGGGCCGGTCCCTGGCGCCCGAAAACTATCACCGCTAGTTTGGTCGTCGGACGAGCAGCAGGCACCGGGAGGAGAGCCATGAAGGCCCACGAGGGGATGTACATCGGCGGAGAGTGGCGCGCCGCCGCGGGCGGCGACACCATCGCCGTCGTCAACCCGGCCGACGAGCAGGTGATCGGCCACGTCCCCGCGGGCACCGTAGAGGACGTGGACGCCGCCGTGCGCGCCGCCCGCGCAGCCTTCCCCGGCTGGGCAGCGACCCCGCCCGCCGAGCGCGCGGCGAAGATCGCCGCGCTGCGCGACGTGCTCGCGGCCCGCAAGGACGAGATCGCCGAGACGGTCACCGCCGAACTCGGCGCGCCCCTGCCGTTCTCCCAGATGGTGCACGCGGGCGTACCGATCCTGGTCTCCGGCTCGTACGCCGAACTGGCCGCGACGCACCCCTTCGAGGAGAAGGTCGGCAATTCGACGGTCTACTCCGAGCCGGTCGGCGTCGTCGGCGCCATCACGCCCTGGAACTACCCGCTCCACCAGATCGTCGCCAAGGTCGCCCCGGCCCTGGCCGCGGGCTGCACGGTCGTCCTCAAGCCCGCCGAGGACACCCCGCTCACCGCCCAGCTGTTCGCCGAGGCGGTGCACGACGCGGGCATCCCAGCAGGCGTCTTCAATCTCGTGACCGGCATCGGCGCGGTCGCCGGCCAGGCCCTCGCCGAGCACGCCGACGTCGACCTCGTCTCCTTCACCGGATCGACCGCGGTCGGCCGCCAGATCGGCGCGACGGCGGGCGCGGCCATCAAGCGCGTGGCCCTCGAACTCGGCGGCAAGTCGGCGAACGTGATCCTGCCGAGCGCGGACCTGGCGAAGGCCGTGAACGTCGGCATCGCCAACGTCATGGGCAACTCCGGCCAGACGTGCAGTGCCTGGACCCGCATGCTCGTGCACACGGACCAGTACGACGAGGCGGTCGAGCTCGCGCAGGCCGCCGCCGCGAAGTACGGCGACCGCATCGGCCCGCTCGTCAACGCCAAGCAGCAGGCGCGGGTGCGCGGCTACATCGAGAAGGGCGTCGAGGAGGGCGCCCGGATCGTCACCGGCGGCACCGAGACCCCGCACGAGAAGGGCTACTTCGTCGCCCCGACCGTCTTCGCCGACGTCACGCCCGAGATGACCATCGCGCAGGAGGAGATCTTCGGCCCCGTCGTCTCGCTCATCCGCTACGAGGACGAGGACGACGCCCTGCGCATCGCCAACGGCACCGTGTACGGGCTCGCGGGCGCCGTCTGGGCCGGCGACGAGTCGGAGGCCGTCGCCTTCGCGCGCCGCATGGACACCGGACAGGTCGACATCAACGGCGGCCGCTTCAACCCGCTGGCCCCGTTCGGCGGTTACAAGCAGTCGGGCGTCGGCCGGGAGCTGGGCGCGCACGGCCTGAGCGAGTACCTCCAGACCAAGTCCCTCCAGTTCTGAGCCGAGTTCAGGGAGTCAACGAACACATGGTCCGCGCCGCAGTACTGCCCGCCGTCGGTTCCCCGCTGGAGATCGCCGACATCGACCTGCCCGAGCCGGGGCCCGGTCAGGTCCGAGTCAAGCTCGCCGCCGCCGGGGTCTGCCACTCCGACCTGTCCCTGACCGACGGCACCATGCGCGTCCCCGTCCCGGCCGTCCTCGGACACGAGGGCGCGGGCACCGTCGTCTCCGTCGGCGAGGGCGTCACGCACATTGCGCCGGGTGCCGCCGTCGTCCTCAACTGGGCGCCCTCGTGCGGCCGTTGCCACGCCTGCTCGCTGGGCGAGGTGTGGCTGTGCGCCAACGCCCTCGCGGGTGCGGGGGACGTCTACGCGCACCGGTCGTCCGACGGCAGCGACCTCCACCCGGGCCTGAACGTCGCCGCGTTCGCCGAGGAGACGGTCGTCGCCGCGAACTGCGTCCTGCCGGTCCCGGACGGCGTCCCGCTCACCGACGCCGCCCTGCTCGGCTGCGCCGTGCTCACCGGATACGGGGCGATCCACCACTCGGCCCGGGTCCGGACGGGCGAGACGGTCGCCGTGTACGGCGTGGGCGGCGTCGGCCTCGCCACGATCCAGTCGGCCCGCATCGCCGGCGCCTCGAAGATCGTCGCGGTCGACGTCTCCCCGGAGAAGGAGGAGCTGGCGCGGGCGGCCGGCGCCACCGACTACGTCATCGCCTCCGAGAACACCGCCCGCGAGATCCGCGGCCTCACCGGCAAGCAGGGCGTCGACGTGGCCGTGGAGTGCGTGGGCCGCGCGGTGACGATCCGTACGGCCTGGGAGTCGACGCGTCGCGGTGGCCGCACCACGGTCGTCGGCATCGGCGGCAAGGACCAGCAGGTCACCTTCAACGCGCTGGAACTCTTCCACTGGGGCCGCACCCTGTCCGGCTGCGTCTACGGCAACTCCGACCCGGCCGAGGACCTGCCGGTCCTCGCGGAGCACGTCCGCGCGGGGCGGCTCGACCTGAGCGCGCTGGTGACGGGGCACATCTCCCTGGACGGCATCCCCGCCGCCTTCGACAACATGGTCGCGGGCAAGGGCGGCCGGGCGCTGGTGGTGTTCTAGGGGTTCGGTGGCACGGTGGCCCGCCTCCGAGGGGACGCAGGCGGGCCACCGGACCGGTCAGCTGAGGCAGTTGCCGTCGGGCGCCGCCGTCAGGGCGGTCACCGTGTGCGTCACCTCGATCGACTGCCCCGGGGACAGCTTGAAGCCGTACTCCGCGTCGACGCAGTACGTCATGGCCGTGTCGTTCGACATGCTCGTGACCTCGGTGGCGCGGAAGAAGGCGTAGTCCTCCCCTTCGGCGACCGAGACGGTCGGCTCGAAGAGGTCGTTCGTGGTCAGGCAGACGTAGCCGTCGGCGTGGCAGGCGACGACGTCGGACTGCGCGCCGGCGGCGCTCGCCGCACCCGAGCCGAACGCGGCCGAGGCGGTGAGGGTGGCGCCGACCAGGACGGCGCGCCAGGCGTGGTGTCGCAGCATGAGGGATTCCCTGTCTGGTTGGGCACGGCTCGTGGCCGTGCGGTCCGAACCCCGCTGGTCCGCACGGGAGTTGCCCGGCGGTCGGCGAGGGGTTCGGACGCTAGGCAGCGGCCGTTACCGAGGAGTTACCGGCCTGCTTGATCGATCCGCGTCGCCAGACCGTTGACCCCGTACCGTCTGGTCGGTACGTTCCCCGGAAGCGCGGCGCCGCCACCACGTCCCCACACCCCAACGGAGTGTGCCCGCATGGCCGAAGCACCATCCGCTCACCCCGGCACCACCCGCACCGACAGCACCGCCTCTCCCCACGACAGCACCCGCTCCCGCCGGCGCGTGGCCACGGCCGCGACCCTGGCCTCCGCCGTCGAGTGGTACGACTACTTCGTCTTCGGCATCGCCGCGGCCCTCGTCCTCGGTGACCTGTACTTCCCCTCCGGCAGCCCCACCGCCGGCGTACTGGCCGCCTTCGCGACGTTCGCCGTCGGCTTCCTCGCCCGCCCCATCGGCGGCACCATCGCCGGACACCTCGGCGACAAACGCGGCCGCAAGCCCATGCTGGTCCTCGCCCTGACCCTGATGGGCCTGTCCACCACGGGGATCGGACTGCTCCCCACGTACGAGACGGTCGGCGTGGCCGCGCCGATCCTGCTGGTCCTCCTGCGCATCGTGCAGGGCCTCGCCGTCGGCGCGCAGTGGGGCGGCGCCATGCTGATGGCCACCGAGTACGCCCCCGAGAACAAGCGCGGCCTGTACGGCAGCCTGGTCCAACTCGGCGTCCCCATCGGCGTGATCACCGCGAACACGGTCTTCCTCGTCGCGGGCGCGGTCACCTCGGACGACGCGTTCGCGGCCTGGGGCTGGCGGGTGCCGTTCCTGGCGGGCCTGCTGGTCCTGGCGCTCGCCTTCTACATCCACACGCGGGTGGAGGAGACGCCCGAGTTCAAGGAGGCCGAGCGGAAACTCGCGGACTCCGAGAAGGCCGCGAGCGCCGCCCACTCGCCGCTGCGCACGATCCTGCGCGAGCACCTCGGCACGGTCTTCCTCGCGGGCGGCTCGTTCGCCGTGAACACCGCCACGTTCTACATCCTCATCACCGGGGTCCTCGACTACACGACCCGCGAGCTCGACATGGAACGCGAGGCCGTCCTGCTGGTCTCGCTCTGCGTCAGCCTCACCCAACTCGCCCTCATCCCGGCCGCGGCGGCGCTCTCCGACCGCATCGGACGCATCCGCATCTACGCGGCCGGCGCGCTGGGCCTCGCGGTGTGGGCGGTGCCGATGTTCCTGCTCATCGACACCGGATCGCTGCTCTGGCTGGCCGTCGGCACCTTCGTCACCAGCTGCTTCCTCAGCATCATGTACGGGCCGCAGGCCGCCCTGTTCGCCGAGCTGTTCACGCCCGAGATGCGCTACACGGGCGCCTCGCTCGGCTACCAGATCGCCGCGGTGCTCGGCGGCGGACTGGCCCCGTTCGTGATGGTCCTGCTCCTGGAGGCCAGCGGTACGTCGATGGCGGTGTCGGCCTACATCATCGGGCTCGCCGTGATCGCCCTGGCGTCCATCAAGGTCCTCGCGGGCCGGGCGGGTTCACGCTCCTGACGCGTCCGGCGCGGGCGGCGCGGCCAGTCTCGGGAACGACCGTGCCGCCACCAGGAACACCAGCGTCGTCAGGACGAACGGCCAGGTGAACGTGTGCCCGCCGACCGGCGCGACCAGCGCCCCGAACGCCGGGGCGAAGGCGGTCGCGACGACGGCCGCCACCAGCGCGTACAGCAGCGTGCGCGGTCCGGGCGCCAGGAAGACACCGCACAGGGCGAGCGCGACGAGCACCGCGTTGTAGCCGCACGTCCCGTCCGCGAGCCGGTCCGCGGGCACCCCGAGGGCCCAGGCCGTCGCCATCCCGGTGGCGTTCCCGAGGCAGGCGACGCCCGCCACGCGCAGCCCCGCCACCAGCAGCCCGGCGAGCACGAACGCCCCGACGTACCACTGCGGCATCAGGAAGACCTGGCCGAACCCGGCGAGGAACCCCCGCGCCGCACCGGCGGACCCGAGCCCCTCCGTGGTGCCCTCCACCGGCTTCGGCAGGGCGGCGAGGCCGGCCCCGCCGCCGCTCCACACCCGCGGAAAGCCGGGCGCCGCCAGCGTGATCGCACTGGCCACCGCACAGAACGGCAGCGTCAGCGCGGGCAGCCCCCACGCCCCGAACGCCCGCCCCGCGGCGGCCGTCGCCACCGTCACGACCACACACCCGAGCAGTGCGACGAGCACCGTCGCCACCCGGTCGGGCCGCAGGAACACCGCGCAACTCACGCCCACCAGACAGGAGTTGAAACCTTCCATGCCCTGGCTGAGCCGCTCGCGCTCCACCCCGAGCAGCCAGGCGACGCCCGTGCCGACGGCCGCGCCCCCGACCCCGTAGAGCCCGTACGCCCACCCGGCAGCACACAGCGCCACGATGAACAGGACACCGGTGAGCGCCCGCGGCAGGAACGCCACCTGCCCCATCCCGCGCAGCACCCGCACCGCGAACTGCCTGCAATCGACAGCCCCACTACGCCCTGCTTCAGGGCGAATTGCGGCACCCATCACCTCTGCCATGCGCCGCTCCCGCGTTACGACGATGTTTCCCAGCCCGGCGCATGGACCTTACAGCCGCTTCTCGGACGGGACGGGCGCAGGTGCCGATTCCCGCGCGTACCAGGGGCGGGAACGCGCCACGGCGACCCCGGCCAGGCACAGGGCCCCGCCGCCGAGCGTGATCAGGCCCGGCACCTCGTCGAGGACGAGCCAGGACATCAGGACGACCAGCGCGGGCACGGCGTACGTCGTCGCGCCCATCCGGCTCGCGGTCGTCCGGGCGAGGGCGTACGCCCAGGTGGTGAAGGCCAGCGCGGTCGGGAAGACGCCCAGGTACAGCATGTTGAGCGTCGCCGAGGCGGGCGCGTGGGCGACGTCGTGCACCAGTTGCCCGGCGAACGGCAGACACGCCACCGCGCCGATCGCGCACCCGAAAGTCGTCACCTGCAAGGCACTCGCCCGGCCGAGCGCCGGCTTCTGCGCCACGACGCCACAGGCGTACCCGATCGCGGCGATCACGCACAGCACGACGCCCACGACGTCGGCGCTGCCCTCGCCGGACATGGAGAACCCGACGGCGACGGCGCCCGCGAACGACACCGCCATGCCCGCGAGCAGCCGTGGGGGCAGCGGGTCGCCGAGGAACCGGGAGGACAGCAGCGCCACGAGGATCGGGCCGATGTTCACGACGAGCGCCGCCGTGCCCGCGTCGACCTGCTGCTCGCCCCAGTTCAGGGCGACCATGTACACCCCGAACCAGAGCACGCCCGACACGACGATGCCCCGCCACGCCTCGCGCGGCGGCCATCCCTCGCGCCGTACGGCGCAGATCGCTCCGAGGACGAGGGCGCCCGCGAGGAGGCGGCCCAGGGCGAGGGCGCCGGGGGAGTAGTGCGCGCCCGCGCTGCGGATGCCTACGAAGGCGGAGGCCCAGAGCATGACGGTGAGGGCCGCTGCCGCGGTGGGGCGGGTGGACGGGTGCACGGTTCTCCTTGGTGGGGGTCTCGCGACGGCATCTGCCGAATTCTGGGGGTCGAGCGTCTGCGGCTCTCGTCGTGGCTGGTCGCGCAGTTCCCCGCGCCCCTGAAAGCCTGCGGCTCCGCCGCGCTTTCCCCTGATGGAGGTGGCGCACGCAGTGCGCACCTCCAGGGGCGCGGGGAACGGCGCGAGCAACCCACCACGACGCGCACTCCGCGACGCGCCGGAAGAGGGCAGACGCAGTCGGCCTTTCCAGGGGCGCGGGGAACTGCGCGAGCAACCCACCACGACGCGCACTCCGCGACGCGCCGGAAGAGGGCAGACGCAGTCGGCCTTTCCAGGGGCGCGGGGAACTGCGCGAGCAACCCACCACGACGCGCACTCCGCGACGCACCGGAAGAGGGCAGACGCAGTCGGCCTTCAGGGGCGCGGGGAACTGCGCGACCAGCCCCCGCCGGCCCGCGGGCACCCGAAGGCCGGAGGGGCTACTCGCGGAGGTGTACGCCCAGCTCCGACCGGAGGACGTCGTGGCCGGTCGGCGTCAGGCGGACCGCTCGTTCGGAGCCGATCCGCTCGACCCAGCCGGAGGCGAACGCGTGGTGGCACAACCCGGCCCCCGCCACACCGGCAAGGTGCTGACGCCGCTCCGTCCAGTCGAGGCAGCCGCGGACCAGCGGCCGGCGCCCACCGGAGTCGAGCGCCACCCCGAGCCCCCGGAACCAGCCCAGACCCGCCTCGGTCAGCGAGAACCCGGTGTCGACGCGGAGCAGCCCCCGCTCCGCCATCCCGTCGGTCACGGCGATCCCGAGCCGCCCCGCGAGGTGGTCGTAACAGGTCCGCCCCCGCGCCATCGCATCGCGCGCGGACGACGCCCGCAGCGTCCGAGGCCGCTCCCCGCCCCCCGGCACGGCATACGCGGCGAGGCCCTCCACGAGCTGCGCCACCTGCGCGTCGGCGAGCCGCACGTACCGGTGCCGGCCCTGCCGTTCCTCCGCGAGCAGCCCGCCCGCGACGAGCTTGCCGAGGTGCTCGCTCGCGGTGGACGCGGCGACCCCCGCGTGCCGCGCGAGCTCACCCGCCGTCCAGGCCCGCCCGTCGAGCAGCGCGAGCAGACAGCAGGCCCGGGTCTCGTCGGCGATCAGTGCGGTGAGCGCGGCGAGCCGGGCGGCACCTGGTTCCTTGGACGCAGCCGAAACAGCCATGGCTCAAGGATGGGGCAGGGACGGTTCGGCGCGCACCGAAACGTCAGTGGGGCGCGGCCACCGGCAGCGCGGCGAACTGCACCGCGAGCCCGTCGAGCAGCGCGGCGAGCCCCGTCTCGAAGGCCCGGTCGTCCACGACGTCCTGCCGGTCGGCGAGCAGGTGCGCCTGCCCGAGGTGCGGGTAGTCGGCGGGGTCGTACGCGTCCTGGTCGTCGACGAACCCGCCGGCGAACGACCCGAGCGCGGACCCCATCACGAAGTACCGCATGAGCGCACCGATGGAGGTGGCCTGCGCGGGCGGCCACCCGGCATCGACCATCGAGCCGAACACGGCGTCGGCGAGCCGCAGTCCGGCGGGGCGCCGGCCCGGCCCCTGGGCGAGCACGGGCACGATGTTCGGGTGCTCCCGCAGCGCGGCCCGGTAGGAGACGGCCCAGTCGTGCAGCGCCGTGCGCCAGTCCCGCTCGTCGGCGGCGTCGAACATCGACAGGTCCACCTGTGCGCTCACCGAGTCGGCGACGGCCTCCAGGATCTGGTCCTTCGTGCGGAAGTGGTTGTAGAGGGAGGGCCCGCTGACCCCGAGTTCGGCCGCGAGCCGCCGCGTCGAGACGGCGGCCAGGCCCTCGGCGTCGACGAGGCCGCGGGCCGCGTCGACGATGCGGTCGGTGCTGAGCAGGGGCTTGCGCGGTCGGGCCATGCCGCACATAGTAGGGCTGTCACCGTAAAACTAGCAGTGCTAATTTAAGAGCATCTGCCACCGTGCCTGGGGAGTCGTCCGTGAATCTGGAGCTGAGTGAGGAGCAGGCGGCCGTCCGGCGGCTCGCCGAGGACTTCGTGGCCGGCGAGATCGCGCCGAACGTCGTGGAGTGGGACCGCCGCGAGGAGGTGGACCGGGGCATCGTGAAGAAGCTCGGCGAGGTCGGCTTCCTGGGCCTGACGATCGACGAGGAGTACGGCGGCTCCGGCGGTGACCACCTCGCGTACTGCCTGGTGACCGAGGAGCTGGGCCGCGGCGACTCCTCCGTGCGCGGCATCGTCTCGGTCTCCCTGGGCCTGGTCGCCAAGACCGTCCAGTCGTACGGGACCGAGGAACAGAAGCGCGAGTGGCTGCCGAGGCTGACGTCCGGCGAGGCGCTCGGCTGCTTCGGCCTCACCGAGCCCGGCACGGGCTCCGACGCCGGGAACCTGACGACCAGGGCGGTCCGCGACGGCGACGACTACCTGATCAACGGCTCCAAGATGTTCATCACGAACGGCACCTGGGCCGACGTCGTCCTCCTCTTCGCCCGTTCCACGGACGCCCCGGGCCACAAGGGCGTCTCCGCCTTCCTGGTCCCCACCGACACCCCGGGACTGACCCGTCGCACCGTCCACGGCAAGCTCGGTCTGCGCGGCCAGGCGACGGCGGAGCTGGTCCTGGAGGACGTGCGCGTACCCGCCTCCGCGATGCTCGGCGCGGAGGGGAAGGGCTTCTCCGTCGCCATGGCCGCCCTGGCCAAGGGGCGGATGTCGGTCGCCGCCGGCTGCGTCGGCATCGCGCAGGCCGCGCTCGACGCGGCGGTCGGCTACGCGGCGGAGCGCGAGCAGTTCGGCAAGCCCATCGCCTCGTACCAGCTGGTCCAGGAGCTGATCAGCGACATCTCGGTCGACGTGGACGCGGCCCGGCTGCTGACCTGGCGCGTCGCCGACCTCATCGACCGCGGCGAGGACTTCGCCACCGCGTCGTCGAAGGCCAAGCTCTTCGCGTCCGAGGCCGCGGTCCGCTGCGCCAACAACGCCCTCCAGGTCTTCGGCGGCTACGGCTACATCGACGAGTACCCGGTCGGCAAGCTGCTGCGCGACGCCCGCGTCATGACCCTCTACGAGGGCACGAGCCAGATCCAGAAGCTCATCATCGGCCGCGCGCTGACGGGCGTCTCGGCGTTCTGAGTACGTACCTAGGTAGCCGAGCGGATGTGGCTGCGGTCACATCCGCTCCATGCTGTCCGGCATGAGTGAGACACCGGTCAAGCAGCACAACACCACGGCCTTCTACGGACAGGCCATCGCGTCCTTCGCCGTCGCGCTCACCGCGACCGCCGTCGGGATCTACAGCCTCGACGCGAGCGGCTGGATCCGCGCGTTCCTGGCGATCGCCGTCCTGTACCTCACGACGTCCGCCTTCACCCTGGCCAAGGTCATCCGCGACCGCCAGGAGGCCGACCAGATCGTGAGCCGGGTGGACAAGGCCCGCCTGGAGAAGATCCTCGCGGACCACGACCCCTTCAACACGGTCGCCTGACCTCCCCGGACGCCATCGACCTAAGCGCTCGCTCACCTGTGAGGGTATGGTGGGCCCGCCCCCTACAGGATGCGAGCGCAGCGATGACGCAGGACGAGCAGGTAGCCGCCCCCACGGACGACATGCCGTGGTCCGAGGTCACCCCTGACGCGGCCCGCCGCCTCATGGTCGCCGCGGTCGAGGCGTTCGCCGAGCGCGGCTACCACGCCACCACGACCCGCGACATCGCGAGCCGGGCCGGCATGAGTCCGGCCGCGCTCTACATCCACTACAAGACCAAGGAGGAGCTCCTCCTCCGGATCAGCCGCATCGGCCACGAGAAGGCGCTGGAGATCCTGCGCCGCGCGGTCGAGGCCGAGGGCACCGCGGCGGAGCGCCTCGCGGAGGCGGTCCGCTCCTTCGTGCGCTGGCACGCCGGCCACCACATGACCGCGCGCGTCGTCCAGTACGAGCTGGACTCCCTCGGCGAGGAGCACCGCCCGGGCATCGTGGCGCTGCGCCGGCAGAGCGACGCGGCCATCCGTAAGATCATCAACGACGGTGTGCGGTCAGGGGAGTTCGACGTCCCGGACGTGCCCGGCACGACCGTTG
Organism: Streptomyces sp. KL116D; assembly: GCF_030766975.1. Lineage (NCBI taxonomy): Bacteria > Bacillati > Actinomycetota > Actinomycetes > Kitasatosporales > Streptomycetaceae > Streptomyces > Streptomyces sp. KL116D. The sequence goes on along the minus strand of NZ_JASERH010000142.1, from coordinate 363,481 downwards.
CCGTGCTCTCGCTCTGCATCGACGTGGCCCGCTGGTTCAACGCGGAGGGCCGCCGGACGCCCGACGAGGTCGGCGCGCTCTACGCCGACCTCGTCCTGCGGATGGTGGGAACCCGGAGCTAGGCCCTGGCTCGCCGGCTCACAGGTAGTAGCGGGACACCGACTCGGCGACGCAGACCGGCTTGTCGCCGCCGTCCCGCTCCACCGTGAACGCCACGGCCAGCTGCACGCCGCCCGGCACGTCGTCCACGGACGTGATCGTCGCGGTGGCCCGCAGCCGGGAGCCGACCGGGACCGGAGCGGGGAAGCGGACCTTGTTCGTCCCGTAGTTCACGCCCATCTTCATGCCCTCGACCGACAGCAGCTGCGGCCCGAACAGCGGGAGCAGCGACAGCGTCAGGTAGCCGTGCGCGATGGTCGTGCCGAACGGCCCGTCCTTGGCGCGCTCCGGGTCGACGTGGATCCACTGGTGGTCACCGGTGGCCTCGGCGAACCGGTCGATCCGCTGCTGCTCGATCTCGACCCAGTCGCTGTACCCGAGCTGCTCGCCCACGGCGCCCTTCAGCTCGTCGATGCTCTTGAAAACCCGCGGCTCGGCCATCTTCCGTCGCCTCCATGTCGAATGTCTAAGCGCTTGCTCAGTGCTCCTGGCATGCTAACAACGGGTCCGCCCGGAGGATAGGCTCGGCCGGGTGCCACAGATCCCGGAGAAGATCCACGAGCTCAGCGTCGGCCAGGTGTCGGCGCGCAGCGGGGCCGCCGTGTCCGCCCTCCACTTCTACGAGGCCAAGGGCCTGATCAGCAGCCGCCGCACCTCCGGCAACCAGCGCCGCTACACCCGGGACACCCTGCGCCGGGTCGCCTTCATCCGCGCCGCCCAGCGCGTCGGCATCCCGCTCGCCACCATCCGCGACGCGCTCGCCGAACTCCCGGAGGAGCGCACCCCGACCCACGACGACTGGGCGCACCTCTCCGAGGCCTGGCGGTCCGAGCTGGACGAGCGGATCAAGCAGCTGAGCCGGCTGCGCGACCACCTGACCGACTGCATCGGCTGCGGCTGCCTCTCCCTGGACACCTGCGTCCTGTCCAACCCGGACGACGTCTTCGGCGAGCGGCTCACCGGCTCCCGCCTGATGGCGGAGCGCCGGGAGCGTCCCGCTCCGTCCTGACCGGCGGCGCCGTCACTCGTACTCGGTGCCGCCCTTGCGGGTCAGGTACGCCGGGCTGACCGCCTTGGCGATGGCCCGCCCACCGGTGACCGGGCTGTACCGCTCCACGGCCGGACGGATCACCACGCCCTCGCGCAGATGCAGGTCGCGCCCCGACACGGTCTCCCGCCCCGTGGCGAGCTCCAGGACGCGTTCGACGTCGTACGGTCCGTCGAACAGCCGCGGTACGAGCGGCAGTTCACCGTCGAGCAGCGCGTCGGCCGACAGCCAGCACACCTCCCCGCCGATCTCCGCGGCGACATCGAACACCGCGTAACCCAGCGTGTCCCTGCGGCCGTCGGCGCCGTACGTCAGGTCCTGCACCCCCGCGCCGTACACCTCGCCGAAGATCCCGACGCGCGCCGCGCCGAGCCGTCCGGCGATCCGCGCGGCGGCCTCGGCGACCCCGTGCCCGCGCACGGCCCGCCAGTACAGGTTCCGCGGATCCTCCTTCAGCGCCAGGGACTTGGCGCCGAACCCCTTCGACGACACGTACACCCGCTCGTCGGCCGCGACGTACGTCACCAGGCACGCCGACCCGTGCAGCTTCTCCGTGACGACCACCGGCTCACCGGGCGCGAACACGTCCGGGTAGCGCGCGATGTTCTCGATGTCGACCCACGGCAGCAGCTCCGGCGCGCTCTCCACGTCGCCGTTCATGGTCGGCGGCACCGGCGGCACCCACTTGGTGATCCCGAGCAGCTCCGCGAAGTCCGTGCCGTCCCCGGCCGCCGCGCCGAGGTCGACCCCGGCCAGCGCCCTGGGCCGGCACACGATCCCCTGCGACAGCTCCCCGCGCAGCCGCACCGCCTTCACCCGGTCCGCGTTCCCGCCCGCGAGCCGCCCGGTCAGCCCCAGCTCCTCGATGAGCGGCGGCGGGAGCACGGACTGCTCGGGGATGTACACGGCGGTGTCCCCGGTCCGGTACGCCCCCTTGGCGACGACCGCGCGATACAGGCCCACCTGGGCCAGTTCGAGGGCGTCGGCGTTCGGGTGGGGATGGATGGTCAGGCTCTCGGCGGTGACGCGCAGCGTCGACATGAGGGCGATTCTCCTCGGGCTGGTACGGCTCTCGTCCCGCCCAACTCTCCGCACGGGAAACGGCTGGCGCGACGGGAATTCCACCTGCTAGGCGGCGATGTGCGGCCCTGCGGGGAGTCGGTGTGCGGCTCTGCGGGAAGCGGCGCGGCGCCTCATCCGCCCAGCGCCGCCCGTACCAACGGGGCGTTCCCCGTGGCCCGTTCCCCGTCCGGCAGGACCAGTGTGTCCTCCAGTCCCACCCGCGTCGCAAGGCCCAGCCGCACGGCCAGCCGCAGCACCGGCCACGCCCCGCCCTCCTCCCCGTGCAGCAGCACCGGCCGCCCGTGCCCGGCGCCGACCGCTTCGAGCAGCGCCCGCGCCGACTCCTCGGCCGTGGCCGGATCCGGGTCCGTGACCTCGGCCAGCACCCGCAACACCCGCCCCCGCAGCGGCGACACCGCGAACCGCTCCGCCCCGTCCGTGCCGGACCACAGTCCCGCCTCCACCCCGACGCCCCGCTCCAGCAGCGCGGCGGCGACCTCCTCGGCCCCCTCCTCGTGCCAGTTCACCGACGCGTGGTCCGGCAGCGTCGTCCACGCGCGGACCCGCGCCACCCGCGCCGCCGCGTCCGGCTCGGCCCACGCGCCCGTCGTCACCCCGACCGGCACCGTCACCCGGGCCCTGATCGCGTCGAGCGTCGCCGCAACCGAACGCGGCGACAACGTGTCTTGTCCACAAGGAGACTTGGGGTGGACATGCACATCCGATGCGCCGGCCGCGACCGCCGCCGCGGCGGAGTCCGCCAGCGAGCCCGGCGACAGGGGCACCACCGCGCCGTCGCCCGCACCACGAGCACCGTTCAGACACACCTGCACGAAGGTCATGCACGCGATGGTGCCAGCCGGCACCGACAGCAGCCACAGCGACAACAGCGACAGCACTCGGGGGAGAGCACGTCATGCCACTCGCGATCACCTCACTCAAGTACGAGGCCGCCCGCTCCGGCGCACAGACCCTCAGGTACGACAGCGACGGCTACCACCTCGTGCGGTTCCCGTACGCGGCGGCCGAGGAGTCGTACGACCCGTGGAAGATGCACGACCCGGCCGGCGGCGGAGGCACCTCCACGTACCCCGACGCCCGCTCCGGTCTCGTCTGGCCCAGCCACGACGGCTGGGGCACCCTCTCCGCCCTGGTGTTCTGGAAGGCGGACAGCAGGGCCACCGAGTACCGCGCCCGCTTCGTGCGCGACCCGCTGGACCTCTCCACCGGCTACGACTCGACCGCCACCACGGACATCTCGGCGACCGGCGGCGGCCAGTACCGCTCGTACACCTGGCAGATGTTCGTGCACCCCGGCACCCCGGTCGGCCTGAAGATCTCCGCCCGCAGCGGCGACAAGGGGATCGCCGTGCCGCTCGTGCTCGCCGAGTTCAAGCTGGCGATCGAGACGGACGTGATCAGGCCCTGACGTTCCGGGTCGGACGACGACGCCAAAGGCCGTTCTCCGCACGGGAGTTCGTGACGCCGTCAGGCGGTGGTTCCTGCCGGACACCGGCACGTCGGAGGCCCGCCTCGTAGAGTCGGGGGCGTGACACCACACGACACGCTCGACGCTCAGCTCCCTTCGCTCACCGTCGCGCAGGCCGACCGCCTGCGCGCCCTCGTCGCCGGCCACCTGCACACCCGTACCGGCACCCGCCCCACGGTCGTCGGCGACACGGCGGAGGCGGGCGAGCGCCGGTACCCGCTGACGAACCTCGCGCAGCGCTGCCGCGCCACCCCCGAGGAGGAGTGGCCCGAGCTGGTCGCGGGGTTCTTCGACGCGCTCGCCGACGCGTCGTCGGGCGGGGAGAGCGCCGAGGAACTGCTCGCCGCGACCTGTCTGCGGCTGGTGCCCGCCGGTTCGCTGCCCGCCGACGGCTTCGGCTACCTCCGCGGCGTCGCCGACGGCCTGCACCTCGCCCTCGCGCTCGACAGCCCCACCTCCGTACGGATCCTCGACGACACCGACGTCGAACGGGCGGGCGCCGACGCGCTGTGGGCCGCGGGGCAGCGCAACCTCGTCCGCGCCCCGATCCGGCACGAGGAGGTCAGGCTCGACGGGCACCCGGTCCTGCACTCCGTGTACGGCGACTCGCCGTTCGTCGCGGGCAAGGCACTCATCCTGCCCGAGCTGGTCGCCGAGGTGACCGGGCGGCGGATGCCCGACGCGGGCGCGCTCGTCGTCGTGCCGACCCGGCACCTGCTCGCGTTCCACCCGATCGTCGACGGCAGCGCGGTCGACGCCGTCAACGACCTCGCCACGTACGCCGTCAAGGCCCACGACGACGGCCCCGGCTCGCTCTCGCCGCGCGTCTACTGGTGGCACGAGGGGCGCCTCACCTCGCTCACCGTCATCGACCACGAGGCCCGCACCGTCGCGCAGCAGCCGCCGGACGCCCTCCTCGGCATGCTGAAGGCGCTGCGCGGACTCGACCGGGCCGGCCGGCTCGTGACGTCCGCCCGCCCGGCCGGCCCCGCCGAACTCGCCGACGCCACCGTCGAGTTGATCGAGCGGCTCGGCGCGGAACCGGAGCGGCTCCCGGACGCCTTCGCCTCGGCCGTCGCCCTCGCCCACGCGCACGCCGCGAGCGACCCCCGCGCCGACCGGGTGGAGACCTGGGACGCCTGGGTGGCCGCGCTGCAGCTCGGCAGCGCCCTGTTCACCGAGACCAAGGAGGTCGTGGTGCCGCTCGGCGAGCGGGAGCCGACGGTGCCCTCCGCCGGGCCCGCGGCGCACTCCGACGCCCGTGCCTGGCTCGACGCCTACTACCTCACCCTCGTCACCCGCGAGCGCGACCGCACCACCCGGCTCTGCCAGGTGCCGCTCGACGCGCTGCGCGGCGGGGACGCCCCGGTCGACGACTACGTCCTGCACTGGGTCGACGTCCTGCAGAGCCACTGGCTGCGCCGCCCCGTGGACGACGTCGTCGAGAAGCTCGTCGCCGTGATGGAGAAGACCCACCCGGACGTCGCGACGCACGCGCCCAAGGACTTCCTGAACGCGATCGACTACCAGCCGGTCGCCCTGTTCCACCGGCTGCTCACCCAGGACCACGACGCGTTCGCGGACGCGCTCGCGGAAGCCCTCGCGCAGCACGGGAGTTACTGGGGCGACGCGGCGGCGCCGCGTGCCCGGGTGGCGCTCGGACCGCTGGCCCTCGCCTGCCTCGCGTACGACATGGACTTCCCGCTCGGGACCACCGGCCGTCCGTACCTGCCGGAGTACCTGCTCGACCGGCAGCGACTCGAGGTGATCCCGGGCTGAAGCGGGCCGGGCCCGGGTGGATCCGGGGGTGCGCCGGTGGTCACCGGTCCGCACCCCCGTCGCGCTACGCCGAGACCAACAGCCGCGCGCGCCTGGCCTCCGCCAGGGCCGCGGGTGTGAGAACGGGCCGCGGCACGACGATGCCGCAGCGGGTGCAGACGGGGCCCGACGACGGTTCGTGCGCCAGGTCGTGGTTCCAGACGAGCCCGCTGCCCGCGCACACCGGGCAGCCGTGGCCCGGCTCGCGCTCCAGCGCGGCGATCAGCCGGCGCAGTACCTCGGCCAGCGGTTCGGTGGGATGCACCGACGGGTCGTCGCACCAGGCGACCCCGAAGCCGCCCCAGGTCAGCCGGTGCCAGTCGTCCACGCTGCCGGGGCGGCGCAGCCCGTCGTGCTTCTCCTTGCGCCTGCGCTCCGCGAAGGCGACTTCGTACGCGAGCCAGACGGCCCGCGCCTCCTCCAGCTCCTCCAGCGCCGCGACCAGCCTGGCCGGGTCGGGGGAGCGGTCCTCGGGACCGAAGCCGGCCCGGGAGCACAGATGGTCCCAGGTCGCCCGGTGACCGTAGGGGGCAAACCTCTCGAGGCACTTGCGCAGTGAGTACCGCCGCAGTGCCAGATCGTTGCGCGGATCGCGCACCTGTCTTGCCAGACTCCGGAATCCGGCCATCGCCCTGCACCTCCGTCACACGTACGTCGGCGTCGCCGCAGCCATGAAGCGACGTTGCCGAGTAGACGTATCGACACGCGATTCGGATCCCTCCGAGGGCCGGTCGGTCCCATCCGATTTCCGATGGGGGCCATCACCGGCACGTTCTGAGGCCCGGGAGCCGCTGAGTGATCCCTGTGGTGATCCTGAAAACGTGACGCATGTTCATCTTCTGTCGTTGGCTAACCGCCGGTAACCTCCGGCTCACCATCGTCGGGAGGACCAGGCATGCGACGACGCATCCCACGAACCACCCTGCACAGAAGCCTTTTCAGGAGAGGTACGGCCGCCGCGGCCCTCGTGCTCACCGCGGGACTGCTCTCCCCGTTGTCGACGGCTGCCGCCGCCGACGAACCCGTACCGGCCACCGACTACTGCGAAGGTCAGTGCGCGGACATCCTGCCGCCCGGTGCGAACGGCAGCGCCACGCTCGCCGAGATCCTCGGCAACAAGCTGTTCGGAACCCAGCCCGCCCACGCCGACGATCAGATCGGTCCTTATGACGCGCTGTCGTCCGGGTATCCCTCACTCACGGACGACACACTCACGAATTTCTTCAACGACTCCTCCTTCGGTGTCCCGGACGACCAGGTCGGATCCGTCACCCGCCCCCGCGACGACGTGACGATCACCCGTGACAAGAAGAACGGCGTACCCCACGTCAAAGGTTCCACGCGCTACGGAACCGAGTTCGGCGCCGGCTACGCCGCAGGTCAGGACCGCCTCTGGCTGATCGACCTGTTCCGCCACATCGGCCGCGGCGAGCTGACGTCCTTCGCGGGCGGCGCCCTCGCCAACCAGGGCCTGGAGCAGGAGTTCTGGCCGCAGGCCCCGTACACGGAGGAGGATCTGGAGAAGCAGGTCGCCTTCATCAAGAAGAGCGGCGGCGCCCGCGGCGAGCAGGCCATGGCCGACGCGCAGGCCTACATAGACGGCCTCAACGCCTACCGCGTGAAGTCCAAGAACGGCCGCTACTTCCCGGGCGAGTACGTCCTCACCGGCAAGATCGACGCGATCACGAACATCGGCGAGATCCAGCCGTTCAAGGTGACCGACATGATCGCGCTGGCCTCCGTGGTCGGCGGCCTCTTCGGCAACGGCGGCGGGGGAGAGGTCGACGCGGCCCTCTCGCTCCTCGCGGCCCAGCAGAAGTACGGCGTCGAGAAGGGCACCGAGGTCTGGGAGTCGTTCCGCGGGCGCAACGACCCCGAGGCCGTCACCACCGTCCACGACGGCACCAGCTTCCCGTACGGCACGAAGCCGGCGAAGGCGCGCGGTCAGGCCCTGCCCGACCAGGGCTCCGTCGACCGCGAACCCCTGGTGTACGACCGCACCGGCTCGGCCGCCACGGAGTCCACGAAGTCCGTGGCCAAGGACCCGGTGAAGGCGCCGAAGAGGCTGAAACCGCTCCAGGGCATGTACGACGACGGGGTGCTGCCCGCCGACCTGTTCACGGACTCGGCGTCCAAGAAGGGCATGTCGAACGCGCTGCTCGTCTCCGGCAAGCACACCGCCTCCGGCAACCCGGTCGCCGTGTTCGGCCCCCAGACCGGCTACTTCGCGCCCCAGCTGCTGATGATGCAGGAGCTGCAGGGCCCCGGCATCAGCGCGCGCGGCGTCTCCTTCGCGGGCGTCGGCATGTACATCCAGCTCGGCCGCGGCCAGGACTACGCCTGGTCGGCGACCTCCGCGGGCCAGGACATCACGGACACCTACGCGGTACCGCTGTGCGAGCCGGACGGTTCGGCGCCCACCAAGCAGTCCACGTCGTACCTGTACCGCGGCACCTGCACCCCGATGGAGAAGCTGGAGAAGAAGAACGCCTGGAAGCCGACCGTCGCCGACTCGACGGCCGCCGGCTCCTACCGGATGCAGGTGCTGCGCACCCAGTACGGCATCGTCACGCACCGCGCCACCGTCGACGGCAAACCCGTCGCGTACACCTCGCTGCGCTCCACGTACCGCCACGAGGCCGACTCGATCATCGGCTTCCAGATGCTGAACGACCCGTCCTACGTGACGGACGCCGCGTCGTTCCAGAAGGCCGCGCAGCACATCAGCTACGCCTTCAACTGGTTCTACGCCGACTCGCGGGACATCGCCTACTACAACAGCGGCGCCAACCCGGTGCGCGCGGCCGACGTCGACATGTCACTGCCGGTGCGGGCCGAACGGGCCTACGAGTGGCAGGACTTCGACCCGGCCGAGAACACGGCCGCGTACACGCCACCGGCCCAGCACCCGCACTCCGTCGACCAGGACTACTACATCTCCTGGAACAACAAGCAGGCCAAGGACTTCACCGCGGCCAACTTCAGCCTCGGCGCGGTCCATCGCGGCGACCTCCTCGACGGCCGCGTGAAGAAGCTGACCGAGGAGGGCGGCGTCACCCGGGCCTCGCTCACCCAGGCCATGGAAGAGGCCGCGGTGACCGACCTGCGCGGCGAGCAGGTGCTCCCGGAGATCCTCAAGGTCATCCGCAGCAAGCCGGTCGACGACCCGCAATTGGCCAAGGCCGTGCAGCAGTTGGAGGCCTGGCGCAAGGCGGGCGCCCAGCGCAACCAGACGTCGGCCGGGTCGAAGACCTACGCCCATCCCGACGCCGTGCGCATCATGGACGCGTGGTGGCCGCGGCTCGTCGAGGCCGAGTTCAAGCCGGGTCTCGGCGACGACCTCTACCAGGCCCTCACCGGTCAGCTGAGCATCGACGAGGCACCGTCCGCCGGACACGGACCCACCGGATCGCACGCGGGCTCCGCGTTCCAGTACGGCTGGTGGGGATACGCCGACAAGGACCTCCGCTCCGTCCTCGGACAGCCGGTGCAGGGGAAGCTGGGCGCGCAGTACTGCGGCGCGGGCGACCTCTCGGCCTGCCGCGACGCCCTCCTCGCGTCGCTCGCCACGGCCGCCGCCGAGCCCGCCACGGAGGTCTATCCCGGCGACGACCTCTGCAAGGCCGGTGACCAGTGGTGCGCGGACACCATCAACCACCGCGCCCTGGGCGGCATCACCCACCGCACCATGCAGTGGCAGAACCGCCCCACCTACCAGCAGGTCGTGGAGTTCCCGGCCCACCGGTAGTCCCGTACCCGCAGTCGCGTCGCGGCACCGCATCGACGGTGCGGGTGCGACTGCGGGTTCCGCGGCCCCCGGCGAGTCGTCACGCGGCGGCCGGCGGCCGGAGCTAGTGGGGCACCCGCCCCGCGCCGAGGACGACGCGGGCCAGCTCCTCGTGGCAGATGTCGCTGTGGGCCCCCGAGGGCGGCGGTCCGTACCGGACGACCTGGGCCGCGTCGACGCTGACACAGCCGGACGCCGGGACCCCGGTGCGCAGCACCTCGGCCAGGGATGAGCGTACGGCGCCGGCGACGGACTGGATCCCGTCGAAGCCGATGGCACCCCAGCGCATGCCGAGGCCCGCGATGTCGCGGTCCTCGCCGGCGAGCCGGGACGCGAGCGGGTACATCACGCCCAGGGCCGTGTCGAAGTGCGAGTAGCAGGACACCAACGGGCCGTCGATGCGCGCCTGTTGACCGTGGAGGGTGCCCTGGGGGGCGAACGCGTAGTGCGAGAAGGCGCCTTGGAGCAGCGTCACCGACTTCACGTTCCGCGTCTGCGCCGGCAGTCCGGCCAGCGCGAACGACACGAGCCGCGCCCCGAAGCTGTGGCCCACCAGGTGCACGCGCACCTCCGGAGCGTCGTGCGCGAGCCGGCCGAGCGCCGGACCGAGCCCGGCCCTGCCGACCTTCCCGGCCCGCTTCTTCATGGCGAAGTACGTCGCCTGGCGCAGCAGTTCGTGCGCGCCCTGCCACACCTTGGACACGCCGGCCGGCCAACGGAAGGAGGCCACTCCTTGGGCCGTCTCCTCCAGGGCCTCGGCGAACTCCAGGCAGACGCCGCGGGTGTCCTTGCGGAACATCGCGGGCGCGGCGTGCCGCTCGTCCGCGTCGTCGGCCTCGGCGTCGGCGTCGGGAGCGACGGCCGGGGTGCCCACCAGCTGGGCCACGAGCCCGCCGAACTCGTCGAACACGCCCTGCCTGTCGGGCTGTTCGTCGAGCAGTCGCGCGAGCCGGTCCACGACCGTGTCCTGACCGGCGAAGACCTCGTGCAGCGCCTGCCGTGTCCCCTTGTCCAGCGTCGTGCGCGGCGCCGTCGCGGCGGGCACGGCCGACGGGTCGAAGTCGGGGATCGGCTCGTCCGAGAACCGCATCGACGGCCACAGCACGCCCACGTACCCCAGGTGCGCGCCGGGCGCGAGCGCCGGGAACGGCGCGAAGAAGCGGTCGTAGAGGCGGGTCGCGATCGACCGGTCGTTGTTCCAGCCGTGCGCGAACACGACGAGGTCCCGCACCCCCCGCTCGCGCACCTCGCGCAACAGCCGGTCGCGCCGCGCCGGATCGGGGTCCCCGTCGGCGTCGAACGTCAGCTCCCAGTAGGGACGTACGTGAACTTCCGGTACGGCCATGGCCAACCCCCGTGCAGTCGTCCGTGCGGTGTGCCGCATCGTCCTGCGCCGCGCGGGGGTTGGCCATACGCCATGGACGCCAAATCGGGGCGCGTCAGCCCAGTTCGCGCTCCCGCGTCTCCGGCAGCGCCAGTACGCACAGCAGCGACACGACCGCCATCGCGCTCACGTACCAGCCCACCGACGACGAGCCGAAGGCGCTCTGCAGCCGGGTCGCCACCAGCGGCGCCACCGCACCGCCGAGCACCCCGCCCAGGTTGTAGGCGAAGGACGCCCCCGAGTAGCGCACCCGCACCCCGAACAGCTCCGGCAGATAGGCGCCCATCGGTCCGTAGACCACGCCCATGCAGAACAGGGCGCCGCCGAGCGCGAGCGCGATGAGCACCGGCTGTTCGGTGTCCATCAGCGGGAACAGGGCGAGCCCCCACACGATCGCGAGCGCGGACCCGATCAGCACCATCCTGCGGCGCCCGCCCGCGTCCGAGCGCGTCGCCGCCAGCCAGGTCCCCGCCGCGAGGAACAGGCACGCCACCAGGGACACCGCGAGCATCGTGCTGCGCGGGACGCCGAGCGTCTTCGTGCCGTACGCCAGGCAGTACGTCGTGGCCGTGTAGAACAGCCCGTACGCGACGATCATGCCGCCCGCGCCGAGCAGGATCTCCTTGGGGTGGCGCTTGAAGACCTCCAACGCCGGTGCCCTGCTGGCCTCCTGATCTTCCATCACCTTCGCGAAGACCGGGGTCTCGCTGATCTTCAGCCGGACGAACAGGCCGACCGCGACCAGGAGGAAGGACAGCAGGAACGGGATGCGCCAGCCCCACGACCGGAACGCGTCGTCGGACAGGGTCTCGGAGAGCAGCCAGAAGATGCCGGTCGCCGCGAAGAAGCCCACGGACGGGCCGAGTTGGGGGAAGGCGGCGAACATGCCGCGTCTGCCGCGCGGCGCGTGCTCCACGGCGAGCAGCGCGGCGCCGCCCCACTCGCCGCCGAGGCCGACGCCCTGGAGGAAGCGCAGCAGGACCAGCAGCACGGGCGCCCAGACGCCCAGCGTGCCGTAGCCGGGGAGCAGTCCGACGCACGCCGTCGACAGGCCCATCAGGAGCAGTGATGCCACCAGGACCGACTTGCGGCCGATCCGGTCGCCGAAGTGGCCGAAGACCAGCGAGCCGATGGGCCGGGCGGCGAACGCGACGGCGTACGTCGAGAAGGAGGCGAGGGTGGCGTTGAGGGAGGAGAGGTTAGGGAAGAAGGCCTCGTTGAGGACGAGGGCGGCGGCCGTTCCGTAGACGTAGAAGTCGTAGAACTCGATGGCCGTGCCGATGAAGCTCGCTACCGCGACCCGGCGCAGGCTCTCCGGTTCGGAGGTCTGCGCCGGAGCGGCAGAGGCGGTGTCTTCCCTGGTCGAATCGGATTTCAGCACGTCGTGCACTGTCGCGGTCCGTGCATGGTGCAGTCAATGTCTGAGACGTGCTGTCTCGGCTGCTGAGACCCCGACACCCTCTCGGTGCCTGCTCGGTGCCTACTTGTACGTCAGATAGCGGCGGCGCACGGCCCGGAAGGCGTTCAGCTCGCTCTGCCAGCCCGCCACCACCTCGTCCGTCGAGGCGCCCGCGTCGATCATCGTGCGGACCTGGGTGGAGCCGGTGAGCTTGTCGATCCAGTTGTCCGGGCGCCAGGCGAAGCCGCTCCAGGCCGACTTGGCCGTCACGAGGAGGCCGATGCCCGTGCGGACCGGGTCGAAGGCGTCGCGGTCGTCGACGTGGATCTGGACGCCGCCGATCGTCTTGCCCTGGAACTTGGAGAACGTGGGGGCGAAGTACGCCTCCCTGAAGTGCACGCCGGGCAGCGCGAGTTCATTGGCCGCCGCGGCCCACTTCCGGTCGACGCCCTCGGCGCCGAGGAGTTCGAAGGGGCGGGTCGTACCGCGCCCCTCGGAGAGGTTCGTGCCCTCGAAGAGGCAGGTGCCCGAGTACACCAGCGCCGTGTCGGGCGTCGGCATGTTGGGGCTCGGCGGCACCCACGGCAGGCCCGACGCGTCGTAGAAGTCGCGGCGCTTCCAGCCCGTCATGGTGACGGTGGCCAGCTCGACCGGGTGCGCCAGGTACTCGCCGTTGAAGAGGCGGGCCAGCTCGGTGACGGTCATGCCGTGCGCCTGGGAGATCTCCCGGCGGCCGACGAACGTCGCGAACTCCTTGTGCATGATCGGCCCGTAGGCGTTGCGGCCCGTCACCGGGTTCGGCCGGTCGAGGACGACGAACCTCTTGCCCGCGAGCTGCGCCGCCTCCATGCAGTCGTACAGCGTCCAGATGTACGTGTAGAAGCGGGCGCCCGCGTCCTGGATGTCGAACACGATGGTGTCGACGCCGGACGCGGTGAAGACGTCGGCGAGCGCCTGGCCGCTCTTCAAGTACGTGTCGTAGACCGGGAGTCCGGTCGCCGGGTCGTCGTAGCGGCCCTCCGATCCGCCGGCCTGCGCGGTGCCGCGGAAGCCGTGCTCGGGCCCGAACACCGCCTTCAGGTCGACGCGTTCGTCGACGTGCATCACGTCGACGATGTGCTGGACGTCTCGGGTGACGCCGGTCGGGTTGGTGACGACACCGACCTTCTGGCCGTCCAGCAGCGCGTAACCGTCCGCCGCGAGCCGCTCGAACCCGGTCCGCAGGCGTCTTCCTCCGTCGGCGGCGGAGGCGGAGCCCCCGGCGCCGAGCCCACCCGCGACACCCGCACTTGCGCTCGCCGCGAGCAGCGCCCGTCTCGACACGTTCACAGGAACCTCCGTGATCACCGGAACTGGCATGGCCATGCACGCTAGCGCCCGGATCGCCGTCGCGGAACGAACCCGGCGGCGATCACCGTCCTGAACCCCTTCCCGGTCTCCATACCGACTGGTTAGTCTGCTGACGCAACCGGAGCCGTGCCCGCGTCCGCCGCGTGGTGCCGAGGCCGTGCCGAAGCCGTGTCGAAGGAGACCGATGGTGGAGAGTTTGCAGGGGCAGTCAGTCGTCGTCACCGGGGCGGGAGGCGGCATCGGCGCCGCCATCGCCCGCCGCTTCGCCGCCGCGGGCGCCCGCGTCGTCGTCAACGACCTGGACGCGGCCAAGGCCAAGTCCGTCGCCGACGAGATCGGCGCCACGGCCGTGCCCGGCGACGCCTCCGCGGTCATCGACGACGCGCGCGACGCCCTCGGCGGCACCGTCGACGTCTACTGCGCCAACGCGGGCCTCGCCTCCGGCGGCACCGAGGCCGCCGACGAGCAGGTCTGGGCGGCGGCCTGGGACGTGAACGTGATGGCGCACGTGCGCGCCGCGCACGCGCTGCTCCCCGGCTGGCTGGAGCGCGGCAGCGGCCGCTTCGTCTCCACCGTCTCGGCCGCGGGCCTGCTCACCATGGTCGGCGCCGCCCCGTACAGCGTGTCCAAGCACGGCGCGTACGCCTTCGCCGAATGGCTCTCCCTCACCTACCGGCACCGCGGCCTCAAGGTCCACGCGATCTGCCCGCAGGGGGTCCGCACCGACATGCTCACGGCCGCCGGATCGGCCGGCGACCTGGTGCTCGCGCCGACCGCCATCGAGCCCGCGGACGTCGCCGACGCGCTGTTCGCGGGCATCGCCGATGACCGCTTCCTGATCCTGCCGCACCCCGAGGTCGCCGAGTACTACGCGGCCCGCGCCGCCACCCCGGAGCGCTGGCTCACCAACATGAACCACATCCAGCAGAAGTGGGAGGCCGCCCAGTGAGCGAGTCCGTCTACGCGGCCCAGCCCTGGCTCGGCGTCCTCAACGCCGCCCAGCGGGCCCCCGTCACCCCCGCCGCCTCCGTCACCCACGCCTTCGCCGACGCCGTGCGCGGCGCCCCCGACCGCACCGCCCTCGCCTACTTCGACGGCCGGCTCTCCTACGCGGAGGTGGACGCCCTGTCCGACTCCGTGGCCGGTCACCTCGCGGCCCGCGGCCTGGAGCGCGGCGACCGCGTCGCGATCATGCTGCAGAACTCGCCGCACTTCGTGCTCGCCCTGCTCGGCGCCTTCAAGGCGGGCGCCGTCGTCGTCCCGGTCAACCCCATGTACAAGGCGGGCGAGGTGCGGCACGTCCTGCACGACGCCGAGGTGACCGGGCTCGTCTGCTCGGACCGCGCCTGGGAGTCGTACCTGCGCGAGACCGCGGCCGACTCGCCCGTCCGCATCGCGCTCACCGCCTGCGAACTCGACCTCCAGACCCGCAACGACGCGCGCGTCCTCGGCTTCGAGCGGGTGAGCCCGGCGGCCGACGACGCCGACGATCTCGTGACCGTGGCACGCGCCGGCCACAAGGCGCCGGCGGACCGCGAACTCGGCGCCGCCGACATCGCGCTGATCAGCTACACGTCCGGGACGAGCGGCACCCCGAAGGGCGCCACCAACCTGCACGGCAACATCACGTACAACGCGGAGCGCCAGCGCACCGGCCTCGGGCTCGCCGAGGGCGCCACCTACTTCGCGCTCGCGCCGCTCTTCCACATCACCGGCATGGTCTGCGAACTCGTCGCCTCCTTCGCCAACGCCGGCACCCTCGCCCTCGCCTACCGCTTCGAACCGGGCGTCGTCCTCGACGCGTTCGCCGAGCACCGCCCCGCCTACACGGTCGGCCCGTCCACCGCCTTCATGGCGCTCGGCGCGCAGCCGCAGGCGACCCGGGAGCACTTCGCGTCCTTCAGCTCCATCTCGTCGGGCGGCGCGCCCGTGCCGCCCGCGCTGGTCGAGAAGTTCCGCGACGCCTTCGGCCCGTACATCCACAACGGCTACGGGCTCACCGAGTGCACCGCGCCCTGCGCGTCCGTGCCGCCGGGCGTCGAGGCGCCGGTCGACCCGGTCTCCGGGACCCTCGCGGTCGGCGTGCCGGGCCCCGAGTCGGTGGTCCGCATCGTCGACGACCTCGGCGCGGAGGTCCCCTTCGGCGAGCAGGGCGAGATCGCGGTGCGCGGCCCGCAGGTCGTGCCCGGCTACTGGCGCCGTCCCGACGCCACCGCCGAGGCCTTCCCGGACGGCGAGCTGCGCACCGGCGACATCGGCTTCATGGACGAGAACGGCTGGCTCTACGTCGTCGACCGCAAGAAGGACATGATCAACGCGTCCGGCTTCAAGGTCTGGCCGCGCGAGGTCGAGGACGTCCTCTACACCCACCCCGCCGTGCGCGAGGCGGCCGTCGTCGGCGTCCCCGACGCCTATCGCGGCGAGACCGTCAAGGCGTACGTGAGCCTGCGCCCCGGGGCCGACGCGACGCCGGACGAGCTGGCGTCGTACTGCAAGGAACGGCTCGCCGCGTACAAGTACCCGCGCGACGTCGAGGTCCTGCGCGACCTTCCGAAGACGGCAAGTGGGAAGATCCTCCGGCGGGAACTGCGTTCCCCCCAGGCATAGCGGAAGAAACGGACAAGGCGGTGGCGGCAGTGCCCAGGACGACGACGGACGGCGACGGCACGCCCGTACCCGAGCGGCTCCTCGCGGCCGCCACCAGGCTCTTCGCCGAGCGCGGCTACGACCGCACGTCGGTGCAGGAGATCGTCGAGGCGGCGGGCGTCACCAAGGGCGCCCTCTACCACTACTTCGGTTCGAAGGACGATCTCCTGCACGAGGTGTACGCACGGGTCCTGCGCCTCCAGCAGGAGCGGCTCGACGCCTTCGCCGACCAGGACGAACCGGTCGAGGAGCGGCTGCGCGGCGCCGCCGCGGACGTGGTCGTCACGACGATCGAGAACCTCGACGACGCGGCGATCTTCTTCCGCTCCATGCACCACCTCAGCCCCGAGAAGAACAAGCAGGTGCGGGCCGAGCGGCGGCGCTACCACGAGCGGTTCCGCGCGCTGATCGAGGAGGGCCAGAAGACCGGCGTCTTCTCCACCGAGACCCCCGCCGACCTGGTGGTGGACTACCACTTCGGCTCCGTCCACCACCTCTCCACGTGGTACCGGCCGGACGGCCCGCTCACCCCGCAGCAGCTCGCCGACCAGCTGGCTGACCTGCTCCTTCGGGCGCTGCGCCCGTAAGCCGGGCCAGCAGCGCCTCCGCCGCCGGATTGCGCGGCCGGGGCGCCCGCCCGGCCAGCACGATCGCCCGCCCCGGCTCGGGCTGCCGGATGGTCACACACGGCAGCCCGGACGCCTCCCCGATCCGCCGCGGCACGATGGCGACCCCGATCCCGGCCCGTACGAGGTCCACGAGCAGGCCGATCTGCGTCACGTCACAGGTGATCCGCCGCTCCAGACCGCAGTGCGCGGCGAGCCGGCGCACCGCCGTCTCCAGGCCCGTACCGGCCCTGAAGTCGACGAACGGCTCGGCCGCGAGGTCGCTGAGCAGTGTGCGCCCGGCCTCGGCCAGCGGATGCCCCGGCGCGGTGACGAGCACGAGGTCCTCCTGCCACGTCCCGAACACGGCCAGCCCGTCCGGGAGTTGACGCGCGTCCGGCGCGAGGAACGCCAGGTCCAGCTCGCCGGCCCGCAGCCCCTCGATCAGCTCCTCCACGGGCGCCTCCCGTACGGACACCTGGATGCCGGGCAGTTCTCGGTGGAACGCGGACAGTTCCGCGGCCAGGTCCACGCAGGTCAGCGTCTGGATGGTGCCGACGGCCAGCCGTCCGGCGCCGAGCCCGGTCACCTGCGCCACGGCCTCCCGCGCGGCGGCCGCCCCCGCGAGCAGCTGCCGGGCCTGCGGCAGCAGCGCGCGCCCGGCCTCCGTGAGCACGACACGGCGGCCCGTCCGGTCGAACAGCTCCGCGCCCAGCTCGCGCTCCAGGTTCCGGACCGACGTGCTGAGCGCGGACTGCACGATGAGCTCGGCGCGGGCCGCCGCGGTGAAACTGCCCTCGTTCACGACCGCCACGAAGTGGCGCAGCTGACGTATCTCCACCCATCGATTCTATGAATGCGCCCGAGCGAAACGATCTGTTGGACCGGGCGCGCGGGGCGGCGGGAGGGTGGTGGCCATGGACCACGTACCTGTTCTCTGGACCGCGGCGTACGCGCCGCGGGTGTCGCCCGCCGTGCGCACGGCGTCCCGCCAACTCCTGCGCGTGCGCTGCTTCCTGCGCCGCCTGGCCCTGCTGGACCATGCGGGCGGGGGCGGGTACTGAGACCGCCCTCTCGCCGTCGCGGGCTCCCGTGCCGTGCGGCTGCGGGCCGGTGGGGGCTGGTCGCGCAGTTCCCCGCGCCCCTGAGGCGACCCGCTGAAGCCTGCGCGCCAGCGCATGCCTCCAGGGGCGCGTGGAACCGCGCGAGCAACCACGACGAGGCCCGCGGACGGAGTCGGTTTTTCGGGGGCGCGGGGAACTGCGCGAGTAACCACGACGAGAGCCGTGGACGGAGTCGGTTTTTCGGGGGCGCGGGGAACTGCGCGAGTAACCACGACGAGAGCCGTGGACGGAGTCGGTTTTTCGGGGGCGCGGGGAACTGCGCGACCAGCCACGGCGCAACCCGCACCCGGCGACGAAACTAGACGTACCGCTTCAGTTCCCGCCGGGCGAGGGACCGCTGGTGCACCTCGTCCGGCCCGTCGGCCAGACGCAGCGTCCGCGCCCCGGCCCACAACTCGGCCAGCGGAAAGTCCTGCGACACCCCGCCCGCACCGTGCAGCTGCACCGCCTTGTCGATGATGTCGACGACCGTCCGCGGCGTCGCGATCTTGATGGACTGGATCTCGGTGTGGGCACCGCGGTTGCCCACCGTGTCCATCAGCCACGCGGTCTTCAGCACCAGCAGCCGCAACTGCTCCACGGCGACCCGCGCGTCCGCGATCCACTCCTGCACCACGCCCTGCTGGGCGAGCGGCTTGCCGAACGCCGTCCGGGCGACGGCCCGCCGGCACATCAGCTCGATGGCCCGCTCGGCCATGCCGATCAGCCGCATGCAGTGGTGGATGCGGCCGGGACCGAGCCGCGCCTGGGCGATGCCGAAGCCGCCACCCTCCTCGCCGACCAGATTGCTCACCGGCACCCGCACCCGGTCGAAGACGACCTCCGCGTGCCCGCCGTGCCAATGGTCCTCGAAGCCGTACACGGTCATGGCCCGGCGCACCTCGACGCCCGGGGTGTCGCGCGGCACCAGCACCATCGACTGCTGGCGGCGGATGTCGGGCCCGTCCGGGTCCGTCTTGCCCATCACGATGAAGACGCGGCAGTTCGGGTTCATGGCGCCGGAGATGTAGAACTTCCGGCCCGTGATGACGTAGTCGTCGCCGTCGCGCTCGATGTGCGTCGTGATGTTCGTGGCGTCGGAGGAGGCGACCTCCGGCTCGGTCATCGCGAACGCGGAGCGGATCTCACCGGCGAGCAGCGGCTCCAGCCACTGCTTGCGCTGCGCCTCGGTGCCGAACTGGGCGAGCACCTCCATGTTCCCGGTGTCCGGGGCACCGCAGTTCAGCGCGGTGGGCGCCAACTGCGGGGAGCGTCCGGTGATCTCGGCCAGCGGCGCGTACTGGAGGTTGGTCAGACCGGCACCGTGCTCGGCGTCCGGCAGGAACAGGTTCCACAGGCCCTGGCGGCGCGCCTCGGCCTTCAGCTCCTCGACGACGGCCGGGGTCTCCCACGGCGAGTCGAGCGCGGCGCGCTGCTCGGCGGCGACGGCTTCCGCCGGGTACACGTGCTCGTCCATGAACGCCAGGAGACGCTCGCGCAGCTCCTGGGTCCTGGCGTCGAATGCGAAGTCCATGGGAGGGATCAGCCTTCCTGAAGGTCCTGGAGGGTGGTGAGACCGTGCTCGATGAAGACGGGGACCAGCTCGCCGATCCGGTCGAAGCCGGCGCCGACCGTCTGCCCGAGCGTGTAGCGGTAGTGGATGCCCTCGAGGATCACGGCGAGCTTGAACCAGGCGAACGCCGTGTACCAGGCGACCGCGGACACGTCGCGCCCCGAGCGCGCGGCGTACCGCTCGATCAGCTCGGCCGGGTCCGGGTGCCCGGCGGCCGAAGAGGTGGTGGAGATGGGGGAGTTCGGCATCTCCAGCTTCGCGCTGTACATCGCGAGCAGACCGACGTCGGTGAGCGGGTCGCCGAGCGTCGACATCTCCCAGTCGAGGATGGCCTTGATGCGGTCGACGCCGTCCGGGTCCTGCCGTACGAGGACGTTGTCGAGCCGGTAGTCGCCGTGCACGATCGTCGGCGCGGGGGAGTCGGGGAGCGAACGGCCCAGGGCGGCCTGGAGTTCGTCGATGCCGGCGAGCTCGCGGTTGCGGGACGCGTCGAGCTGCTTGCCCCAGCGGC
Source organism: Streptomyces sp. KL116D (assembly GCF_030766975.1). Classification (NCBI taxonomy): domain Bacteria; kingdom Bacillati; phylum Actinomycetota; class Actinomycetes; order Kitasatosporales; family Streptomycetaceae; genus Streptomyces; species Streptomyces sp. KL116D. The sequence goes on along the minus strand of NZ_JASERH010000142.1, from coordinate 343,547 downwards.
GCAGCTGCCGGTCGAGGAAGCCCTCCGGCCGCCCGAAGTCCCCGAGCCCGACGGAGGCCGGGTCGACCGCGTGCAGGTCGACGAGTGTGTCGACGAGGCCGAGCACGGCGGCGCGGGTGCGCTCGGGGCCGAGCGGGGCGAGCTGGTCGGAGGTGCGGTAGGGCGTGCCGTCCACGAACTCCATGACGTAGAACGGCGAGCCGATGACGCTCTCGTCCTCGCACAGCAGCACCGGCTCGGGCACCGGCACGTTCGTCGGGTGCAGGGCGGCGATCACCCGGTGCTCGCGCTTCATGTCGTGCGCGGTCGCGAGGACGTGCCCCAGCGGAGGCCGCCGCACGACCCACTTCGAGGTCCCGTCGCCGACCTGGTACGTCAGGTTGGACCGCCCGCCCTCGATGAGCCGCCCGGACAGCGGACCCGCGACGAGGCCGGGCCGCTCACGGTCGAGGTGGGCGCGCAGCCGGTCGAGGTCCAGGCCAGGGGGGTGACTCATCGCGGTCCTCCGGGAGTCCGGTTGGTGGGCAGGTGGCGGGCGGCCGAAACGGGCACGGGCATCGGTGCTCGGCACGCGTCGCACAGTGCGTCACATCATGCCGACCAGTCGGTATGCCGTCCAGTGACTGGCGGAAACGTGATCGTTCTAACGGTGCCAGCCGCTGCCGCGCGATGTCCGGGGAACCGGGGATCCGAGGGCCCGGGAGTCGGGGGAGAGGGAGCCGGACTGCTCTCCCCGGGCCAGTCCGGAATGCCGCACCGGCAGGGCCGTGCGAACCTCCGGTCATGAAGGCGATCAGCTACCGCTCGTACGGCGGCCCCGAAGTCCTCGCATACGGAGAGGTGCGCGACCCGAAGGTCGCCCCGGACGCCGTCCTCGTGAAGGTGCGGGCCGCCTCCGTCAACCCCGTCGACTGGAAGTGCCGCGACGGCCACCTCGACGCGATCCTGGACCCGGTCTTCCCGGTGATCCCCGGCTGGGACGTGTCCGGAGTGGTCGTCCAGCCGGGCGTCTCCGTCACGGAGTTCGCGACCGGCGACGAGGTCATCGGCTACGTCCGCGAGGACTTCCTGTCCCGCGGCACCTTCGCCGAGTACGTCGCCGCGCCCGTGCGCACCCTCGCCCGCAAGCCTCGCAACCTCAGCTTCGAGGAGGCCGCGGGGCTGCCGCTGGCCGGACTGACCGCGCTCCAGGTCCTCACCCGCGCCCTGGAGGTGGGCGAGGGCGACGTCGTCCTGGTGCACGCGGCGGCCGGCGGGGTCGGCTCGGTGGCGGTACAGCTGGCCCGGCACCTCGGCGCCCGCGTCATCGGCACCGCGAGCGAGCGCAACCACGACTACGTACGGGAACTGGGCGGCGAACCCGTCAGCCACGGCGACGGTCTCGCCGAACGGGTCCGCGCCCTGGCCCCCGAGGGCGTCGACGCGGCCTTCGACACGGTGGGCGGCGAGACCCTGCGGGTGTCCGCGGAGCTGCTGGCCCCGGGAGGCCGTCTGGCCTCCGTGGCCGACGGCGCGGTCCTCGGCCTGGGCGGCCGCTACTGCTTCGTCCGCCCCGACGCCACGGACCTCGCCCGCCTCTCCGACCTGGCGGAACAGGACGTCCTCACCGTGCATGTGGCGAAGACGTTCCCGCTCGAAGAGGCCGCCGCCGCCCATGAGCTGAGCGCCCGGGGGCGGACCCGCGGGAAGATCGTCGTGACGGTGCCGTGGGGCGACGGGGACGGCTGACCACCCGGCCCGGGGGCCCCGCCCTCACACCACGAGCGCCGCCGCGAACACCGCCATCGCGATCACACAGGCCGTGCCCAGCACCGCGCCCCGCCGCGACATCAGCGGGGGCGCGACCTCGTCCCGCGCGAGCCCCGTGATGCGGCGGTGCGCCACCCCGAGGAACCCCAGCCACACCACCAGGACCAGCGCGGCGGCCACCCAGCCCACCGTCCCCGGCGAGCCGTGCAGCGCCGTCTTCTCGGCGAGCACCGCCGCGACCGTGCACGACAGCGTGGTCCGCCGCCAGGCCAGCCGGGTCCTGGCCGGCTGCAGGCCCGGGTCGCGCCCGCTCACCCTTCCCAGCCCACCAGCACCACGAAGACCATCGCCACGGCCACCAGGGCCACCACCAGACTCAGCAGCGCCGGGAACCTGGACACCGGCAGATCCTCGCCGCGCCGCATCGCCCGCTCGCAGCGCACCCAGTGGCTCACGGCGCGCAGCGAGCACAGCACGCCCGCCGCCAGCAGCGCGAGCGCGAGGCCCACGCGCCAGCCCCAGCGCAGGTCCGGCAGGAACTGGTCCACGGCGAAGCCGCCACCGATCAGCGCGAGCGCGGTGCGGACCCAGGCGAGGAAGGTGCGTTCGTTGGCGAGGGAGAAGCGGTAGTCGGGCGTATCGCCCTCGTCCCTGATCCGCTCCGGGGCGAACCACAACCGGACGTTGCGCACGAATTCGATCACTCGCAGGACCCTACCCGCGGGCCTTCCACCGCTCGTACGCCGCCAGGCCGTCCGGCGTCCACGCCCACTCGCCGATCCGCTGCTCCAGCTCCTGAGGGGTCAGGAAGCCGTACCAGTCGATCTCCTCCTCCTGCGGATGCACCGGCAGGTCGAGGACCACCTCGTAGACGTACGACCACCAGGAGTGCCCGGAACCGGCGTCGTACAGGAACTTGAACAGCGGTACGGGCTGCGGCAGCCCGGAGACCCCCAGCTCCTCCTCCGCCTCGCGCAGTGCGGCCTCGTCGTACGACTCGCCCGCGCCGACGACTCCGCCGACGAACATGTCGTACAGGCCGGGGAAGACGAGCTTGGTGCGGGTGCGCCGGTGCACGAAGACGCTGCCGCTGGGGGTGCGGGCCAGGATGAACGCGCACCGGTGGCGCAGGCCCTTCGCGTAGGCCTCGGCGCGCGGGGCCCGGCCGATCACGTGATCGTGCTCGTCGACGATGTCGAGGATCTCTTCGGCGGGATCGCTGAGGTTCATGGGGGGAGGCTACGCGCCGCGGGTGGGGCGGTTCGGGGGGCGGGTGCGACTCTCGTCGTGGCTGCTCGCGCAGTTCCCCGCGCCCCTGAAGGCCGACTGCGTCTGCCCTCTTCGGGTGCGTCGCGGAGTGCGCGTCGTGGTGGGTTGCTCGCGCCGTTCCCCGCGCCCCTGGAGGTGCGCACTGCGTGCGCGACCCCCACCAGGGGAAAGCGCGGCGGAGCCGCAGCTTTCAGGGGCGCGGGGAACTGCGCGGGAAGCCCCACGGGCCCGCACTCCGCGACGCACCGGAAGAGGGCAGACGCAGTCGCTCTTTCCAGGGGCGCGGGGAACTGCGCGGGAAGCCCCACGGGCCCGCGGTCCGCGACGCACCGGAAGAGGGCAGACGCAGTCGGCCTTCAGGGGCGCGGGGCCGTGTCATCAGCGGCTCCGCCGCGGGGCGCGACAAGCCCCCACCGGACCCGCAGAGGTCGACGAACCTCAGACGGTCGCCCCGGCCCGGTCCCGCCCCCGCGCGGCCGCGCCCGGCATCGCGGGATGCAGGCCCAGCAGGATGACACCGGCCACGATCCCGGCCAGCCCCGCCGCCTCCCACGCCAACGCCCCCACGTCCGTACGCAACCGGTCCCCGAGGAACCCCACACCGCACGCGATCCCGGCGAGGGGCTGCGCGGCGGTGAGCGCGGGCAGCGACATCCGCAGCGGCGCCGTCTCGAACGCGCTCTGCACCAGGACCAGACCGGTCACCCCGAGCACGACCACCGCGTACGGCTGCCACCCGGTGACCAGCGTCGTCCAGCCCCCGGCCGACAGCCGCTGCCCGCTCACCCGGGTCAGCGCGTCCTGCACCCCGTACAGCAGCCCCGCCGCCACCGCGAGCAGCACCGGGCCCGCGATCAGCCGCGAGCGCTTCGCGAAACCGGCGAGCAGCAGGGCGGTGCCGACCATCACGCCGATGATCAGCCAGTGCCGCAGCGGATCGGCGACCGCGCTGCCGCCGCGCGGCTGACCGGCCACGATGAACGCCGTCACGCCGCCCGCGAGCAGCAGCAGCCCGCCCCAGCCCTGACGGCCCAGCGGCTGTCTCGTCTGGTGGCGGGACAGGGCGAGGGCGAAGAGCAGGTTCGTGGCGAGGAGCGGTTCGACGAGGGTCACCTCGCCCCCGCCGAGCGCGATCGCGCCGAGCACCATGCCGCACACCATCAGCCCTATGCCGGCGAGCCAGCGCGGCACCCGCACCAGATCGAGCAGCAGTCGCGGGGAGAGGAAGTCGCCGAGCGGGGCACGGGCCGCCGCGTTCTGCTGGAGGACGAATCCGACGCCCAGGCAGAACGCCGCGCTCACGGCGAGGACGAGAACGAGAACCGACACGCTGCGCACCTCGGACGGCTGCTGGACTTGCAGAGGGTGGGTACCGCCGACGATAGCGCCCCGCGGCGCACCCCGCTCCACGGGCGACCGGACCCGTGCGGCCGGGACGGGATCGCAATGTACTCGTGTCACAGGGTCAACGCCGCTGGTGGCGGCGGTGGGTGAGATGACATCCGGATGAACTCGAAGGATCCGGAGCCGAGTTGGTGAAGTCTGTCACCTGATCACCCTTGACGCGGAGCACCCCGTACCGCTTTGCTGTGCGTGATCATTCGCGCCCCGGCCGCAGTGTCGCGCCGTCGCCGTCCCCACTCGCACCTTCGTATCTGAAAAGTCGTAGAGGAACCGCCGCGGTGTCCCCACCCCCGCCTCCGCTCGGGCGCCCCCGCAAGAAGGCCGCACTCTCCTCGAACTTCGGCGACCCCGCACTCGACGACACCGACCTCGTCGCCGCCAGGTCCGCCCTCGCGCAGGGCCGCTGGACCGAGGCCAGGGAACTGCTCGCCGCCACCGGGGACGACTGGGACCGACGCGGCCACCGCGTCATGGGCCTCGCCCAGGAACCCACCGCGAGTGCCTGGGTCCGTGACTGGCGCCTCGTCGAACCCGAGTCCACCGACGCCGCCGTGCTGCTCGCCTGCGCCTCCGTGCACCGCGCCGTGGCCGGCAAGATGCGCCCCGACAAGGCCCGCGACGCCTGCCTCGACGCCACCGCCCTGGTGCCGGACGACCCGACCCCCTGGCTCGGACTGCTGCTCCTGGAGCGGGAGTTGGGGCGCGAGGAGGACGTCGTCCGGCTCTTCGACGAGGTACGGCACCGGCATCCGGGACACCACCACGCCCACCACCTGATGGTGGCCAGGCTCGCCGAGCGGCGCCCCGACGCGGGGCAGGACCCGCTGCACGAGGTGTACGACTTCGCGGCCTGGGCCGCCGAACAGGCGCCGCCCGGCTCGCCGTTGGCGGTCCTCCCGGTCGTCGCGCACGCCGAGCGCTACCGCGTCCTCGCCAGGGCGGGCAGCGAACCGGACGACCCCAAGGCGTCCGGGCACTGGACCGGGCGGCGCGCCCGCCTCGTCATGAAGGCCGCGTTCGACTGGTGGCTGGAGTGGGGCGACCCGCACGACCGGGCCGGGGTCACCCACCCGCGCGGCCGCATCGACCTCAACTTCCTCGCCCACGCCAAGTACTGCGAGGGCCGCCCCGCCGAGGCGGCCGCCCTGTTCCACCGCATCGGCACCTACGTCACGGCGGCGCCCTGGTCGTACCCCGACCGGGACCCGTACGAAGCCTTCCGCGCCGCGCGCAGTGCCGCGCTCGGCTCTGCCTAGACCACATCGAGGGGATCAAGCTCCATGACCACGAGCGAGAGCAGACCGGCCACGGCGGAGCCGGGCATCAACACCTATGTGGGGGAGGAGAGCGCGCTGCGCGCCGGGCGCCTGGGCACGACGGGGCTGCTCCTGTCCGTGCTCGCCGCGACCGGGCCCCTGATGGTCGTGGCCGGGGTGATGCCGACGACGTTCGCGGTGATGGGCGTGGTCGGCCAGCCGCTGCTCTTCCTCATCCTCGGCGTCGTGCTCACCCTGTTCAGCGTCGGCTACGCGGAGATGAGCCGGCACGTCCACAACGCCGGCGCGTTCTACGCGTACATATCCCGCGGCCTCGGCCCGACCACCGGCGCCGCGGCGGCCCTCGTCGCGCTCGTCGCCTACAGCGCCCTCCAGGTCGGCATCTACGGCATGTTCGGCTTCGAGGTCGCCGGCCTCGCCCAGCAGTACCTGGACATCGAACTCGCCTGGTGGATACCGGCGTTGCTCGCCGTCGTCGCCGTCGGCGTGCTCGCCCTGCTGAAGATCGACGTGAACGCCAAGGTCCTCGGCGTGCTGCTGCTCATCGAGGTCGCCGTCGTGGTCGTCTTCGACATCGCGGCGATCGGCGACCCGGGCAGCCAGGGCCTGTCCCTGCACGCCTTCAACCCCGAGACGCTCTCCGGGGTCGGCCTCGGCACGGCCCTGTGCTTCTGCATCGCCGCCTTCACCGGGTTCGAGCAGGCGCCGGTCTACGCGGAGGAGACCAGCCGCCCGCACATCCTCGTCCCGCGCGTCATGTTCCTCGCGGTCGGCGGCGTCGCCGTCTTCTTCGCGATCAGCTCGTGGGCGCTGACCGTGGCCACCGGGCCCGCCGGGATCGTCGGCGCCGCCCAGAAGCAGTCCGCCGGTCTGCTGTTCGGCCTCACCGAGGACCGGCTCGGCGGCACCTTCACCGACGTCGTCCACGTGCTCTTCGTGACCGGCATGTTCGCGGCGCTGCTCAGCTTCCACAACGTCGTCGCGCGGTACGCGTTCGCCATGGGCCGCGAGGGGCTGCTGCCCGCCACGTTCGGCCGCACCCACAGCGGGAGCGGGGCGCCGGGCACCGGTTCGGTGCTCCAGTCGGTGATCTCGCTGCTCGTCGTCATCGGGTTCGCCGTCGCGGACGACGGCCCGGCCGGGGACCCGACGGCGCCGGTCCTCCACCTGTTCACGTGGGGCGGCAACGTGGGCGCGCTCGGCGTCATCCTGCTGATGGCCACGGCGTCCCTCGCGGTCATCGTCTTCTTCGCCAAGCGCGGGGCGGCGGGCGCGCAGGCGTGGCGGCTCGTCGCCTCCGGCGTGGCCGGACTCGCCCTGCTGGTCATCGCGGGCTACACGGTCAAGGACTTCGACGTCCTCGTCGGCTCCGGCCCCGACTCCGCCCTGAACTGGCTGCTCCCCGGCATCATCGTCCTGGCCGCACTCGTGGGCGTCGCCTACAGCCTGGTCCTCCGCAGCCGCAACCCCCAGGCCCACGCCCGCATCGGCCTGGGCAACGAGGCGTTCCAACTTGAGAAGAAGGCGAACTAGCCTCCGGCGAACGGGTCCCGGGCAATGGGTGGGCGTCCTGGGGGCGCGGGGAACTGCGCGCCCAGCCCCCACCGGCGCTCACCCGGTCAACGGCCTCGGGGCTCTGCCCCGGCCCCCGCTCCTCAATCGCCGGAGGGGCTTGAATTGGGTGACCCAGGGGCGCGGGGAACTGCGCGCCCAGCTCCCACCGGCGCTCACCCGGTCAACGGCCTCGGGGCTCTGCCCCGGCCCCCGCTCCTCAATCGCCGGAGGGGCTTGATTTGGGTGCCCCAGGGGCGCGGGGAACTGCGCGCCCAGCCCCCACCGGCGCTCAGTCGCGGAAAAGGTGACGGAAAGCTGACGGTCGGGGCGTAGGACTGGTTCGTGGCCACCCCGTGGTGCTCGAATCGAGGGGTGACACCGAACCCCGGGCCCCGGCCCGACACAGAGGGCGGCGCCCCCGTGGGGCGCCGCCTGATCCTGGGCATGGTCGGCGCAGGCGCCCTCGGCGTCGCGGCCGCCCCCGCCCTCCAGCACGTCCTGGAGTCGTTCGCCGCGAAGGACCCCACCGGCGTCAGCGACCTCCTGCCCAACGGAGGCGGCTTCCGCTACTACTCCGTCGCCGCTTCCGTGCCCCACAAGAGCGCCACCGACTACCGCCTCACCGTCGACGGCCTCGTCGACCGGCCCGCCGGCTACACGCTCCCCGAACTGCGGGCCCTGCCGCAGACCCGCCTCGTCCGCGACGTCCAGTGCGTCACCGGCTGGCGCGTCCCGGCCACCCCGTTCCAGGGCGTACGGCTTTCCCGGCTCCTGGACGCCGCCGGCGTCCGCCCCTCCGCCCGGGCGGTCCGGCTGACCTGCTTCGACGGCACGTACAGCGAGAGCCTCACCCTCGACCAGGCCCGCCGCCCCGACGTACTGGTGGCGCTGAAGATGCGGGACAAGGACCTCGCGCACGCGCACGGCGGACCGGTGCGCCTCTACGTGGCTCCCATGTACTTCTACAAGTCGGCCAAGTGGCTCTCCGGAATCACCGTCACCGACCGCGTGCAGCCGGGCTACTGGGAGCACCGGGGCTACGACGTCGACGCCTGGGTCGGCCGGTCGAACGGGCGCGGCGATGCACCCACCGACTGAACTCGCCGACCGGGTAAGGCGGTTCACGCCCGCCGAGCGCTGGGTGCACCGGAGCACCGCCGTCCTCATGGGCGTCTGCGTGGCGACCGCGGCCTGCCTGTACCTGCCCCAGCTCGCCGAACTCGTCGGGCGCCGCGCCCTCGTCGTCACGCTGCACGAGTGGTCGGGGCTGCTGCTGCCCGCCCCGTTCCTGGCCGGTCTCGTCTCCCGGGCCTTCCGGGCCGACCTGGGCCGTCTCAACCGGTTCGGCCCGCACGACCGGGCGTGGCTGCGCGCCGTGGTCCGGCGCCGCCCTGCCCGGCCCGCGGGCAAGTTCAACGCCGGGCAGAAGCTCTGGGCGGCCTGGCTCGCGGGCGCCGTCCTCGTCATGCTCGGCACGGGCCTGCTGATGTGGTTCACGCACCTCGCCCCGCTGGCCTGGCGCACGGGCAGCACCTTCGTGCACGACTGGCTGGCGCTCGCCCTCGGCGTCGTGATCGCCGGGCACGTCGGCATGGCGGCCGGTGACCCGGAGGCCCGCCGGGGCATGCGCACCGGCCTCGTACGACGGGACTGGGCGCGGCGGGAGCACGGCGAGTGGCTGCCGTGACGACGGCCGTACGCCATGCTCCCGCGGGTGACCCGGAGGTCACCAGGCGAAGGCCTCCGGTGCCGGCCCCGGGCCGGGGAAGATCTCGTCGAGCGCCGTCAACAGGCTCTCCGGCAGGTCGAGTTCGACCGCCCGCAGCGCCGAGTCCAGCTGCTCCCCGGTACGCGGGCCCACGATCGGCCCGGTCACCCCGGGGCGGCCGAGCAGCCAGGCCAGAGCCACCTCGCCGGGTTCGAGGCCGTGCTCGTCGACGACGTTCTCGTACGCCTCGATCTGCGCCCGCACCTTCGCGTCGGCGATGCCGTCGGCGGACCGGCCCATCAGGGTGCGGGAGCCGACGCCCTCGCGCTGCTTGCGCAGGGCGCCGCCGAGCAGGCCCTGGTGGAGCGGCGACCAGGGGATGACCCCGAGGCCGTACTCCTGGGCCGCCGGAATGACCTCCATCTCGGCCCGCCGCTCGAAGAGGTTGTAGAGGCACTGCTCGCTGACGAGCCCGACCCGGCCGTTCCGGGCAGCCGTCTCGTTGGCCTGGGCGATCTTGTAGCCGGGGAAGTTCGACGAGCCCGCGTAGAGGATCTTGCCCTGCTGGACCAGGACGTCCATCGCCTGCCAGATCTCGTCGAACGGGGTGTCCCGGTCGACGTGGTGGAACTGGTAGACGTCGATGTGGTCCGTGCCCAGGCGCTTGAGCGAGGCGTCCACGGCGCGGCGGATGCTGACCGCGCTGAGCTTGTAGTGGTTCGGCCACGGCTCCTCGTTGATGGGGCCGCCCGCCATGTTGCCGTACACCTTGGTGGCGAGGACCACCTTGTCGCGCCGGTCCCCGCCCTGCGCGAACCAGGAGCCGAGGATGCGCTCGGTGGCTCCCCGGTCGTCGTCCGTGCCGTAGATGTTCGCGGTGTCGAAGAAGTTGAGACCCGCGTCGAGCGCGGCGTCCATGAGGGCGTGGCTGCCCTTCTCGTCGGTCTGGCCGCCGAAGTTCATCGTGCCGAGCACGAGTCTGCTGACCTTGAGTCCGGTGCGTCCGAGCTGGGTGTATCGCATGGCCGGTAGTAAACGTGCTGGAGCGCTCTCGAAGTCAAGGCACTTTCGGCGGGGGCGGAGCGCTCAACTCCCGAAGTCCAGCAGCACTTTGCACGCCGCGGACCGGTCCGCGGCGAGCGCGAACGCCCGCGCCGCGCCGGCCACCGGCACCACCGCGCTGACGAGTCCGGCGAGCGCCGGCTCCCGCGCGAGCAGCGCGATCGCGTCGTCGAACTCGGTGTCGAAGCGGAACGCGCCACGCAGTTCGAGCTCCCGGCTCACCACCAGGTTCCCGGCGAACGGGCTCTGCCCCGGCGGCAGCATCCCCAGCTGCACCACCACGGCGCCCCGCCGCACCCGGTGCAGACAGGTGTCGAGCCCGGCCGCGACCCCGGACGCCTCGATCGCGACGTCCGGCGCGTCCGCCTCGTCCGGCCACCCGGGGTCGGCCGGGTCGTCGGCCCGTACCAGCGTGTCGGCGCCCGCGACCGCGGCGTACGAGAGGGCCTTGGGCAGCAGGTCCGTCACGGTCACCCGGGCCGCCCCGGCCGCCTTCGCCGCGGCGACGACCAGACAGCCGATCGGTCCCGCCCCGGTCACCAGGACGTGCCGCCCAGCGACGTCCCCGGCCCGGCGCACCGCGTGCAGCGCCACCGACAGGGGTTCGGCGAGGGCGGCGCGGTCCAGCGGGAGGCCCTCCGGCAGCGCCCTCAACTGGGCTGCGGGGACGACGAGTTCGGCCGCGAAGCCGCCCTGGACGTGCGGGGTGCGGGCGGCGCTGCCCAGATAGCGGGTGTCGCGGCAGACCGAGCGTCGTCCGGCCCGGCACTCCGGGCAGGTGTCGCAGGGGGTCGCCGGGTGCACGGCGACCGGGGTGCCGGGGGCCGGTCCTTCGGTGCCCGGTCCGTAGCCGGTGACCGTGCCGACGACCTCGTGGCCCAGCACCATCGGTTCCGTCAGCCGGAAGTCGCCGACACCGCCGTGCCGCCAGTAGTGCAGATCGGAGCCGCACACCCCGCCGTACCGGACCGCGACCAGGGCCTCGCCGGGGCCGGGCTCGGGAGAGGGCAGGTCGTCGACGCGCAGGTCACCGGCGCCGTGGATCACACAACCGAGCACGGGAACTCCTCCACCGAGTGCAGACGGACGCCTACGGACAGACGCCTACGGACAGACGACTGTGGACTGACCACCGCGGACTGACGAGTGCGGACGATCACAGAACGCTGGTCATGCCGCCGTCGACGTACAGCACCTGCCCGCTCACGAAGTCCGCCGCGGGCGACGCCAGGAACAGCACCCCGCCCACCAGGTCCTCGGTACGGCCCCAGCGCCCGGCCGGGGTGCGGCGGCGCACCCAGGCGCTGAACTCCTCGTCCTCGACGAGGGGCCGGGTGAGCTCGGTCTCGATGTAGCCGGGGCCGAGCCCGTTGACCTGGACGCCCGACGGGCCCCAGTCGGCGCACATGCCCTTGGTGAGCATCTTCAGGGCGCCCTTGGTGGCCGCGTACGGGGCGATGCCCGGGCGGACCACCTCGCTCTGCAACGAGCAGATGTTGACGATCTTGCCGTGGCCGCGCGCGACCATGCCGCGCGCGGCCTCCCGGGCCACCAGGAACGCGCTCGTCAGATTGGTGTTCAGGATCCGGTGCCAGTCGGCGTCGGTGAACTCCAGGAGCGGGGCGCGCAGTTGCACGCCCGCGTTGTTGACGAGGATGTCGAGCGGGCCGACCCGTTCCTCGACGTCCGCGATCCCGGCCGCCACGGAGGCCCGTCGGTGACGTCGAACGCGCCGCGGTAGTGCACGGTGCCGGGGCGCCGCCCGGCTCCCGGCGGCACTCCTCCAGGCGGCCGGTGTCCCGGCCGTTGTTGAGCGCGACCGTGCAGCCGGCCTCCAGGAGGCCGCGGGCCAGGAGCGAACCCGATCCCGCGGCTCGATCCGGTCACGAGGGCGGTGCGGCCGCCGATGTCGAACAGTGGCTCATCGGCGTGCTCCTCCTCGTGGTCCGCCGGATGGGGACAGCGGTTCTAGATGATCACGGACAACAGCAGGACGACGGCTCCGCGACCCGCGGAGATGAGCGTCTCCATGACCGACCAGGTCTTCACCGTCTGCCCGACGCTGAGTCCGAAGTACTCCTTGACCAGCCAGAAGCCGGCGTCGTTCACATGGCTGAAGAACAGCGAGCCCGCACCGATCGCGAGGACCAGGAGCGCCGTGTGCGTGTCGGTCATGCCGGCCGCGAGGGCGCTGACCAGACCGGCGGCCGAGACGGTGGCGACCGTCGCCGAACCGTGGCCAGCCGGATCACGACCGCGATCAGCCAGGCGAGCAGCAGCGTCGGGATCGACCAGTCCTTGGAGATGTCCAGGACCATCTGGCCGACGCCGGAGTCGATGAGGGTCTGCTTGAAGCCGCCGCCCGCGCCGACGATGAGGAGCACGCCCGCGATCGGGGCGAGCGACCGCTCGGTGGTGGCCTGCAGCTTGCCCTTGGTGAAGCCGGCCGCGCGCCGCCGAGGGTGAACATGCCCACGATGACGGCGGCGAGCAGCGCGATCAGCGGCGAGCCGATCACGTCGAAGACGCGCTGGACGGTGTGCTCGGGTTGTCACGATGATGTCGACGAGGGCCTTGGACAGCATCATCACGACCGGGAGCATGATGGTCGCGACGGAGGCGCCGAAGCTCGGGCGCTTCTCAGCTCGTCGGAGGCGCGCGCCGGGATCATCTTCTCGGGGGCCGGGACGTCCACCCACTTGGCGGCGTACTTCGAGAACACCGGACCGGCGATGATCACCGTCGGGATGGCGACCAGGACGCGCCGAGCGCGAGCGTGATGCCGAGGTTGGCCGCGGCCGCGTCGATCGCGACGAGCGGGCCGGGTGCGGCGGGATCGGCCGTGCGCTGACGGACGAGCCGGCGAGCGCCGGGATGCCGATGCGCATCGGCGAGTGGTTGCCGCGCTTGGCGACCATCAGGACGACCGGGATCAGCGGCACGATGCCACGGCCACCTCGAAGAACAGCGGCAGTCCGATGATCGAGGCGATCAGGACCATCGCCCAGGGCGTCGTCCCTGCCGCCGGACTTCCCGCCCTGGCGAGGTCGTGTCGACGATCTGGTCGGCGCCGCCGGAGTCGGCGAGCAGCTTGCCGAGGATCGCGCCCAGCGCGATCAGGACGCCCACACCGGCGACCGTGGAGCCGAGGCCCGCGGAGAAGCTGGTGATCACCTTGTCGAGCGGCGCCCCGGCGGCACGCGCGGAGCGCGAGACGAGCCGATGGTGGCGCCAGGAAGGCGATGGAGCTTGAACTTCGTGATGAGCTAGGACGATGACGGCGATGCCCGCGAGTACGGCGATCCCGAGCTGGGCGTGGCCCGCGGAGGTGATCGGCTCGACGGTGTCCGCTGCCAGCATCTCGACGCTGAGACTGGTCACGGTCTTTCCCTTGTACGTGGAGGGGGAGGGGAGGGGGACGAGGGGTGGTGCGACTACGGGTGGGCGGAACCGGCGGAGTCGAGAGCGCGGTCAGGGCCGTGACGGCCCGGTCCGTGATCTCCTCCGGCGAACCCGCCACGTCGACGTCGACGCCCGCACTCGTCCGCACCGCGAGCGGCTGGAGCGTGGCGAACTGGGAGTCGAGCAGCGCGGTGGGCATGAAGTAATGGCCCTGCCGATGGGACATGCGGTCCTCGATGAGCGCGCGGTCACCCGTCAGGTGCACGAAGACGACACCGGGGGCGGCGGCGCGAGCCGGTCGCGGTAGCTGCGCTTGAGGGCGGAGCTGCTGACCACACCGCCGAGTCCGGCACGTGCCGTGGGCCCAGCGGCCGATGGCGTCCAGCCAGGGCCAGCGGTCCTCGTCCGTGAGCGGGGTGCCGGCCGACATCTTCTCGATGTTGGCCTCGGGGTGGAAGTCGTCGCCCTCGGCGTAGGGAACGCCCAGCCGGTCGGCGAGCAGGGGACCGATCGTCGTCTTGCCGGTGCCTGCAACGCCCATGACCACGACGACGTGGGGGGTGCTCATCGCGTACTGCCTCGCTGTCTTCATCGACATCGCTGTGTCACGTCACTGAAACCCAAAAGGTCTGACTAATTCAAGACCCTGTGACATACAAGTCAGACTTTTTATTCCTGCTGGTCCTCGCCCGGTGCGCTCCCCGCCTCCCCGTAGGGTGAGCTCATGACCACACAGGACCGGGGACTGCACGCCCGCGTATTGGACAGCCTCGGTCCCGCCATCACCGCGGGTGAGTACCCGCGGGCAGTGTCCTGCGCACGGACGAGCTCGCTCAGCACTACGAGGTGTCGCGCTCGGTGATGCGCGAGGCGGTGCGCGTCCAGAGTCCATGAACCTGGTGGTGTCGCGGCGCCGCGTCGGCGTGACCGTACGGCCCGCCGAGGAGTGGAACGTCTACGACCCGCGGGTCATCCGGTGGCGTCTCGCCGGGTCCGACCGGCCGCGCCAGCTGCGCTCGCTCACGGTCCTGCGGTCGGCGGTCGAGCCGGTCGCCGCGGGCCTCGCCGCGCGCGACGCGACGCGGCCGGGCAGTGCGCGGAACTCACCGAGTGCGCGCTCGGCATGGTCGCCACGTCGCGCGGCCACTCAGCTAGAGGCGTACCTCGTCCACGACATCGAGTTCCACCGCGTCGTGCTGAACGCGTCGGGCAACGAGATGTTCGCCCACCTCTCGGCGACCTGGTGGCCGAGGTGCTGTCGGCCGCACCCACCACCAGGTGATGTTCGAGGACCCGGACCCGGCGGCGGTCACCCTGCACGTCCAGGTCGCGGAGGCGGTGCGGGAGGGGAACGCGGAGCGCGCGGAGGCGCTCACGCGCGAGATCGCGGTGGGCGCGCTCAGAGCTGGACATCCTCGCGCCCTGGCCGAACCCCCTTGCGGCGCCCGGGTGTCGGCCGTGGAGTGGGGCCTACTCGATGAAGTCGCCGTCGACGTACACCCAGGCACCCGCCACCCGCACGAACCGGCTCCGCTCGTGCAGCGCGCCCGCCCGGCCGCCGTCCCGGTAGCGGGCGCGGAACGTGACCGTGCCCTTCTGGTGGAAGGCCGAGCCCTCGGTCGTCTCCTGGATCTCCAGACCGGTCCAGCTCAGCGCCGGATCGAAGTCGATGCCGGGCGGCCGGGTGTCCGGGTGCCAGGTGCGCAGCAGGTACCCGGCGTCGCGCCGGGTGAAGGCGCAGTACCGGGAGCGCATCAGGGCCTCGGCGGTGGGGGCGGCGGCGCCACCGGAGTGGTAGCGGCCGCAGCAGCCCTCGTAGGCCCGCGGCAGACCGCAGGCGCAGGTGGCGGGGGTGGTCGGGTGGGGCATGGCGCCGACCCTACCCAGTGGCCGCGCCCGCGGTGGCGCCCGGGCCGACGGCCGCGAACCGGGAGCACGGCGGGAGACGGGGGCAGGGTCGACCGTCGTGCTCCTGCAGCGTGACCGATCGCCGGGCCGGGCGCCCGCGCAACTCCCTTACGTTTACCGTCCTTTCGGAACTCTTTACGTAAGGCGCAGGGGTGCGCTCAGACCTGCTCGGCGGAACGCCGCCGGTGTCACGCCCGTGTGCTGGAGGAAGTACTTGGAGAAGTTCGCCGAGTCGCCGAAGCCGACCGCGACCCCGATCCGGCCCACCGGCAGCTCCGTGTGCGCGAGCAGCCGCTTGGCCTCAGGACCACCCGCCGGTCGATGAACGCCTTCGGGGTCTGGCCGGTCGCCGCGCGCACGGCGCGGACCAGCGTGCGGCGGAGTAGCCGAGCTCGTCGGCGTACGCGCTCACGCTGTGGTTCGTCGTGAAGCCCTGCTCGACCGCCGTGCGGAACCGGCTGAACGTCGTGTCGGGCTGCGGCCTGCACTCGTCGGCCGCCGCCTGCGCCGACACGTGCGCCACCCGCAGCATGAACGCCGTCAGGGAGTGCCGCAGGACGGACGTGTGCAGGCTCAGCGGCAGCGTCGAGGTGTCAGGTACTCGCGCTGCAGCTGCTCCAACGAGCTCTCCAGCGCGGCGAGTTGGTCCCGGGCCGGGTGGAGCAGTGGCGGCCGGTCGTAGCGGTACAGGCCGGTCGCGCCTCGACGATGGCGCGCGGCAGGAAGCCGGGCTTCGCATGGTCAGCGCCGTGCCCACGTACTGCTCCGCCGTCGAGAAGCCGTGCACCTGGCGGGCCGGATCCACAGCACGTCCCCGGCCCCGACCTCGTACTCCGCGAAGTCGATCATGTGGTGGACCGGGCCCTCGCGGAAGAAGAGCAGGACGTGGAAGTCGATGCGGTGCACCCGGCGCGAGAGGCCCACGCCGCCCGCCCACGGACCGTCGGTCCCCATCGGTCCGACCTGCATCCCACCCGGAGACGCTCGCGCTCGGGTCGAAGGGATCACGTGCGGATGTGCGCTCGATCCGCGGGGTCGCTCCCAGATGTGCGCTCGTCTGCGCGGGGTCCTGCTCCGTCATCGACTTTCCTTGGCTTCAACTCCTGTAGGTGTCTCATTTTCACCGAACGCTGGCACGGGCGCACCTACCTCTCCAAAGAAGTATGACCTTTAAGTTCGTAGAGTAGTTCGACCAGGGCTTTGGTCCCTGCGGGAGGCGATGCCTTTGGGCACATCGGCAGGACAACGGATGCGAAGGAAGTCAGACAGATGAGCACGCAGACACCGAACGGCCTCGACCCCTTCGAGGGTCCCTTCGAGTGGACCGACCTCGACCAGCGTGCCGTCGACACCGCCCGCGCTGCTGGCCGCCGACGCCGTGCAGAAGGTCGGCAGCGGCCACCCGGCACCGCGAGTGAGCCTGGCCCCGGCCGCGTACACCCTCTTCCAGAAGGTCATGCGCACGACCCGGCCGACGCCGAGTGGACCGGCCGCGACCGCTTCGTCCTGTCGCCCGGCCACACCAGTCCCTCACCCTCTACACGCAGCTCTTCCTGGCTCGGCTACGAGCTGGAGCTGGACGACCTGAAGGCGTTCCGCACGCAGGGCTCGAAGACCCCGGCCACGGAGTACGGCCACACCGCCGGCGTCGGACCACCACGGCCCGCTCGGCAGGGCGTCGCCAACGCCGTGGGCATGGCGATGGCCGCCCGCTACGAGCGCGGCCTGTTCGACCCGGAGGCCCCGAGAGACGCCTCCCCGTTCGACCACACCATCGTGACGCGATCGTCTCCGACGGCGACCTGGAGGAGGGCGTCTCCGCGGAGGCCAGCTCCTCGATCGCCGGGCACCAGAAGCTCGGCAACCTCGTCCTCGCTCTGCGACGACAGCCACATCTCCATCGAGGGCGACACCGCGACCGCGCTTCTCCGAGGACGTCCTCGGAGCGCTACGAGGCGTACGGCTGGCACGTGCAGCGCGCATCGAGCCGCAGGCCGACGGCAACGTCGACGCACGAGGCCCTGTACGAGCGCCATCGCCGCCGCCAAGAAGCCGAGACCGGGCGCCCGTCCATCATCGCGATGCGCACGATCATCGCCTGGCCCGCGCCGACCGCCCAGAACACCGAGGCGTCGCACGGCTCGGCGCTCGGCGCCGACGAGATCGCCGCCACCAAGCGCGTCGCTCGGCTTCGACCCCGAGCAGTCCTTCGATCGTCGGGACGACGTCATCAGCGCACACCCGCAAGGCCCTCGACCGCGGCGCCGAGGCGCACGCGGCCGGGTGGGACAAGCACGCTCGGCGCCTGGCGCACCGACAACGAGCGCGCTGCCGAGCTGCTCGACCGGATCGTACGCCGGCCGCCTCCCGAGCCGGCTGGGAGCGAGCGCTGCCCGCCTTCGAGACCGGCGCCAAGCGTCGCCACCCGCGCCGCGTCCGGCAAGGTCCTCCAGGCCCTCGGCGCCGTGATCCTGCCGAGCTGTGGGGCGGCTCCGCCGACCTCGCCGGCTCGAACAGCACCACCATCGACAAGAACTCCTCGTTCCTGCCGAAGGGCAGCCCGCTGCCCGAGGCCGACCTACGGCCGCGCCGTCCACTTCGGCATCCGCGAGTTCTCGATGGCCGCCGAGATGAACGGCATCGCGCTGCACGGCAACACCCGCATCTACGGCGGCACGTTCCTCGTGTTCTCCGACTACATGCGCAACGCCGTCCGCATGTCGGCCCTCATGCAGCTCCCGGTGACGTACGTCTGGACCCACGACTCCGTCGGTCTGGGCGAGGACGGCCCGACCCACCAGCCCGTCGAGCACCTCGCCTCGCTGCGCGCCATCCCCGGCCTGAACGTCGTCCGTCCCGGCCGACGCCAACGAGACGGCCGTCGCCTGGCGCGAGATCCTGCGCCGCAGGACTACGGTCAAGCCGCGCCCCGCACGGCCTGGCGCTGACCCGCCAGGGCGTGCCGACGTACGAGGCCAACGAGCTCGCCGCCAAGGGCGGTTACGTCCTCGTCGAGGCGTCGAAGCAGACGCCCGGACGCTCGTCCTGATCGCCACCGGCTCCGAGGTGCAGCTCGCCGTCGCCGCCCGCGCGACCCTGGAGGCCGAGGGCATCGCGACCCGCGTCGTGTCGATGCCGTCCGTCGAGTGGTTCGAGGAGCAGGACCAGGGCTACAGGCCTCCGTCCTGCCGCCGGCCGTCAAGGCCCGCGTCGCCGTCGAGGCCGGCATCGGCCTCACCTGGTACACGCTACGTCGGCGACGCCGGCCGCATCGTCTCCCTGGAGCACTTCGGCGCCTCCGCCGACGCGAACGTCCTCTTCGAGCGAGTTCGGCTTCACCGCCGAGAACGTCGCCGCCAAGGCCCGGGAGTCCGTGGCCGCCGCCCGCTGCAGATCCCTCCGCAGTCAGCACGCGTCACGTACGACACGAAAGAAGATGAAGAGCACCATGAGCAACGCCAGCACCTCGTCGCCCCTCAAGGCCCTCTCCGACGAAGGCGTCTCCATCTGGCTGGACGACCTGTCCCGCACGCGCATCGGTCCGGCAACCTCGCCGAGATCGTCGAGAAGAGCCACGTCGTGGGTGTCACCACGAACCCTCGATCTTCCAGGCCGCCATCGGCTCCGGCGAGGGCTACGAGGAGCAGCTCGCCGACCTGGCCGTCCGCAAGGTCACCGTCGACGAGGCCGTCCGCATGATGACGACGCAGGACGTGCGCGCCGCCGCCGACGTCCTGCGCCCCGTGTACGACGCGACGCAGGGCCGCGACGGCCGCGTCTCCATCGAGGTCGACCCGCGCCTCGCCCACGAGACCGCAGGCCACGATCGCCGAGGCCAAGCAGCTGGCCTGGCTCGTCGACCGGCCCAACGCTCATGATCAAGATCCCGGCGACCCTCGCGGGCCTCCCGGCCATCACCGAGGTCATCGGCCTCGGCATCTCGCGTCAACGTCACGCTGATCTTCTCGCTCGACGCGCTACAAGCGCCGTCATGGACGCCTACCTGCGCGGGCCTGGAGAAGGCGCACGAGCGCGGCATCGACCTCGCCACGATCCACTCCGTCGCGTCCTTCTTCGTGTCGCGCGTCGACGCCGAGATCGACAAGCGCCTCGGCGAGATCGGCACGGACGAGGCGCTCGCCCGCGAGCGGCAAGGCCGCGCTCGCCAACGCCCGGCTCGCCTACGAGGCCTACGAGAGCAGGTCTTCGCCACCGAGCGGGCCGCGACCCTGGAGGCCGCCGCGCCAACAAGCAGCGCCCGCTGTGGGCCTCCACCGGCGTCAGGACCCCGCGTACAAGGACACCCTGTACGTCGACGAGCTCGTCGCCCCGGCACCGTGAACACCATGCCGGAAGGCACCCTGCGGCCACCGCCGACCACGGCGACATCCACGGCGACTCGGTCAGCGGCACCTACGACGCCTCGCGCGCCGAGATCGCCGCCGTCGAGAGCTCGGCATCTCCTACGACGAGGTCGTCCAGCAGCTCGAGGACGAGGCCGTCGCCAAGTTCGAGATCGCCTGGACCGACCTGCTCGGCACCGTCGCGAACCGCCTCCAGGGAGGCTGAGTCCAAGTGAGCGTCACCGCTTGGCAGAACCCGCTGAGGGACCCCGCGCGACCGCCGCCTGCCGCGCGTCGCGGGCCCCTCCGGGCTCGTCATCTTCGGCGTCACGGGCGACTCTGTCCCGCAGAAGCTGATGCCGGCCGTCTGACGACCTCGCCAACCGGCTGCTGCCGCCGGGCTTCTCGCTCTCGGGTTCGCCCGCCGCGAGTGGGCGGACCAGGACTTCGCCCAGGTCGTCCACGACTCGGTCAAGGAGCACGCCCGCACGCCCTTCCGCGAGGAGGTCTGGGCGCAGCTCGCCGAGGCATGCGCTTCATCCCCAGGGCGACTTCGACGACGACACCGCGTTCCGAGCAGCTGCGCGCGGCCGTCGACGAGCTGGACGAGAAGCGCGCGCACGCAGCGGCACACTACGCCTTCTACCTCTCGGTCCCGCCGAAGTTCTTCCCGAAGGTCGTGCGGCAGCTCAAGAAGCACGGCCTCGCGGACGCGCCGCAGGGCTCGTGGCGCGCGCCGTCATCGAGGAGCCGTTCGGCACGACATCGAGTCGGCCGCAGTGAGCTCAACGCGATCGTGCACGACGTCTTCGCGCCCTGGGAGCAGGTCTTCCGCATCGACCACTACCTCGGCAAGGAGACCGTCCAGAACATCCTGGCGCTCCGCTTCGCCAACCAGATGTACGAGCCGATCTGGAACCGGTCGTACGTCGACCACGTGCAGATCACGATGGCCGAGGACATCGGCATCGGCGGCCGCGCCGGCTACTACGACGGCATCGGCGCCGCCCGCGACGTCATCCAGAACCACCTCCTCCAGCTGATGGCGCTGACCGCCATGGAGGAACCGGCCTCGTTCGACGCCGAGTCGCTGGTGACGGAGAAGCTCAAGGTCGCTCAAGTCCGTCCGGATCCCCGCCGACCTGGAGAAGTCCACGGTCCGCGCGCGCAGTACGCGGCGGGCTGGCAGGGCGGCGAGAAGGTCAGGGCTACCTCCAGGAAGACGGCATCGACCCGAGTCGAAGACCGACACCTACGCCGCCGTGAAGCTGGAGGTGGACAACCGCCGCTGGGCGGGCGTCCCGTTCTACCTGCGCACCGGCAAGCGCCTGGGCCGTCGCGTCACCGAGATCGCGGTCGTCTTCCAGCGCGCGCGCCGCACTCCCGTTCGACTCCACCGCCACCGAGGAACTCGGCCAGAACGCGATCGTCATCCGCGTCCAGCCGGACGAGGGCATGACCGTACGCTTCGGTCCGAAGGTCCCGGGCACGTCGATGGAGATCCGGACGTGTCCGATGGACTTCGCGTACGGCGAGTCGTTCACGGAGTCCAGCCCCGAGGCGTACGAACGGCTCATCCTGGACGTCGCTTCTCGGCGACGCGAACCTCTTCCCGCGCACGGAGGAGGTCGAGGAGTCCTGGCGGATCCTCGACCCCATCGAGGCGCACTGGGACGCGCACGGCAAGCCCGCGGTACGCGTCAGGCGCAGCTGGGGCCGCCGAGGAAGCGGACGAGATGCTCGCACGAGACGGACGGAGCTGGCGCAGGCCATGAAGATCGACCTCACCGACACCACGGCAAGCAGATCAACAAGGCGCTCGTGCAAGGGCGCCGGCCATCGGGCACGCCGCGGTCGGGCATGGTGCTGACGATGGTCATCGTCACCGACGAGGAGAACGCGTACGACGCGACTCAAGGCCGCCGAGCGAGGCGTCCCGCGAGCACGTCGCGCACGCCTCGTCGTGATCAAGCGCGCGCCCGCACGCCGCGCGACCGGCAGGGCAGCGGCTCGACGCCGAGGTGCGGGTCGGCGTCCGACGCGGGCACCGGCGAGACCGTGATCCTGCGTCTGTACGGCGAGGTGCGCCGGCACGCCGACTCGGTCGTGCTGCCGCTGCTGCTGCCGGACGCCCCGGTCGTGGTGTGGTGGCCGGTCGACGCCCCGGACGAGCCCTGCCAAGGACCCGCTGGGCGCGCTCGCCGCCAGCGCCGGATCACCGACACTGTACGCGCCGACGAGGACGCCCTGGACGCCGCTCGACCGGCGCGCGCCGCGTCCTACGCGCCCGGGCGACACCGACCTGGCCTGGACCCGGCTCACCCCGTGGCGCTACCATGCTGGCCGCCTGCCCTCGACCAGGCCCGCACCAGACATCGTCTCCGCGGCCGTCGAGTCCGAGGCCGAGACGGCGCCGAACTGCTCGCGCGAACTGCTCGCGCGCTGGCTCGGCGCCGCCTCGGCGTCGGTCGAGCGCGTCACCACCGACGGGCGTCGTGCACGCGGATCCGCCTGGGCACGCCGAACGGCGAGATCCGCATCGGCCGCCCCGACGGCCCGCTCGCCGCCCTGTCGCTGCCCACGGCCGGCCCGAGCGCACCCTCGCTGAAGGTCGCTCGACCGCCGAGCTGATCGCCGAAGAGCTCCGCCGCCTCGACGCCGACGAGATCGTGCGCCGTCGCGCTGCAGGCCGGGCCCGTCGACTCCAAGGAGTCTGTTCAACACTGCGCTGAGACGCACCTCTGATGACGCGCCGCCCGCAGTGGACCGCCCTGGAGGACCACCGCGCGAAGTTCAGCGGCGCGCACCTGCGCGAGCTGTTCGCGAGCGACCCGGCGCGCGCGCTCCGAGCGCTACGCGCGTGCAGGTCGGCGACCTGCACCTCGACTACGCGAAGCACCTGGTCACCGACGAGACGCTCGCGCTGCTGCAGCGAGCTGGCCGCCGCGACCGACGTGTTCGGCAGCGCGACGCCATGTTCCGCGGCGAGAAGATCAACACGACCGAGGGCCGCGCCGTGCTGCACACGGCGCTGCGCGCCCCGCGCGACGCGGTCGATCGAGGTCGACGGCGAGAACGTGGTGCCGAGTGTGCACGCCGTGCTCGACCGGATGGCGGCTTCAGCGGACAGGGTGCGCTCGGGCGAGTGGACCGGCCACACCGGCAAGCGCATCAGAACGTCGTGAACGTCGGCATCGGCGGCTCCGACCTCGGTCCCCGGCGATGGCGTACGAGTGCTGCGCTCGTACACCGCACGCGAGTCTGACGGTCCGCTTCGTGTCGAACGTGGACGGGCCGACCTGCACGAGGCCGTCCGGACCTGGACCCGGCCGAGACGCTGTTCGTCATCGCCTCGAAGACGTTCACCACCATCGAGACGATCACGAACGCGACGGCGCGCGCGTACTGGCTGCTCGCCGGGCTCGAGCGGCGACGAGTCAAAGCGGTCGCCAAGCACTTCGTGGCCCTGTCGACGAACGCCGAGAAGGTGTCGGACTTCGGCATCGACACGGCCAACATGTTCGAGTTCTGGGACTGGGTCGGCGGCCGCTACTCGTATCGACTCGGCCATCGGCCTGTCCCTGATGATCGCCATCGGTCCCGCGGCGCTTCCGCGCGCTGCTCGACGGCTTCCGCGCGCGTCGACGAGCACTTCCGACGGCGCCCGCCGAGAGTCCAACGCGCCGCTCCTGCTCGGCCTGCTGGCATCTGGTACGGCAACTTCCACGGCGCCCAGTCGCACGCGGTGCTGCCGTACAGCGCACTACCTGTCGAAGTTCACCGCGTACCTCGCAGCAGCTCGACATGAGTCCAACGGCAAGTCCGTGGACCGCGAGGCGAGGAGCGTCGGCGTGGCAGACCGGCCCGGTGGTGTGGGGCACGCCCGGCACGCAACGGCCAGCACGCCTACTACCAGCTCATCCACCAGGGCACAGAAGCTGATCCCGGCGGACCTGATCGGCTTCGCGAAGCCCGGTCGACGAGCTGCGGCTGACGCTCAAGCGCCAGCACGACCTGCTGATGGCCAACCTGTTCGCGCAGGGCCAGGCGCTCGCCTTCGGCAAGACGCCGGACGAGGTGCGCGCCGAGGGCGTCGCCGAGGAGCTGGTGCCGCACAAGACGTTCAAGGGCAACCACCCCGACGACGACGATCCTGGCGAAGGACGACCCCGTCGGTCCTCGGCCAGCTCATCGCCCTCTACGAGCAGAAGGTGTTCGTCCAGGGCGCGGTCTGGAACATCGACTCGCTTCGACCAGTGGGGCGTCGAGCTCGGCAAGGTCCTCGCCAAGCGCGTCGAACCCGCCCTCACCGAAGGCGCCGACGTCCCGGGCCTGGACGAGTCGACCAAGGCCTCGTCGCCACGTACCGCGCGCTGCGCGGCCGTGCGCCTGACGTTCCCAGATCCACGAAGTGATCCACGAAGTGATCCACGCAGAGATCCACGAGGTAGAGTGAACTGACATGCAGCTTGGACTCATCGGCCTCGGCAAGATGGGCGGCAACATGCGCGAGCGCATCCGCCGCGCCGGCCACGACGTCATCGGTTACGACCGCAGCGAGGTCTCGGACGTCGCGTCCCTGAGCGAGCTCGTCGAGAAGCTCGAAGGCCCGCGCGTGGTCTGGGTGATGGTGCCGGCCGGCGCCGCGACAGTCGACGGTCGACGAGCTGAAGGACCTGCTCGCCGAGGGCGAGCATCGTCGTCGACGGCGGCAGCTCCCGCTGGACGGACGACGAGAAGCACGCCGAGGAGCTCGCCGCCAAGGGCATCGGCTTCGTCGACGCCGGCGTCTCCGGCGGTGTGTGGGGCCTGCAGAGCGGCTACGCCTGATGGTCGGCGAGCTCCGACGAGAACGTCGCAGAAGGTGAAGCCGGTCTTCGACGCCTCAAGCCCGAGGGCGACCACGGCTACGTCCACGCGGAGCAAGGTCGGCGCCGGCCACTTCTCCAAGATGGTCCACAACGGCATCGAGTACGCCATGATGCGAGGCCTACGCCGAGCTGGGAGCTGCTGGAGGCCGCCGACTCCGTCACGGACGTGCGCGAGAGTCTTCCGCTCCTGGCAGGAGGGCACCGTCATCCGCTCCTGGCTGCTCGACCTCGCGGTCAACGCCCTGGACGACGACGAGCACCTGGAGCAGCTGCGCGGCTTCGCGCAGGACTCGGGCGCGAGGGCCGCTGGACGGTGGAGGCCGCCATCGACCACTCCGTCCCGCTCCCCGCGATCACCGCGTCGCTCTTCGCCCGCTTCTCGTCCCGCCAGGACGACTCGCCGCAGATGAAGATGATCGCGGCGCTGCGCAGCCAGTTCGGCGGCCACGCGGTCGAGAAGAAGTAGCTCCGCCCGGCCCCGGTTCCCCGGGCCGACGCACCCGGCGCCCCGCCACCCCTCGTACCGGGGCGTGGCGGGGCGCCAGTTCGTCGTACGGTCCCGCGCACCACCTTGACAGCCGCATTGGTCGCATACCAGCTGCTGAGAGTCACAGGAACTGACACGGTTCGCGCACGTCCGGAATTCCCAAACCCCGCCTAGAGCAAAGGGAGTTCGCGTGTCCACACCGAACGCAACGTCGCACCGGACGTCACGAAGACGTCTGCTCGCTCTCATCGGCGCCGCCGCGCTCGCCCTCGCCGGCGCCGTCGCCCTGCCCGGCACCGCCCAGGCGGCCAACGTCCTGTCCGACCGGCTTCGAGTCCGGCTCGCTGGGCGCCTGGAAGTGCTCGGGCAGCCTCGGCTCCGTGGTCTCCAGTCCCGTCCACGGCGGGTCCAGGCCCTCGCGGGAGCGCCACCTCGAGCGACAACGCCAGCGCAGCCGTAGACCCTCGCCGTCCAGCCGAACACCGCGTACACCCTCTCCGGCTGGGTGCGCGGCAGCTACGTCTACCTCGGCGTCGACGGCGGCGCTCGACCTGGACCCAGTCCCCGTCCGCGTACAGCCAGTTGACGGTGAAGTTCACCACCGGCGCGGCCAGACCAGCGCCACGGTCTACGCAGGGCTGGTACGCCCAGGGCACCTACTACGCCGACGACCTCAGCCTCGACGGCCCGGGCGCAACCCCGGCGACACCCAGGCCCCGACCGCCCCGACCGGCCTCACCTCCACCGGCAGGACGTCGAGCGGCGTCTCGCTGTCCTGGGGCGCCGCGAGCGACAACGTCGGCGTCACCGGCTACGACGTGTACAGCGGCGGCAGCAACAAGCTCCTCGCGGTGAGCGGGACCTCCGCCACCGTCTCCGGCCTCACCCGTCCACCGCCTATTCCTTCACGGTCAAGGCGCACGACGCGGCCGGGAACAGCTCGCCCGCCTCCAACGCCGTCTCCGTCACCACGGAAGCCGGCTCCGGCGGCACCGGCTTCAAGCAGGCCGCGCGCCTACCTCTACACCGGCTGCGACCCGCCGAGCCCGACCACGTCATGAACGCCACCGGCGTCAAGTGGTTCACGATGGCGTTCATCCTCTCCTCCGGCGGCTGCAACCCTGGCCTGGGACGGCCAGCGCCCGCTCACCGGCGGCCAGGACCAGACCGCCATCAACGCCGTCCGTTCCGCGGGCGGTGACATCGTCCCCTCGATCGGCGGCTGGAGCGGCAGCAAGCTCGGCCCCAACTGCTCCACGCCCGAAGCCCTCGCGGCGCCTACCAGAAGGTCATCGACGCGTACGGCCTGAAGGCGATCGACGTCGACATCGAGAACAGCGACGAGTTCGAGAACACGGCCGTCAGGACCGGATCCTGAACGCCCTGAAGATCGTCAAGGCCAACAACCCCGGCCTGCGCACCATCCTCACCTTCGACGTCCACCACAGGACCGACCTACTACGGCAACCGCCTCATCGAGCAGTCGAAGGCGCTCAACGCCAACATCGACGTCTTCACCATCATGCCGTTCGACTTCGGCGGCGGCTCCGACATGTACGGCAACACCGTGAACGCATCGGAGGGCCTGAAGACCAAGCTCAAGTCGGTCTACGGCTGGGACGACGCCACCGCCTACGCCCACATGGGCATCTCCGGCATGAACGGCCTCAGCGACCAGCAGGAGACCACCACGCCCGCCATCTGGACCCAGATCAAGGACTGGGCCAACAGCAAGCACCTCGCCCGGCTCGCCTTCTGGTCGGTCAACGCGACCGGCCCTGCGCGGGCGGCGGCGTCGCCGAGAACTGCTCCGGCATCAGCCAGGACACCTGGCAGTTCACGAAGATCACCGCCGGCTTCACCGGCTGACCGGCGTCCGGTCAGCTTCCTTATGGACACAGGGACTTACTGCGCGGCGTCCGCCGCGCGTACAGCCATCGTCATGCGCCTCGTTGAGTGACGATAACTTGACCGAGGAGCCGCCCGTGTCCCCCGCTCCAGACGCACAGCCGCCGGTCGTCGGTCGTCCTGGCCCTCGACTTCGGCGGCACCAAGACCGCCCTGACCGTCGCCGACGCACGCCACGGCACCCGCCTGCACGACCTGACCGTCGACACCGACCCCGACCTCGGGCGGACCCTCAAGACCGCCCGCACCCTCCTCGCCGGCTGCGAACCGCACGCCGTGGGGTGATCGACCATCGCATCCCGGCCCCGACGGCGTGGCCCTCGCCCCGAACATCCCCGGCTGGGACGCGCTCCCGCTGGAGCGCGAACTCGCCCGCGAGTTCCCCGGTCGACGATCCGCATCGCCACCGACGTGAAGGCCGCGGCCGCGTCACGAGAACGCGTCCGGCGCCCTCGCGGGCTGCGACCCTGGGCCTCTACGTGAACCTCGGCACCGGACTCGCCGTCGCCGTCGTCGCCCACGGCACCGTCCTCACCGGCCGGCACGGCGCTCCGGCGAGATCGGCTACAACCTGCGCGCGCGCCCGACGACGTGGGCCGCACCGACCGCGTCCGCTGGAGGCGGCCGTCAGTGGCATAGGCCCTGCGCCGGGCGCCCCCACCGGAGTTCACGCGGGAACTCGCCTTCCACCTGGTCAACCTCACCATCGCCGTCGATCCCGAGCGGATCGTCGTCGGCGGCGGCATGGTCCGCGTCTGGCCCGCGCTGCACGACCCGCTGCGCGCCGCCCTCGACGCCGCCGTGCCCTATCCGCCCCAGCTCGTACCCGCCGCGCAACCGTACGACGCGCCCCTGCTCGGGCACTGGCGCTGGCCGTCGAGGCCGCGCGCCCAGGACCGAAGAAGACTCGGTAGATCCGGCCCACGAAGGGACTGGCAGGAATGAGGCCCACGCGCATCCTCGCCGTCGCGCTCATGCTGACCCTCGCAGCGACGGCCTGCTCGGAGACCAAGCACAAGGGAAGCTCCGACGACGGCACCAACGCCACGGAGAACAGCGGCCCGAAGAAGAAGGGCGGCACGGTCACCATCGCCAACACGGCGGGGCAGACCTGGACCTGCAACTTCAACCCGTTCAACCCGGCCGTCTACAACACCTCCATCGGCTTCGTCTACGAGCCCCTGATCTTCGTCAACGCCCTCAAGGACCAGGCCGAGACCCCGATGCTCGCCAAGAGCTACAAGTGGAACGCGGCCAGGACGCAGATCGACTTCACCATCCGCTCCGGCGTGAAGTGGAACGACGGCGAGGCGTTCACCGCGAAGGACGTCGCCTTCACCTTCAACCTCATGAAGCGCGTCAGGTCCACCGACCTGTACGCCCTGTGGACCACGGCGGGACTCCAGTCGGTCACCGCCTCCGGCGACCAGGGTCACCCTGAAGTTCGAGAAGGCGGCCCAGCCGTGCTTCTACGCCTTCGCCCACCAGGTCGCCATCGTGCCCGAGCACGTCTTCGGCAAGGGCGAGGCCGCGAGCAAGCCCGACACCTGGGTCGACAAGAGCCCGTCGGCACCGGCCCGTTCGAGGTCGACCCGTGCACCCCGAACAACATCCAGTACAAGGCGAACCCCGACTACTGGCAGCAGGGCCAAGCCGTACATCCAGAAGGTCGAGTACCCGGCCTACCTCGACAACGGCCCCTGCCAACCTCGACCTCGCCAGCGGCAAGGCCCAGTGGGGGAGCCAGTTCATCCCCGGCATCAAGCAGTTCTACCTCGGGACAAGTCGCCCGACAACCACACCTGGTCGCCACCCGTCCTGAACGTCGGCATCTACCCGAACCTCGATCCGTCCCACAAGAACACCAGCAACCTCAAGGTCCGCCAGGCGATCTCGTACGCCATCGACCGCGAGAAGGTCTCCCAGATCGGCGTCGGCGGACAGGAACCGGCCGCGAACCAGTCGGGCATCGTGACGCCCACCTTCGACAAGTACTACGACAAGGCCGCCGTCGAGAAGGCCGGCTACGACAAGCCCGACCCGGCCCGCGCCAAGAAGCTCCTGGCCGGCCTCGGCTACACCCCCGACAAGCCGCTCGAGCTCAGCATCATCACGATCACCGGCTACACGGACTGGGACGCCTCCCTCAAGGTCATCAAGCAGAACCTGAAGGCCGTCGGCATCGACCTCTCACCGTCCAGGACCTCGCCCAGCAGACCATGATCGGCAAGCTCTACACCGGCGACTACGACCTCGCCTACTACAACCAGCAGACCAGCGGCCCCACCCCGTACTACGAGCTGCGCCAGATGCTGCACTCCGCGAACACCGCGCCCCTCGGCAAGAACGCCACCAGCAACTTCGCGCGCTACAAGAACCCGAAGGTCGACCAGCTCCTGAACGACTACGCGTCGGCGAACGAGACCGACCAGGTCGACATCGTCAAGCAGGTCGCCCAGTACATGATCGACGACGTGCCGGTGATCCCCGTCGTGGAGGCGGTGGACTGGTTCCAGTACAACACCAAGGACATCGCCGGCTGGCCGACCGAGGACAACCCGTACGCCCAGCCCGCCGCCTACAACTTCCCCGACACCGGACAGGTGCTGACCCACCTGTACTCCAAGTCGGCCCAGTAGGGGGCGAACCGTGCGCTTCATCCTCCGCCGCCTGGGGTTCTTCCTGCTCACGCTCTGGGCGGCGCTCACCCTGAACTTCTTCATCCGCGCGTCATGCCGGGCGACCCGGTCGACGCGCACTCACCGTGCGCACCCGCGGCCGGGTCTCCCGGGACGCGCTCGAACAGATGCTGCACGTCCTTCGGCTTCAGCCGGACCAGAACGTCGTGGTCCAGTACGTCGACTACCTGGGCCACATGTTCACCGGCAACTGGGGCCGCTCCATCGGCCAGACGCTGGGCGAGCCGGTCACCAAACTAGATCGGCGGCGCCCTGCCTGGACCCTCGGCCTCGTCGGCATCACCACGGTGCTGGCCTTCGTCCTCGGCACGCTGATCGGCACGATCGCGGGCTGGCGCCGCGGCGGCGCCCTCGACGCGATCCTCCCGCCGATCTTCGTCGTCACCTCGGCGCTGCCCTACTTCTGGGTCGGCCTGCTGCTGATCCTCGTCTTCTCGCAGGGCACCGGCGGCCTGCTCCCCGCCAACTTCAACTACGACACCTCGATCGTGCCCGGCTTCTCCCCGGGCTTCGTCGGCAGCGTCCTCGCGCACGCCGTCCTGCCCGCCGCGACGCTCCTCATCACCACCATCGGCGGCTGGATCCTGACCATGCGCAACAACATGATCACCACGCTCGCCGGGACTACGTCCGCATGGCCCGCGCCAAGGGCCTCGGCGGCCGCCGCATCATGTACGCCTACGCCGCCCGCAACGCGATCCTGCCCAACCTCGCCGGCTTCGCGATGTCCCTCGGCTTCGTCATCTCCGGCGCCATCCTCATCGAGTACGTCTTCAACTACCCGGGCGTCGGCTACCTCCTCTACAACGCCGTCCAGAACGTCGACTACCCGCTGATGCAGGCCCTGTTCATGCTCTTCACGGTCGCCGTGCTGGTGGCACTGCTGGCCGTCGACATCGCCACGGTGTGGCTCGACCCGCGCGCCAGGGCCAGGGGTGAACCACCGATGACCACGACCACCGCCGCTCACCGCACCGCCCCCCGACAAGGCCGCGCCGCGCGTCGGGCCGGAGCCGGGCTCTGTGGCGCGCCATCCGGGGCAACCGCAAGGCCCTCACCGGCACCGCGATCCTGTTCGTCTTCACGGTCGTCGCCGCGTTCCCCGGCCTGTTCACCACGGTCTGACCACCCGGACGAGGCCGCCTTCACCCCACGCCTCGACCCTCCACGGCCCATCTGCTGGGCACCACTGCCCTCGGCCAGGACATCTACTCCCAACTCTGTCCACGGCACCCGCGAATCCCTGGTCGTCGCGGTCGTGGCCGGCGCCCTCGCCACCGTCCTCTCCGTGATCATCGGCGTCTCCGCCGCCTACCTGGGCGGCATCGCCGACGACCTGCTCTCGCTCCTCACCAACGTCGTCCTCGTCATCCCGGCGTTCCCCCTGGTGATCATCCTCGCCAAGTACTCCGGCAAGGGCTCCCTCACCGTCATCCTCACCGTCCTCGTCCTCACCGGCTGGTCCTACGGCGCCAACCAGCTGCGCGCCCGAGCCCTGTCCCTGCGCAACCGGGACTTCCTCGAATCGGCCCGGGTGCGCGGCGAGCGACTGCTCGTGCATCATCGTCCGCGAGGTCCTGCCCACCATGATCCTCGCTCATCGTCGCCAACTTCCTCGGCGCCGCCCTGTACGCGGTCCTCAGCGCCGCCGGACTCAGTTCCTCGGCCTCGGCGACCCCAACTCGCAGAGCTGGGGCGCGATGCTCTACTGGGCGCAGAACCAGCAGGCGCTGCAGACCGGCACCGCGCTCTGGTCCCTCGCCCCCGGCCTCTGCGTCGCCCTCCTCGGCGTCGCCTTCGCCCTCGTCAACTACGCCTTCGACGAGATCGGCAACCCGCCCTGCGCCCCGTGAAGAGGAGGCGCCGTGACTGACCGGCCGCTCCTGGACGTCCAGGACCTCACCGTCGCCTACGACACGCCGCGCGCGCCTCGTCACTGCGCCGTCGACCACGTCGGACTCACCGTGCACCAGGGCGAGTTCACCGCCGTCGTCGGCGAGTCCGGCTGCGGCAAGTCCACCCTGATGTTCGCCGTCGCCGGCCTGCTCAGCCCGCCCGCCCGGATCACCACCGGCACCGTCCGCTTCCGCGGCGACGACCTCGTCACCCTCACCGAACGCGAACTCGACGCCCTGCGCTGGCGCGACTTCTCCGTCGTCCTGCAGTCCGCCATGAACGCCCTCAACCCGGTGGCCACCCTCGCCGCCCAGTACAAGGACGCCATGGCCGCGCACGCGCGTACACCGCGGACGAGATCGGGCCCGCTCCACCGAGGTCCTCGAACTCGTCGGCATCGACGCCGTCCACCTGCGCAGCTACCCGCACCAGTTGTCCGGCGGCATGCGCCAACGCGCCATGATCGCGATGGCGTTGCTGCTCACCCCCGACCTCGTCGTCATGGACGAACGCGATCCGCGCTCGACGTCGTGGCCCAGCGCTCCCTCATGGTCCAGATCAAGGAACTCCAGCAACCCCTCGGCTTCGCCGTCGTGTTCGTCACCCACGACATGTCCCTCGTCTCGCACTTCTCCGACCAGCTCCTCGTCATGTACGCGGGCCAGGTCGTCGAGGCGGCCCCACCCGCACCGCCTTCGACCACCCTCCCACCCCTACAGCCGGGGCCTCCTCGAAGCCTTCCCGTCGATCCGCGGCCCCCGCGTCCCCACAAGGCATCGGCAGCCCGCCCGACCTGGCCGCGCCGCCGCCCGGCTGCCGCTTCACGCGCTGCCGCCCTCGTACAGGAGCAGTGCCACACCACCGAACCCGCCCTGTACGGGTCGGCGAGGCACGCTCCCGCTGCCTGCTGCACGCGCCCGCCGCGACGGAGGTCACCCCATGAGCGAACCGCTGCTCCAGACGCGCGACCTCACCCGCCACTTCAAGGTCGGCACCGGTCTGTCCGCCGCGTCCTGCACGCCGTCGACGACGTCGACCTCACCATCGGCGAACGCGAGATCGTCGCCCTCGTCGGCGAGAGCGGCAGCGGCAGAGTCCACCCTCGCCCGTCTCGTCGCCCAGGTCCACAAACCGACCCGCGGCGAGATCCGCTACCGGGGAAAGCCGCTGACCGCGCTGCGCGGCCGCAAGGAACGCCTCGCCTACCGCGGCGACGTCCCCATGGTCTCCAGGACCCTTCGCCGCTCTCAACCCGCCTATCGCGTCTCCCACGGAATCCTGCGCGGCCATCACCCTGCACCGCTCCCGAACTCTCCCGCGCCGAGCGGCAGGCGGAGGCCGAGCGGGTCGTCGAGGAGCCGCCGGCCTCGCGCCGCCGACGTCCTCGGCCGCTTCCCGTACGAACTCTCCGGCGGCCAGCGCCAGCGCATCGGCTTCGCCCAGGCCCATCGCGCGCCCACCGCCCCCGCCTGATCCTCGCCGACGAACCGTGTCCATGCTCGACGTGTCGATCCGCATCGGCCTGCTCAACGTCATGGCCGACCTGCGCGGACCGAGGGCGGCCCTGATCCTCTACATCACCCGCGACATCGCGAGCGCTCCGCTACCTCTCCGACCGGATCGCCGTCATGTACGGCGGCCACATCGTCGAGACCGGGCCCACCTTGAAGAGGTCCTCGCCCACCGGCACTCCCGTACACCGACCGCCTCCTGTCCGCCGTCCCCGACCCCGCGCCCTCGACGTCGACGCGGCCGCCGCCAGGCCGACCCGCCCGTCGTCATCGACCACCCCCAGCCGCCGCTTCCGCACCCGCTGCCCGCTCGCCGTCGACTCCCTGCCACCGCGTCACTCCCACGCCTGCAGCAGGTCGGCACGGGCCACACCAGCCGCCAAGCCACGGCACCGCGGACCGCCGCATGACCACGCCGCCGTGGAACCGGCAGCGGCTGCGCAGCAACAACGAATGGCTCCTCCTGGAGCGATTACGGCTCGAAGGCCCCGCCTCCCGGGCCCAGCTCGCGCGTGCCAGCGGACTGTCCAGCCCACCGTCTCCTCGGCCCTCGCCACCGCCCTGGAGCAGGGCCGGCCTGGTCTCGCGAGGCCGGCACTCCACGCCCAGAGCCGCGGCCGCATCGCCGTCCTCTACGAGCCCGACCCGCGCGCAGGACACACGTCCTCGGCCTCGACATCGGGCGCGCCCGGCTGCGCGCGCGCCGTCGCCGACCTGTCCGGCACCATCGTGTCCGCACCGAGGTGCGCACAACCGCGGCCGGGCCGCCACCACGGTCGCCAGACGCCGCCGTGGCCTGCGCCGAACAGGCCCTCGCCGAGCCGGGCTGACGCCCGCCGACGTCGTCCACACCGCCGTGGGCACCCGGGCGTCTTCGACCGCCACACCGGCCGGGTCCGCTACGCCGTCAACCTGCCGGGCTGGGCCGCGCCGGACTCGTCGAGCGGATGCGCGAGAGCCTCGGCACGCGCTCTCCGTCCACAACGAGCGCTTTCAGCCTGGCCGCACTCGGCGAGTACACCTTCGGCGCGGGCGCGGGCAGCCGCTCTTCGTCTACGTCCTCATCGGCACCGGCCTCGGCATGGGCGTCGTCGCCGACGGCGAACTCTCTTCCTCGGCGCGCACGGCGCGGCCGGCGAGGTCGGCTTCCTGCCCCTCGGCGGCGTCCCCGCCTCCGGCAGCGCACCCCGCCGCGGCATGCTGGAGGACGCCGTCTCCGCCGACGCCAGTGGTCCGCACCGCCCGCGCCCTCGGCATGACCGGGCTCACCGCCAAGCGCGTCTTCGACGCCTTACGCCCGCACCGGCGACCCGGCCGCCGGCACCGCCGTGCGCCAGGAGGGCGAACGCCTGCTCGCCCTCGCCGTCGCCTCTCCGTCACCGCCGTCTCGACCGACCTGGTGGTGCTCGGCGAGTGGGCCGAGCCGACCTGCTGCTGAGCCACGGTGGCCGGAACCCTGCACCGCCTCACCCCGCTGCGGCTCCCGTGTCGAGGCCAGCACGGCACGGCGACGACGCGGTCCTCCTCGGCGCGCTCTACGACGGCCCTGCGCGCCGCCCGGCTCCCTGGTCTTCGACCGCCGCGCGGCGTCCTCGTGACGGGCGGCGCACCGGGACGCACGACGCCTGGAGGCCGGTCGGGACCTCTCCCGACCGGCCTCCGTCTCTGTGTCCGAGGGGGGACTTGAACCCCCACGCCCGATAAAGGGCACTAGCACCTCAAGCTAGCGCGTCTGCCATTCCGCCACCCGGACAAGGTGTCTGCCGCCTCTTTGCGGGGCGTTTCCCGCGGCGACACGGAGAACATTACCAGGGTTTCCGAGTGGTCCGATCACGCGGTCTTTCCCCAGGTCGGACCTGTGAACGGCGCGTGACGAGGGGCGCCCGCCCTTGGGTGCGGGCGCGCGGAGGGGGAGGATGAGAGGGATCCACAGGGAGAGAGGAACAAGCGTGAGTGAGTCGAGCGCGGGCAGGGCCGTCTCCGGACAGGACGAGGTCGTCGACCTCTGCCGCGAACTGATCCAGATCGACACCAGCAACTACGGTGACCACTCGGGCCCGGGCGAGCGCAAGGCCGCCGAGTACGTGGCGGAGAAGCTCGCCGAGGTCGGCCTCGAACCGAAGATCTTCGAGTCCCACCCCGGCCGCGCCTCCACGGTCGCCCGCATCGAGGGCGAGGACCCGTCGCGGCCCGCGCTCCTCATCCACGGCCACACGGACGTCGTCCCCGCCAACGCGGCGGACTGGACCCACCATCCGTTCTCCGGCGAGGTCGCCGACGGCTGCGTGTGGGGCCGCGGCGCCGTCGACATGAAGGACATGGACGCGATGACCCTCGCGGTCGTCCGCGACCGGCTGCGCACCGGGCGCAAGCCCCCGCGCGACATCGTGCTCGCCTTCCTCGCCGACGAGGAGGCCGGCGGCACCTGGGGCGCACGCCACCTCGTCGACAACCACCCGGACCTCTTCGAAGGGGTCACCGAGGCGATCAGCGAGGTCGGCGGCTTCTCGTTCACCGTGAACGAGCAGCGGCGGCTCTACCTCGTGCAGACCGCCGAGAAGGGCATGCACTGGATGAAGCTGACCGTGGCCGGCACCGCCGGGCACGGTTCGATGATCCACCGGGACAACGCGATCACCGAGCTGTCCGAGGCCGTCGCCCGGCTCGGCCGGCACCAGTTCCCGATCCGGGTCACCAAGACGCTGCGCCACTTCCTCGACGAACTCGGCGACGCGTACGGGGTGGAGCTCGACCCCGAGGACATGGAGAAGACCGTCGCCAAGCTCGGCGGCATCGCCAAGCTGATCGGCGCCACCTTCAGCAACACCGCCAACCCCACGCAGCTGGGCGCCGGTTACAAGGTGAACGTGATCCCCGGCGAGGCCACCGCGCACGTCGACGGGCGCTTCCTGCCCGGGTTCGAGGACGAGTTCCTCGCCGACCTCGACCGGATCCTCGGTCCCAAGGTCAGGCGCGAGGACGTGCACGCGGACAAGGCCGTGGAGACCACCTTCGACGGGGCGCTGGTCGACGCCATGAAGTCCTCGATCGAGGCCGAGGACCCGATCGGCAAGGCCATCCCGTACATGCTCTCCGGCGGCACCGACGCCAAGTCCTTCGTCGAACTGGGCATCCGCAACTTCGGCTTCGCGCCGCTGCAGCTGCCCCCGGAGCTCGACTTCGCCGGCATGTTCCACGGCGTGGACGAGCGGGTGCCGGTGGACGGCCTCAAGTTCGGCGTGCGGGTGCTCGACCGGTTCATCGACGCGTCCTGACGTCCGCCCGGCGTCAACCCGGCGTGTTCGCCAACAATCGGCCGCACGTGCGCACTTGACTGAGAAGAGTGAAAGGAACCATGCGCTCGTAGCCCCATTGCGTCCCCCTCGTTACAGGGAGTGCAGTCCGCGGCTGGGACTGCATTGCCAACAAGGAGGAATAATGATCAAGAAGGTCGTCGCTGCTGCGGCTGCCACTGGTGGTCTCGTGCTCGCGGGTGCGGGCATCGCCGCTGCCGACGCCGGTGCCCAGGGTGCCGCCGTGAAGTCCCCCGGTGTGCTGTCGGGCAACGTCATCCAGGCGCCCATCCACGTGCCGGTGAACGTCTGCGGCAACACGGTCTCCGTGATCGGGCTGCTGAACCCCGCCTTCGGCAACACCTGCACCAACAGCTGACGTTGTTGTGCCTCGCCCCTTGAGGGGGCTGAGCCCGTCGGCCTCGGAGTGCGCGCCATGCGCTCCGGGGCCGATTGGGCATTCGGCGCGGAGACACTCGCGTCCCCGCGCCTTTCCAGCAGGCGCTCAGACAGAGTTCTAAGGCAGGGAAAGCTATGCGACAGGTCATGCGCAAGGGCCTGATCACCGTGGCGGCCGCGTCCGGTGTGCTGGCCGTCACCGGTGGTTACGCACACGCCGACTCGGGTGCGGAAGGAAGCGCGTCGGGTTCCCCCGGCGTCGCCTCCGGCAACTCGGTCCAGGTTCCCGTGAACGTCCCGGTCAATGTGTGCGGCAACACGGTCAACGTCATCGGGCTGCTCAACCCGGCGGCGGGCAACGACTGCGCCAACACCTCGGACGGCAGCGGTGGCTACGGCGACGAGCAGCCGTCCGGCGGCGGCTCGCACGCCGGGGGGCACACCAGCGATTCGCCCGGTGTCGGCTCCGGCAACCACGTACAGGTACCGGTGGACGTCCCGGTGAACGTGTGCGGCAATTCGGTCGACGTCGTCGGCATCGGCAACCCCGCGTCCGGCAACGACTGCGGCAACGGCGGCTCGCACACCACGACGCCGCCCGGCGGCCCCGAGCAGCCGCCGACGCCGCCCGGTGGTCCCGAGCACCCGGGCACGCCCCACACCCCGCCGGGTACGGACCGGAACATTCCGCCCACGCCCCAGCAGCCGGGCACGGACACCCCGAACAAGCCGGCGACGCAGACCGTCGCCCAGCCCAAGGGCGAGTCCCAGCTCGCGCAGACCGGCAGCTCGCTGCCGCTCGGCGCGGTCGTCCCGGTGGGCGCGGGTGCGCTGCTCGCCGGCGCGGTGCTCTACCGGCGTGCCAAGGCGGCCGCGTGACGGCCTGAGCCGAGCAGTCGGTACCAACGGAGCGGGCCCCGCATCGGCGGGGCCCGCTCCGTTTTGCTCGTCCCGCCCGTCAGGTTCAGGTCACCACGTGGCCCGCAGCTGGCGGATGATCCGTCGCCGCAGACGCACCCGGCGACTCCCGTCGCGGTGCAGGCTCAGTCGGTACAACTCCCAGTGTCCGTACTCGGCATGGTCCGTCAGCAGACGTGTCGCCTCCTTGCGGGAGACCCCGCGCGGTACGTACACGTCGACAAATTCGTATTCCGGCATCGCATCTATTGTGCGGGCAGTGGCCCGGTACGGATAGCGTCTGCACTATGTCTGATGCTGCGCAGCCCACCGCTGCCGAGGTACGCGCCGCCGCTGAGGCGGTCAAGGCTGCGCTCGACCGCCACCTGGCGGCTGTCGAGCGCAGGTCGGGAGAGGACGACCCGGCCGTCTACGAAGCGTTCAACGAACTCGCCGCGGCGGCCGAGGAGTACGACGAACTCCTCTACGACCGCTACGACGAGGTCACCCCCTTCGAGATCCCCGGCGGCGAGGACTCGCTGCCGCCGTACACCGGGCCGGAGGAGCCGAACGCGCTGAGCGTGCTGATCCGACGCGACTACGCCGTGGTGGAGCCGCAGCGCCTTCTCGCCCAGGCCGGGCGGGTCGCCGACATCGAGGCGGGCCCGGAGCCGGACCCCGAGGGCGCGAACGGCGCGGGCAACAGCGTCCATGCCGCCCTCGGCGTCCTCTTCGGGGAGTACGAGCCCGACGAGATCGCCTCCCGGCACAAGGAGTTCGGTCTGGAGGAGGGCGACTCCACGCTCTGGGTCACGGCGTCGGACGAGCTCGCCGAGCCGGGGGAGTGGCTGGAGGCCCCGTTCGACCAGGCCGATCCCCAGCGCGTGGTGTGCCGCTTCGACATGAGCGCGGTCTTCGACGACGACCTCGACGAGGACGACCTCGAAGGCGACGGTGCGGAACTCGACGAGGCACTGGAGGACGCGGACCGCTAGCGCGGCCCCGCTCCTCGAAGGTGCAGAACCGTCCCGCCGGGTCCGACCCGGCGGGACGGCTGCCTACGCCCCCGGAACCTGGGCCGCGACCAGCGACTGCAACCGCGTCGTCCGCGGCTTCGCCGCGACCTCGGCGACCGCCCGCGGCAAGGCCGAGTCGACCCCGTGCACCACGGACAGGTGCCGCTCGCCGCGCCCGAACGCCGTGTACACCCAGGGGCGGCTCAGCGCCTGCGTCGCGTCCCCGGGCAGCACCACCACGGCCGCCGGCCAGCGCAGCCCCACGGCCTGGTGCCCGGTCACCGCCCAGCCGTGCCGCACGGCCCGCTCCACCTGCTCCTTCGGTACGACGACGGGCTCGCCGTCGCACTCCAGGCGCAGGCCCTCCGCGTCGGCGCCGACGACCCGGCCCGGCCGGATCCGCCCGGGCCCGGCCACGTGGACCACCCGGTCCCCGGGGTCGAAGCCGCCGAACCGGCCGGGGCCGGGGTTCAGCCGCCCCTTCAGAGCCGCGTTCAACGCGCGCGTCCCCGCCGCTCCGCCGTGCCCCGGCGTGATGACCTGGGTCTCCTCCGTGGGCACCCCGATGGCGCGCGGCACCGAGTCGGCGACCAGCTGCACGGTGCGGTGGATCGCCTCGGCGCCGTCCCGCACCGGCACGATCACGACTTCCTTGCCGGGCGCCTCCACCTGGTTCAGCTCACCGATGCCGATGCCGGAGACCAGCTCGCCGATCGGGCCGAAGTCCGGGGTGCGGGAGGCGATCCGCGGGCAGATCCCGGCGGCCAGCAGATCGGCGAAGACCCGGCCGGGGCCCGCCGACCACAGCGTGCCCGGGTCGCCGCTCAGCACCAGGCCGGTGCCGTCGGCCAGCAGCTCCACGAGCATCGCGGCGCCGTCCACGTCCAGCTGCGGGGCGTCCAGGACGACCAGCAGGTCGAGGGCCAGGGCCCCGTCCGCGTCCCGGCCAGGGCCCTGCGCCTGGGTGAGCAGCCCCTCGACGGTGGCCGTCGCGGTCTCCGGGGCGTCGGGGCCCAGGAGCGCGGCGGCCCGGCGCCGCCCGTCCGCGCTGTGCGCGGCGACGCAGACGCGCCGGCCCAGCCGGGCCGCGGCGGCCGCGGTGGCCACCGGCTCCGCGCGGGAGGCCTCGCCGCCGGTGTGCAGCACGAGCCGGTGGGTGTCGAGGGCCCTGATCAGCTCGGCCGTCGTACCGCCCGCGGCGACGGCGGCCTCCTCTCCGGCCTCACCGAACGAACCGCCGTCCTTGGGCGCCGAGTTGATCAGCCGGGCGAGGCCGTCGGCGAGGCTCTCCTCAGCGAGCGCGTACCGCTCCAGGCCGACGAGGACCCGGACCGGACGCTCGGCCTCCGCGCCGTCCTCGTCCTCGTCCCCGTCCGGGACCGGCTCGCGGGCGGGCGCGGGTGCGTCGTCGAGCGCGTCCTGGAAGAGGATCGCGTCGCCCTCCGCGGCGGCGCTCTGCACGGCCGCCTCGGGGTCGGGCACGCCCCGCTTGCCGAGGGCGTCGGCCAGCACGGGCAGGTCGAGGGCGGTGTGACCCGCGACGGCGGCCTGCTCCAGGAGCCAGACGGTGACGGCGCGGCCCCTGCGCTCGTCCTCGGGACCGCACTCGGCGCCGAGGAGCGCCCGGGCGAACCCGTCCGCCTGCTCCGGCCGCACACCGCTCACCCGCAGCAACTGCCAGGGATCCGCGCGCAGTTGCTCGTCCGCGTCCTCGCCCAGGGCCGAGGCGGCCCCCGCGGCGAGGGAGTCGGGCGCCCCGCCGGCCACGAGGACGGCCCGCACCGCCGCCACGACCCCGGCGTCCGGGCCCGCGTCGACGACGGGCGCCGGCCTGCGCACCGGCTCGGGCGCGACGGCCCTGCGCGGCTCGGGCACCGGCTCCGCGACCACGGCGGCGACGGGCTTCTCGCCGCTCTCCACGGCGCGCACGGCGGCCAGCAGATCCGCCGCCTTCCCGCTCAGCTTCGCCCCGGCGTCGATCGGTCCTTCCTTGGCGGCCTTCCGCTGCGCGATCCGCTCCCGCAACTCCCGCTGAGCGGCAATCTCGGCCTCGGCCTCGGACACCTGGGCGCCACCTTCGCCTTCGGTATCGCCCCCGACCGCCTGGGTCGCGCCTTCGCCTTCGGGATCGTCGCTGGCCGCCTGGGTCGTGCCTTCGCCTTCGGGATCGTCGCTGGCCGCCTGGGTCGTGCCTTCGCCTTCGGGATCGTCGCTGGCCGCCTGGGTCGTGCCTTCGCCTTCGGTCTCGGCCGCCTGCGTCGCGCCTTCGCCTTCGGTCTCGGCCGCCTCGTCGGCGCTGTCGGCTCCTGCCTCGGCCGAGTCGGCCCCGACGACCGACTCCTCCCCGTCACCGGTCTCCGAAGACCCGCCCGCCCCGTCCCCCGAGTCCCCGGCCTCGGCCGCACCGGCGGCCTCGGGCGACGGGCCCTCGCCGGCCGGCGTCTCCGTGTCCGGCCCGGCGTCGGGGCGGGCCCCCGACTCGTTCTCCGCGGCAGCGGACTCCGTACTCACAACGTGCTCCAGTCCTGATCGGGATAGCGGTGCACGGGCGCCGACACGTCGTCGAGCGCCTGGCAGATCTCGTCAGGAAGACTAAGGGCCTCCACTGACAATGCCGCCGTGAGCTGCTGCGCGTTGCGCGCGCCGACGATCGGCGCGGCCACCCCTGGCCGGTCCCGCACCCACGCGAGAGCGACCTGCAGCGGTGTCACGGCGAGCCCGTCCGCGGCTATCGCGACCGCGTCCACGATGTGCCCCGCCGCCTCGTCCAGGTACGGCGCGACGAACGGCGCCATGTGGTCCGAGCCGCCCCGCGAGTCCGCCGGCGTGCCCGAGCGGTACTTGCCGGTGAGCACGCCCCGGCCCAGCGGCGAGGACGGCAGCAGACCGATGCCCAGGTCCAGCGCGGCGGGCAGCACCTCCCGCTCCACCCCCCGCTGCAGCAGCGAGTACTCCATCTGCGTACTGGCGAGCCGGGTGCGCACCCCCGGCACCGCGAGCTGCCAGGTCCCGGCCTTGGCCAGCTGCCAGCCGCAGAAGTTCGAGACGCCCGCGTAGCGCGCCCGGCCGCTGCTCACCGCGATGTCGAGGGCCTGCAGCGTCTCCTCGAGCGGCGTCTCCGTGTCGTACGCGTGGACCTGCCACAGGTCCACGTAGTCCGTGCCGAGCCGGGCCAGCGAGGCGTCGAGCGCGGCGAGCAGATGGCCGCGCGAGCCGTCGAAGCGACGGTCCGGGTCGGGCACGCTGCCCGCCTTGGTGGAGATGACCAGATCCCGCCGCGGGACCAGGCCCTCGACGAGCCGGCCGAGCAGGTACTCCGACTCCCCGTCCCCGTACACGTCCGCCGTGTCGACGAGCGTGCCGCCCGCCTCCCAGAACGCCTTCAACAGATCGGCGGCGTCGTGCTCGTCGGTGTCCCGGCCCCACGTCAGGGTGCCGAGCCCGATCCGGGACACGCGCAGGCCGGTACGGCCGAGATGCCTCTGCTCCATGGGCGCTGAGATTACTGGCCGAAGGTCAGGATGGGGGCCCCTGTGGATATCTCTCGCCCGGGCCGCCGCGTTAAGGTGCCCGGCAAGAGACATTACCGATGGGTAATCCAGCGGTCCCGCACGCCGTCTAAGGGGATGTGGCAATGAAGCTCGGCATCAATCTCGGGTACTGGGGCCTGGGAATGGACACCGACAACCTGGCCGTCGCGAAGGAGGCAGACCGACTCGGATACGCGGTGTGCTGGGCGGCCGAGGCCTACGGTTCCGACACCGTCACCGTCCTCTCGTTCGTCGCCGCGCAGACCGAGCGGATCGACGTCGGCTCGGCCATCATGCAGATCCCGGCCCGCCAGCCCACGATGACGGCGATGACCGCCTCGACCCTCGACACCCTGTCCGGCGGCCGCTTCCGGCTCGGCCTCGGCGTCTCGGGCCCGCAGGTCTCCGAGGGCTGGTACGGCGTCAAGTTCGACAAGCCGCTGGCCCGCACGCGTGAGTACGTCGACATCGTGCGCAAGGCCATGAGCCGCGAGCGGGTCGCCTACGACGGCGCGCACTGGACGCTGCCGCTGCCCGACGGCCCCGGCAAGTCCCTCAAGCTGACCGTCCACCCGACGCGGGAGCACATCCCGCTGTACATCGCCGCGATCGGCCCGAAGAACCTGGAGCAGACCGGCGAGATCGCCGACGGCGCCCTGCTGATCTTCCCGTCCGCCGAGCACCTGGAGGAGACGGCGATCGCGCCCCTGCGCGCGGGCCGCGAGAAGGCCGGCAAGACGATGGAGGGCTTCGACGTCTGCCCGACCGTGCCGATCGCCGTCGGTGACGACAAGGACGTGACCGCGCTCGCCGACACGTTCCGCCCCTACACCGCCCTGTACGTCGGCGGCATGGGCAGCGCCAAGCAGAACTTCTACAACCAGCTCGCGCAGCGCATGGGGTACGAGAAGGAGGCCGCCGAGGTGCAGGGCAAGTACCTGGCGGGCGACAAGGACGGCGCCGCGGCGGCCATCCCGCACCAGCTCATCGACTCCACCACGCTGCTCGGTTCCGTGGACCGGATCGCGGACGGGATGCGGGCCTACGCCGCCGCCGGCGTCACCACGCTGACGCTGTCGCCGGCCGGCTTCACGCTCGACGAGCGGCTCGCCTCGCTGCGGGCGGGCGTGGAGGCCCTGGAGCGCGCCGGACTGGCGTAACCGCAGAGGCGCCCGGGAGCGCGGGGGAGAGGGAAGTTCTGCGGCCGTGGTGGGGGCTCGGGGGGTCTTCCCCGCCACGGCCGTCACGGGGAACAACGCGTCACCGGGCGCGCGGTTACGCCTCTGTTCCCAGTCCCGGGTCCTCCGTTCGGCCGAGTTGTCCTCCACACCTGTTGCCCG
Source organism: Streptomyces sp. KL116D (assembly GCF_030766975.1). Taxonomy (NCBI): domain Bacteria; kingdom Bacillati; phylum Actinomycetota; class Actinomycetes; order Kitasatosporales; family Streptomycetaceae; genus Streptomyces; species Streptomyces sp. KL116D. The sequence goes on along the minus strand of NZ_JASERH010000142.1, from coordinate 300,024 downwards.
TCCACGCCCACCGCATTTGACTCGTTCTTTGCGGACCCACGGAGTCCTGCGTGGAGGCATGGAGGTAAGGATGCTGTCGGCCAAGAGCTTGTTCCAGGAGATCCTCGACAACGACGAGTCGTTCCGGCTGTTCTGTTCCGTCGCGGCCAGCGGCGAGTCCCAGGGTGGCTGGGAGAACGGCCGCATCGCCGCCCTGGTGCCGGAGAGCCAGCGCGCGCTCGCGCCCAAGGTGGCCCGGCACGGCGCCGACGAGGACAAGCACGGACGCATCTTCAACGCCCTGCTGAAGAAGCGCGGCCTGGACCCGGTCCCCGTCCCCGACGACGCGGACTACACGATGCTCCTGGAGCGGCACGGCATCGGCCTCGCCCACGAGCGGCTGCGGCGCGACGAACCGCTGTCCGTACAGGACGTCGTCACGTACCTGGCGCACAGCAGGGTCACCGAGCAGCGCGCCTCGGAGCAGATGCAGCTGCTGCGCAAGCACTTCGCGCGCCATCCCGACATCGGCCGCGCGGTCAAGATGATCTCCAACGACGAGGACAACCACCTCGCCTACTGCCACGAGGAACTGCTGCGCCTCGCCCGCGCGGGGCACGGCCGCACCATCCAGCGGATCCTGCGCGAGTGCGCCCTCGCCGAGATCGCGGTCTACCGGGACGTCAGCCTCGCGGTCATGGACCACATGGGCCGGGTCCTCGGCTGGTCCAGGGCGAAGGCGTCCCTGCTCGCCGCCGGGATCCACGCCGTGTACGCGTACGAACGGCTCGGCGGCTGGCGGCGCATGGTGTCCCTGAGGATGCCGGAGCGGCGCGACGCGCTCGGCGGGCCCGCGACGACGTCGGTGGAGTTCGCCTGACCCGCGCGGCGGTCAGAGCCACCCGCGCCGCTTGAACAGCCGGTACAGGAACAGCTCCAGGACGGCCATCAGCAGGATCACCGCCGGATACGACCACATCCAGTGCAGCTCGGGCATGTGGTCGAAATTCATGCCGTAGACACCCGCGATCATCGTGGGCACCGCGGCCATCGCGGCCCACGCGGAGATCTTCCGCATGTCGTCGTTCTGCCGCACGCTCATCTGCGCGAGGTGCGCGGAGAGGATGTCCGAGACCAGCCGGTCGAGGCTGTCCACGTACTCGTTGACCCGGGTCAGGTGGTCGTTCACGTCGCGGAAGAACGGCTTGGCGTCCTCGTTCACGAACGGCACCGCCGACAGGCCCCACGGGCCCACGCCGGCGAGCCTGGCCAGCGGCAGGGCCAACGGTCCCGTGGCGCGCCGGAATTCGAGGATCTGCCGCTTGAACGTGTAGATCCGCGACGCCGTGTCCCGTGAACCGCCCTGGTCCGGCGAGAACACCTCGGCCTCCAGCTCCCCCAGGTCGGTCTGGAGCTCGGCGGCGACCTCCAGATAGTGGTCGACCGTGGCGTCGGCGACCGAGTACAGCACCGACGTCGGCCCGTGCGCGAGGAACTCCGGATCGTCCTCCAGACGCTGTCGTACGGCCTTCAGGGGCGCGCCGTCGCCGTGCCGCACGGTCACCACGAACGAGTCGCCGAGGAACAGCATCAGCTCGCCCGTGGACACCTTGTCGCTCTTCGGCTCGTACACGACCGGCTTGAGGACCACGAACAGCGAGTCGTCGTAGACCTCCAGCTTCGGCCGCTGGTGCGCCTTCAGGGCGTCCTCGACGGCCAGCGGGTGCAGCCCGAACTCCTGGGCGACCTTGTCGAACTCGTCCTCGGTGGACTCGTGCAGACCGATCCACACGAACGCGTCGCCCGTCGCCCGCGCCTCGTCGAGGGCGTCGGAGAAGTCGTCGGGGCCCTCGGTACGACGCCCGTCCTTGTAGATGGCGCAGTCGACGATCATGACTGGCATTCTTCCCAGGGGGCGGCCGGGCCGCACTTCCTCGTGCGCCTAGGCTGGCCCGTATGCCCACGCTGATCCTCGTCCGGCACGGACGCTCCACCGCCAACACCGCGGGTCTGCTCGCCGGGTGGACCCCCGGCGTGGCCCTCGACGAGCGCGGCACCGCGCAGGCCGCGGGCCTGCCCGGGCGGCTGCGCGAGCTGCCGATCGCCGAACTCGTCACGAGCCCGCTGCAGCGCTGCCAGGAGACCGTCGCGCCGCTGCTCGCGGCCCGCCCGGGACTGACCGCGCACACCGACGACCGCATCGGCGAGTGCGACTACGGCGACTGGTCGGGCCGCAAGCTCGCCGAGCTCGCCGACGAACCGCTCATGCAGGTCGTCCAGCAGCACCCGACGGCCGCCGCGTTCCCCGGCGGCGAGTCGATGCGGCAGATGCAGCACCGGGCCGCCGAGGCCGTACGTGAGTGGAACGCGCGCGTGGAGCGGGATCACGGCGCGGACGCCGTGTACGTGATGTGCTCGCACGGCGACATCATCAAGTCCCTTGTGGCGGACGCCATCGGGCTGCATCTGGACCTCTTTCAGCGGATCTCCGTAGAGCCGTGTTCCATCACGGCGATCCGTTACACCCGGCTGCGCCCCTTTCTCGTACGCCTCGGCGACACGGGGGACTTCGCGTCCCTGGCGCCGCGCGACGAGCCCGCGGGGCCGGACGCACCCGTCGGAGGTGGCGCGGGCGCACCGTGATCGTCCGCCGCAGTAGGGTGAAGCACCTGTAAGCACAGTGGGGTCCGGTCGTCGATCGGCCGGGCCCGGCCAGTCGATCCCCAGATCCCATGGAGACAGGACGTGTCCCGTCAGGTGTTCCTCTACGACCCACCGGAGCGTTTCGTGGCCGGTACGGTCGGGCTCCCCGGGCGCCGCACCTTCTTCCTGCAGGCCTCGGCAGGAACGCGGGTCACCAGCGTGGCCCTGGAGAAGACCCAGGTGGCCGCGCTCGCGGAGCGCATGGACGAACTGCTCGACGAGGTGGTGCGGCGCAGCGGCGGCAACACTCCGGTGCCCGCCATGGCGCCCACCGAGGTCGCCGACACGGCGCCCCTCGACTCGCCCGTGGACGAGGAGTTCCGGGTCGGCACGATGGCGCTCGCCTGGGACGGCGACGAGCAGCGCATGATCGTCGAGGCGCAGGCCCTCGTGGAGCTGGACGCCGACTCCGAGGAAGATCTGGCGGAAGCCGAGGAAAGGCTTCTTCAGGACGAGGAGAACGGCCCGCCGATGCTCCGCGTCCGGCTCACCGGGTCCCAGGCCCGGGCCTTCGCCAAGCGGGCCCTGGACGTCGTGAACGCGGGCCGCCCGCCGTGCCCGCTCTGCAGCCTGCCGCTCGACCCGGAGGGACACGTATGTCCGCGCCAGAACGGATACCGGCGCGGCGCGTGAGCACCCGCGACCCCGAGCTCCTCGCCCGCGGCGAGCTGCACGTCAGGGGACAGATCCGCGAGGCGTCGAACGCGGTCCTGCTGTGCACCGTCAAGGACGGCGACCGCGAGGCCACCTGCGTCTACAAGCCGGTGCGCGGCGAGCGCCCGCTGTGGGACTTCCCGGACGGCACGCTCGCGCAGCGCGAGGTCGCCGCGTACGAGGTCTCCGAGGCGCTCGGCTGGGGCCTGGTGCCGCCGACCGTGCTGCGCGACGGGCCGTACGGCGAGGGCATGTGCCAGTGGTGGATCGACACGCCCGAGGAGCCCTCGGACGGCGACGGGCTGCTCGCGCTCGTCGACGGCGAGGAGCCCGGCGAGGGCTGGAAGGCCATCGGGTTCGCCGAGGTGGCCGAGGGGCGCACCGCGCTGCTCGTGCACGCCGACGACCCGCGGCTGCGGCGGCTCGCGGTGCTCGACGCCGTGATCAACAACGGCGACCGCAAGGGCGGGCACCTGCTGGTCGACGAGGAGGGGCGGCTGTACGGCATCGACCACGGCGTCACCTTCAACGTCGAGGACAAGCTGCGCACGCTGCTGTGGGGCTGGGCGGGGGAGCCGCTGACCGAGGAGGCCACCGGCGCGCTGGAGGCGCTGCGGGACCGGCTGCGGGAGGGCGAGCCGCTCGCGCTGCGGCTCGGCGAGCTGATCACCGCGGCCGAGCTGGACGCCGTACGGGAGCGGGTCGCGGCCCTGCTGAAGTCCGGGCGGCACCGGGAGCCGAGCGGCGAGTGGCCGGCGATCCCGTGGCCACCCGTCTGAGCTGCGGATTCCCGGGCCCGGGGGCGGTTGTCCGGGAGGCGGGCTACGTTCGGAGGCATGACCAGGCTGATTGTCGAGGACCGGATCGACCGCCCCGTGAAGGACGTGTTCAACACGATCGTCACGCCCGAGGGGCTGTCGAGCTTCTTCACGGCGGAGGCGTCCGCCCCCATGGTGCCGGGCACGACGGTGACCTGGCGGTTCGGGCACGTGGACGCGACGTTCGACGTGCAGATCGGCGAGATCGAGACGGATCGGCTCATCAGCTGGAGCTGGCCGGGCGGTGACGTGACCATCGAGCTGGCCGCTCTTGAGACGTCCGGCGCTGCCACCCGGCTGACGATCACCGAGCAGCCGATGCCGGAGGGGACCGAGGGCGCGGCCCGGGCGGTCGGGCAGACGCAGGGCTGGACGTACTTCGTGTGCGGCCTGCGCGCCCACCTGGTGCACGGCATCCGCCACTTCGGCCTCTCGGACTCCATCCGCGCGACCGTCGTCGATGCCTAGGGCCTGGGAGACAGGCCCTAGCCGCCCCGCCGGGTGGGCGCAAGAGCGCCTCGTCGGCCATCGGACCCGGTCCGGTTCGTATACGGACGCACCGTCCGGTTAGGCTCATGACATGCATGCCTGGCCCGCTTCTGAGGTCCCCGCCCTGCCTGGCAAGGGCCGCGACCTGAGGATCCACGACACCTCGACCGATGGGCTCGTCACCCTTGCCCCCGGTCCCGTCGCCCGTATCTACGTGTGCGGCATCACGCCGTACGACGCGACCCACATGGGTCACGCGGCGACCTACAACGCGTTCGACCTCGTGCAACGCGTGTGGCTCGACACCAAGCGGCAGGTCCACTACGTCCAGAACGTGACGGACGTCGACGACCCCCTGCTGGAGCGGGCCGTGCGCGACGGCATCGACTGGGAGGGCCTCGCCGAGCGCGAGACCGCCCTGTTCCGCGAGGACATGACCGCCCTGCGGATGCTGCCGCCGCAGCACTACATAGGCGCCGTCGAGGCGATACCCGGCATCGTGCCGCTCGTCGAGCGGCTCCGTGACACGGGTGCCGCCTACGAGCTCGACGGCGACATCTACTTCTCCGTCGAGGCCGACCCGCACTTCGGGTCCGTCTCGAACCTCGACGCCGCGGCGATGCGGCTGCTCTCCGCCGAGCGCGGTGGCGACCCGGACCGTCCGGGCAAGAAGAACCCGCTCGACCCGATGCTGTGGATGGCCGCCCGCGAGGGCGAGCCGAGCTGGGACGGCGGCTCGCTGGGCCAGGGCCGCCCCGGCTGGCACATCGAGTGCGTGGCCATCGCCCTCGACCACCTCGGCATGGGCTTCGACGTCCAGGGCGGGGGATCGGATCTGGCCTTCCCGCACCACGAGATGGGCGCCTCCCACGCGCAGACGCTGACCGGCGACTTCCCGATGGCCAAGGCGTACGTGCACGCCGGGATGGTCGCGCTCGACGGCGAGAAGATGTCCAAGTCCAAGGGGAACCTCGTCTTCGTGTCGCAGCTGCGGCGCGACGGCGTCGACCCGGCCGCGATCCGGCTCGCGCTCCTCGCCCACCACTACCGGGCCGACTGGGAGTGGACGGACCAGGTGCTCGCGGACGCGGTGGCCCGGCTCGGCCGCTGGCGGGCCGCCGTCTCCCGGCCCGACGGACCGTCCGCCGAGGCGCTCGTCGAGGAGATCCGCGAGGCTCTCGCCAACGATCTGGACGCCCCGGCCGCTCTTGCCGCGGTCGACCGCTGGGCCGCGCGACAGGACACCGACGGCGGTACGGACATCGGCGCCCCCGGTGTCGTGTCGCGCGCCGTGGACTCCCTGCTGGGCGTGGCGCTGTAGTCACCGGGACGCGAGGCGACACGAGAGAGGGGCGCTTCCTCCGCGCGGAGGAAGCGCCCCTCGTGTCACCTGTTGCGGTCGGATCCGGCTCGCCGGATCCGGTGGATCAGATCTTGCGCACGTGGATGCTGCGCAGGACCTGCTGTGAGTTGGAGTCCCAGATGCCGACGACCTGGTGGCCGAACGCGAAGGCCTCCTGGACCTGGTCGTGCGTCTGGGGGTTGGGGTTGGCGAAGATCCTGAACTGGCCCTGGATGCGCAGCGCGATGAGGCTGGGCTGCCCGGGCAGCGGCTGCACGACGTCGATGTAGGCGTCCGCGATGCCGGCCTGCAGCACCTGCTGCTGGACCTGCTGCTGAGCGTGCTGCACCGCGATCTGGGCGATCTGGTGGAGATGCTGCTGGACCTGCTGCTCGACCTGCTGCTGCTGGCCACCCATCTGCTGCTGGCCGCCCATCTGCTGCTGGCCGAGCTGCTGGAGCAGACCCTGGAAGGGCTGCTGCTGGCCGAGCTGCTGCAGCTGCTCGAGCGAGCCGCCCATTCCCATCGGCTGCTGGCCGTAGCCCTGCTGGCCGAACGGTTGCTGCTGGCCGTAGCCCTGCTGACCGAAGGGCTGCTGCTGTTGCTGCTGGCCGAAGCCCTGCTGGCCGAACGGCTGCTGCTGGCCGTAGCCCTGCTGGCCGAACGGCTGCTGCTGCTGGTAGGGCGACGTGCTGGGGAACTGCTGCCCCTGCTGACTCATCTGGGGGGTGATGCTCATGCGGGTGCCACCTTCCATCGATGGTCGGCTGTGTTGCGTCAGCCGGTGACGACGAGACCGACGACCTCGTCGTCCGAGAACCAGACACGTACGTCGGGCCGTCCCCCCGCGAAGGCGGCATGCACCGCCTGGCGGATCTCGGGGGACGGGTTGCTCAGATTGCGCCAGGTGCCCGCCACGAACAGGCGCAGCCGGGGCGGGAGTTCGGGCGGATACGGGATGAGCTCGTCCCAGTACCGTTCCGCCTGGCCCGAACCGACCGTGGAGGGCAGCAGGTTGGTGACCGCCCCCCTCAGGTCGGGGCGGTTGCCGATCCGCTGGGAGGCGGGCCGGCCGGGGGCGTCCTGCTGCGGTGAGCCGGTCGCCCGGAGCACTTCGCGCGCCCGCTGCGACGTCATCGGGCGCTGGCCGCCCGCCTTGAGCATGCCCTGGAGGGCGGCCAGCGCGCCGACGACCACCGGGGAGGCGGACGAGGTGCCGGAGAAAGTATCGGTGTACCAGGCGATCTCCTCGGTGCCGCCCTGCAGGTCGCCGGGCTGGTTCCAGGAGCCGCCGGTGGTGGTGACCTCGCGGCCCCAGCCCTGGGCGTCCAGACGGGCGCCGTAGTTGGAGAACGCGAGGCGTGAGCGGTCGGGCCCGTGGTCGCGGCCGTGCGTGCCGGGCGGCGGCGCGCCCGCGCCCACCAGGACCGCGCCCGAGGCCCGGTTCGACGGATTGAACGGGTTGCGCCACCACTCGGGGAACTCGTGCGGACGCCGCTCGTACACCGCGTCGTCGAGCGACTCGGCGCCGTTGCCCGCCGCGCCCACCACCACGATGCCCTTGGCCGTCGCGTACTTGACGGCCGCGTAGTCGTCCGGCCACCACTCCAGGGCGATGTAGCCGCGCTGGTCGTCCCTCGGCTGGAAGTCGAACCGCGGTCCCGGCCGGTGCAGTTCGATCAGCACGATGTCACCGGGGCCCAGCCGCTCGGCCGCCGCGTGGATCGCGGCCGCCGTGCCCACGCCCTGGAACGAGGCCGCCGCGGTCACGGCCTCCGGGACGATGCCGGTGACGCCGCGCTCGTTCCGGTCGCCGCCGATCACCCCGAGGACCGCCGTGCCGTGGTTGCGCCACGCCACGTCCGAGATCGGCGTGCCGACCACGATGCCGGCCAGCTTCGCCGACAGGTCCTCGTGCCCCAGCTGCCAGGCGCCCTCCACGTCGATGACGCTGATGCCCTCGCCGTTCCCGCCGAGCCGCTGCCACGCCCACTGGGCGTCGATGCCGGCGGGTGCCGGGCCCAGGTAGCCCTGCCGGCCGGTGAAGTCGGGGGTCGCGGCCGCCTTCTCCTTCATCCGCCGCGCCTCGTCGAACTCCTCCGGGGACCCGTGCGTCGCCGCGGGCACCGCGCCCGGCTTCACGTACGCCGTCACGATCTCCGGCAGTGCCGCGATCCGCGCCCGCAGCTCCTGCGCCCGGTCGGTGCCGCCGCGCACCCGGTAGAACAGTGCCAGATCGGGGAAGTCGGCCCCGGCCGCCGACGCCTCCGAGATGCCCCGCAACCGCTCCTCGCTGCCGAACAGCGGCTCCAGTGCCAGCTGTTCGTCGCCGAGGAACATGTTCAGCGCCGACACGTCGGCGCCCGCCGCCGAGCGGACGCCGTCCGCCTGGACCCGCAGCCGGGCCTCCGGCCGCGCCAGGACGATCAGTTCCTCTTCCGCCCCGCTGTACGTGAAACCGGATCCGTCCGGTCCGGGACCCGCCGCCCCCGGGCCTCCCGGCTCTGCGTGCTGGTCGCTCATCGGTTCACAGCTCCCCTCGCCACATCTGGTCGTCCGGGTCTGTCTGTGCCGCCCTCGTCGGGGCACAACCTGGCACGGCCGGGCCCGCCCGTCCACCCTCCTCCGCCAACTAGGTTTGAAATCAGGCTGACTTGGGAAGCCCCTGCATTCCGACCGGAAACAGTTGTCCCGCCGCAAACCGGCCAAAGCCTGCGGGGTCCGGTGTCATGTGGTGGGGTATGAGCGTCTGTTGACCCTTTGACCGAGTGGCGCGCGAGTGCCCCGGTCCTTCGCGGAAGGACGCTCCATGCACCGTTCCTTCGCACGTAGATCGTTTCTGGTGGCGGGCGCCGCGGTGTCCGCCGGACTTGCCACGGGCACCGCCCGGGCGGCCGATTTCCGTACACAGGGCGGGAGTTGGCCCACCGGGTTCCCGTTGCCCGGCGGATTCCAGCCGGAGGGCATCGCCATCGGCGGCGCCCCGTACGCGTACTTCGGGTCGCTGGCCGGCGGCGACCTCTACCGGGCCTCGCTCGCCACCGGGGCCGGCGCCGTCGTGCCGAGCGGCCTCGGACCGGCGCACCCCACTGCCGGGCTGAAGATCAACGACCACGGCAGGCTGTACCTCGCGGGCGCGGCCAGCCGGGAGATCCGGGTCGCGTCGGTCCGGGGCGGACGGCTGCGGATCGAGCGGACGTACGTCGTCGGGTCCGAGGGCACGATGGTGAACGACGTGGTGCTCACGCCCGGCGCCGCGTGGTTCACGGACTCGTACAAGCCGCAGTTGTACGGGGTCGCGCTCGGGGCGCGGGGAGAGCCCGGGCGGAGCTGGACGCTGCCGCTCGCGGGGGAGTGGGAGCAGGGACCGGACTTCACGGCCAACGGGATCGCGCGCACGCCCGACGGGCGGGGGCTCATCGTCGTCAACACCGTCGCGGGTGGCGGGAGCCTGATGCGGGTGGAGCCGCGGACCGGGGTGGCGCGGGCGGTCGACCTGGGCGGGGCGACCGTGCCCAACGGTGACGGGATCCTGCTGCTCGGCCGGATCCTGTACGTCGCGCAGCAGTGGCAGAACGCGATCGACGTGTTCCGGCTCGACGCGGCGGGCACCCGGGGCGTGGCGGTGGGGCGGATCACGGATCCGCGGTTCCGCATCCCCACCACCATCGCGGCGTACCGGGACCGGCTGTACCTGCCGAACGCCCGCTTCGACGTGGAGGCACCCACGCCGGAGACGGACTACGACGCGGTCGCCGTGGCCCGGCTGTAGCGCCCGGCCCCGGCACGCGGCACCGGGCGGCGCCCCGCGGTCAGTCCTCCGGGTCCTCGCCCTCCGGGCGGGGTGGCTTCGGGGGGCGGGTGCGGCCGCTCGGGTTGTCGCGGAGGTACGTGGAGCTGTCGCCGCCGTCAGTGGCGTGGCCGCCGGGCGACGTGCCCGGGTCCCGGCGGCGCAGATAGCGCTCGAACTCGCGGGCGATCGCCTCGCCCGAGGCCTCGGGGAGCTCCGCGGTGTCGCGGGCCTCCTCGAGGCTCTGCACGTACTCGGCGACCTCGCTGTCCTCGGCCGCCAGCTGGTCCACGCCCAGCTGCCAGGCGCGCGCGTCCTCCGGCAGCTCGCCCAGCGGGATCCGCAGGTCGATCAGGTCCTCCAGGCGGTTCAGGAGGGCCAGCGTCGCCTTCGGGTTCGGCGGCTGCGACACGTAGTGGGGGACGGCCGCCCACAGGGAGACCGCCGGGACGCCCGCGTGCGTGCACGCCTCCTGGAGGATGCCGACGATGCCCGTCGGACCCTCGTACTTCGTCTCCTCCAGGTCCATGCGCGTAGCGAGATCGGGATCGGACGTCACTCCCGACACCGGGACGGGGCGCGTGTGCGGGGTGTCGCCGAGCAGTGCGCCCAGGACGACGACCAGCTCGACACCCAGCTCGTGGGCGAAGCCCAGCAGCTCGTTGCAGAACGAGCGCCAGCGCATGGACGGCTCGATGCCCCTGACCAGGACCAGGTCGCGCGGCTTGTCGCCGCCGATGCGGATCACCGAGAGCCGCGTCGTCGGCCAGGTGATCTTGCGCACGCCACCGTCCAGGAAGACCGTGGGACGGTTGACCTGGAAGTCGTAGTAGTCCTCGGCGTCGAGCGCCGCGAACACCTCGCCCTTGAACTCCTTGTCGAGATGCGCGACCGCGGTGGAGGCGGCGTCGCCGGCATCGTTCCAGCCCTCGAACGCGGCCACCATGACCGGGTCGACCAGCTCGGGTACCCCCTCGAGCTCGATCACCCAGGGCCTCCTTCCGACGTGCCCTCGCGTACCTGCCCACCTTACGGCGTCCGCGGGGACCCTCCGCAGTCCCCTTGCGGCTCTGCGCTGCCCCCAACCCTGCCCCGGCGCGGAGCCGTCCACTCCACCCGTTGGGCTCGATCGACCGGGGCACGAGGGTTCAGAGCGTGGAGCGCAGCCACTGTTCGACGCTCGCGATGTGCACCGTCGCCCACGACCGCGCGGCCTCCGCGTCGCCGTCGCGCAGCGCGGCGAGGATCGCCCGGTGCTCGTGCAGGGTGCGGCTGACCGCGTCCTCCTGGGTCAGCCCGCGCCAGATGCGGGCCCGTGTGGTGGGCCCGGAGAGGCCGTCGAGGAGGGAGCAGAGCACCGAGTTCCCGGACGCCTTCACGATGCCGCGGTGGAAGTCGAGGTCGGCGGCGACCAGCTCCTCCACCGACGGCTCGGGGCCGAGCGCGTCCAGCTGCGCGTCGAGCTTGTCGAGCTGGTCAGGGGCGATGAGCGTGGCGGCCATCGCGGTCGCGGCCGGCTCCAGGATGCGGCGGACGGCGAGGAACTCCAGGACCGTGTCGTCGCGGTGGAAGTCGACGACGAAGCTGAGCGCCTCCAGCAGCAGCTGCGGGTCGAGACTCGTCACGTACGTGCCGTCGCCCTGGCGGACGTCGAGGATGCGGATCAGGGAGAGCGCGCGCACCGCCTCGCGCAGCGAGTTGCGGGACAGTCCGAGGTCCGCCGCGAGTTCGCTCTCCTTGGGGAGCCGGTCGCCGGGGCGCAGCGCGCCGGAGACGATCATGCCCTTGATCTTCTCGATGGCCTCGTCGGTGACAGCCATGCGGACCCCCGCCTCATCCAACCGGGGCGCCGTCGCCGTACGCCCAAGACATCCGATCTATCGGCTCATTATGGCCCCGGCCGCGCCCCGTGCGGAAAACTTTCAGGGCTAAGATTTCGTGGAGTCACTGCAGGCGCGAGAGGGCGGTACGGGACATGACGGGGAAGCGGGCGGCCATGGGGAAGGACGCCGTCGCGGCGATCATCGAGGACTGGGCGCGGGAGCGGCCGGATCTGGACACGGCGCCCCTGGAGGTGCTGGCCCGCCTGCACCGCACGTTCCTGCGCTACAACTCGACCCTGACCGCCGCGATCGACCGGCACGGACTCGCCGTCGCCGGGTTCGACGTGCTGACGGCGCTGCGCCGGGCCGGCGCCCCGTACCGGCTCACCGCGGGCCAGCTCGCCGACTCGGGCCTGGTGTCGTCGGCCGGGGTGACGCTGCGCATCGACCGGCTGGAGAAGGACGGCCTGATCGTGCGCGAGCGGGACGCGGACGACCGGCGCGTCGTCTACTCGCGGCTCACGGACCTGGGCCTGGCCAAGGTGGACGAGGTGTTCGCCGAGCACCTCGACAACGAACGCCGGATGCTCGGCTCCCTCACCCTCACCGAGCGACGTCAACTCGCCCGGCTGCTCTCCAAGTTGGAGCGTTCCATCGTCGAGTCCGACGGGGCCGGACCGGCGAGCTGACCGGGCCGGGCGAGCAGCCACGCCCCGCAGACCAGCGTGATCAGCTGGGTGCCGGCGAGCAGCGCGAAGCCCGCGCCGAAACTGCTGCCGCCCGCCAGCGCGATGGCCCAGCCCATGGCCGTGGGCATCAGCGCCGACACCAGGTTGCCGACGCCGTTCACCACTCCGTACGCGCTGCCCACCGAGCGGGCCGGCGCGCACCGCTGCACGAGCGTCGGGATGGCCGGGCCCTGCAGCCCCCAGAAGCCGTTGGCCAGGATCAGACCCGTGGCCGCCGCCCACGACGTGTCCGCGCCGATCACGAACAGCACGCAGCCCGCGGTGCCCGCCGAGCCGACCACGAAGAGCAGTGGCAGCCGCCGCGCCGGGAGCCGGTCGAGGAGCCAGCCGCCGAGGAAGCCCGAGCAGAGCGACATCAGGAACGGCAGCGAGGACACCGCTCCCATCGCCTTGATGGAGAAGTGCCGGTCCTGGAGGAGGTACGACGGCAGCCACGCCGTCGACCCCCACAGATAGGCGAGCGTCGCGATCTCGACGAGCAGGATCAGGCCGAGCCGCGGGGTGCGCAGCGCCAGCCGCAGGGTCGCGGCGAACGACGGTCGCCGGCCCCCGCCCCCGCTGCCGCCGGGCGTCCCGCGACCACGGACGAAGAACCACACCAGCGGGATGCCGATCGCCGCGTTGAGCGCGCCCAGCAGCAGGAACGACGCGTGCCAGTCGAAGGAGTACACGAGGTACGTGACCAGCGGGAGGCCGACCGCCGTCCCGAGGGACACCCCCATCGACGACACCGCGTTCGGCTTGCCCGCCTCGGCCGGCGTGAAGTGGTCGCGCACGTACATCGTCTTCAGCGAGAACAGCGGTCCCTCGCTCGCGCCGAGCAGCGCCCGGCACGCGACGAGGGCCAGCGCGCCGAACGCGTACGGGGAGACCAGGGTCAGCACCGCCCACAGGCCCACGCTGACGAACAGTCCGCGTCTGACCCCGAGCACGGTCTCGTACAGGGGAGTCAGGAAGAACGCCGCCAGGCCGTAGCCCGCGAGGAAGACCGTGGTCAGGGCGCCCTGCGCCACCGTGTCGCCCGTGATGCCGAAGTGGTCGGTGAACGCCCGGTCCGTCACCAGGACGGAGACGTTCACCCGGTCCACATAGCTGATCAGGACGATGACGAGGAGGCTCAGGACGCCCAGCCATCGACGGGGGATCACGCAGGGGCCGCCTTCGACTGCTGCCTGGCCTCCGCCTGGTAGAGGCGGCGCAGCCGGACCACGCCGAGGTCGTGCTGGTAGAGGTTCTCCTGCTGGTCCGCGTCGGCGGGCAGCGCCTCCAGCATCACGCGGTCCTGCTCCAGGACCTCCCAGTGGCGCTCCTCGATGAGCGTCCGGTACAGGAAGCGCCAGGTGTCGCGCTGCCAGCCCTGGACCTTGCGGTAGCGCCAGAAGAAGACGCCGGTGCGCCGGTCGTCGACCGGGCACGCCATGCCGACGATGCCGAACGCGCCGCCCGGGCCCGCCGACGGCGGGTACGGGATGGACAGGTCCACCCAGTCGATGCCGGTGCGGCACAGCTCGACCCAGTCGAAGTTGACGCCGCGCTGGTCGGTCTTCTCGAAGAAGTAGCCGCGGTCCGTCTCGCGGATGCGGAACTTGGCCTGGCTGGCGCCGTCGAACATGGTGTGCGACTCGTTGTGCAGGAACTGGCCGTGCATCGGGTCGAGGAGGTTCTCCATGGCGAAGCGCCACGGCACGTCCCACTCGGCGTACGCGAGGAAGGCGGAGATCTCGTCGTCGACCAGCGGGTCGGGCAGGGTGAGGTCCACCGGCTCCGGGTGCTCCTCGTCGCCGAAGTAGGCGAGGATCGCGCCCGCCACCTCGCGTACCGGGAGGGAGGTGACGAGGCGCTTGCCCTCCAGGTTGCAGCCGGGCAGGCCGGGCACCGAGGTGACCGTGCCGGTGCCGTCGACCTCGACGCCGTGGTACCAGCAGGACACCCGGTCGCCCAGGTGTTTGCCCAGCGAGAGCGGGGCGCCGCGGTGCGGACAGCGGTCGGCGAGCATGGACAGGCCGCCGTCGGACCTGCGGAACAGCAGCCAGTTCTCGCCCAGCGCCGTCACCTTGCGCATCGCGCCGGGCGCGACGAAGGAGGACGGGACGACGGGGTGCCACTGGTTGCGCAGGCCGTGGGCGTAGATGTGCTCGGCGGTGTCGGTGGTGTTCAGGCTCATGTCAGGCTCCCAGGCGGTGCATCTCGGCGCGGAAGGACTCCTCGGTCCAGGGCGCACCCGAAGGGGTGTGCAGCTGGCGGGAGTTGAGGCCGTCGATCACGTCGGTCAGCTCGTGGCCGTCCTTGGTGAAGATGTCCTCGAGGGTGCGGGCGAGCTTGATCTCGTACGGGGTGGGCTCGTGGTCGCGGGTCTGGTGGATCTCCAGGTACGGCCAGGTGTCGGTCGTGGGCATGGGTTCTCCGTACGTCGTCGTGACGGGGCTAAAGGTCCAGGACGAGGCGGTCGGAGACGCAGCGGGAGACGCAGATCATCATCGTCTCGGACGCGGCGTGCTCGGACTCGCTGAGCAGGAAGTCGCGGTGGTCGGGGGTGCCGGCCAGCACCCGGGTCTCGCAGGAGCCGCAGATGCCGTCGCGGCAGGAGGAGTTGACAGTCAGGCCCGCGGACTCGGCGGCCTCCAGGATGGAGGTGTCGGGGCCGACGTTCAGGGTCAGGCCCGAGGTGCGGCACTCGACCTCGAATCCGGTGTCGTCGCCGGCCCGCTCGACGGCCGGCGCGGCGAACCGCTCCAGCCTCAACCGCCCCTCGGGGCAAGCCGCTTCGACGGCCTTGAGGAGCGGCTCGGGCCCGCAGCAGTACACCAGCGCATCGGCCGGCAGGCCGTCGAGGACCGCCGCGAGGTCGATGTGCCCCTGCTCGTCCTGCGGCACGAACGTCACCTCGCCGCCGGGCAGCGCCGCCAGCTCCGCCCCGAACGCCATCGAGGCGCGCGAGCGGCCGCCGTGCACCAGCCGGTACGGCACCCCGTCGCGGGCGGCCTGCCGGGCCATCGCGAGGATCGGCGTGATGCCGATGCCGCCCGCGACGAACACGTACGAGGACGCGTCCTCCAGCTCGAAGTGGTTGCGCGGGCCCGCCACCCGCACCGTCTGGCCGGGGCGCAGCTTGGTGTGGACGTGGCGCGAACCGCCGCGCGAGGACGGCTCGTCGAGGATGCCGAGCCGGTAGGTGCCGCACTCGGCGGGGTCGCCGCACAGGCTGTACTGGCGGACGAGCCCGCCCACGTGCAGGTCCAGGTGGGAGCCGGGCGTCCAGGCGGGCAGCGGCTTGCCGTCCGGGTGGACCAGGTCGACGGAGAGCACTCCGTCCGCCTCCCAGGTCGTCCGGTGGACCAGGAGGTCGAGTTCCTGCTCGTCGGCAGGGTTCACGGCGGCGGTCATGGGACGACCTCCTTACGCGGTGGGGATCTTGACGGGCGGGGTGAACGGCTTCTTCATCGGGCCGAGCGCGACCAGGTCGACCTCGACGAGCGTCGGCCCGTCGGAGGCGAGGGCCGCCTTCAGCACGTCCGCGGCCTCGGTGGTGTCACCGATCCGCGCGTACGGCAGCGAGCAGGCGTCGGCGAGCCGCGCGAAGTCGGGCGTGAACAGGTCGACGCCGGCGCGCCGCTCGCTGTACTGGTCCTGCATGTTGCGCAGCACGCCGTAGCCGCCGTCGTTGAAGACGATCAGCGTCAGCCGCGGCCGCTCCTGGGCGACGGTCAGCAACTCGCCGAAGTGGACGGCGAGTCCGCCGTCGCCGACGATGACGGCGGTCGGCTCGTCGGGGCGGGCGAGCGCCGCGCCGATGCCCATGCCGAGGCCCTGGCCGATACCGCCGCCGCGCGGGAAGACGTTGGCGCGCGGGTCGTGCATCGGCAGCAGCCGGTTGCCCCACGAC
The DNA here is from genome assembly GCF_030766975.1 of Streptomyces sp. KL116D. NCBI lineage: Bacteria > Bacillati > Actinomycetota > Actinomycetes > Kitasatosporales > Streptomycetaceae > Streptomyces > Streptomyces sp. KL116D. Next base: position 283,794 of record NZ_JASERH010000142.1, on the reverse strand, counting down.
GACGACGGGATGGTGACGTCGCGGGCGACGACGGCGCCGCGCGGCAGGAAGGCGGCGAGCGCGTCGCACACGGCGGCCTGCGGGCCGATGTTCTCGTGCAGCGTGGCGCGCACCTGCTCCCGTACGTCGGTGACGCGGGCGCTCCAGGCGGTGTCGGCGCGCGTCGCGGCGGCGGTCAGCTCGGGCAGCACCGCGGCGGCGTCCCCGTGCAGGGCGTGCCGGGCCGGGTGGACGCGGCCGATGGCGGCGGCGTCGACGTCGAGCTGGATGTGCGCCTCGGGCAGGACCAGGCCGTAGTCGGCGGTCTCGTTCGAGCGGAAGTGCGTGCCGACGGTCAGCAGCACGTCGGCGTCGGCGAGCAGCGCGCGCCCGGCCGGGGTGGTCGCGAAGTTGCCGATGACCAGCGGGTGGTCCTCGGGCACGGAGCCGCGCCCCGAGTTGGACGTGAGCAGTCCCGCGCCGGTCGCCTCGACGAGCGCCAGCAGTTCGTCGCGGGCCTGGTTCGCACCGCCGCCCGCCCAGATCAGCGGGCGCCGCGCGGACGCCAACAGGGCGCGTGCGGCGGCGAGTTCGGCGTCGTCCACGACCGGGGCGGCGGGCGCCGCGGCGGGCTCGCCCGCGTCGTCCTGGGCCGCGTACTGGAGGTCGATGGGCCACTCGACGCTCGCCGGGCCGCCCGGCGCGGCCAGCGCGGCGGCCGACGCCTCGCGCAGGACGCGGCCGGCCGACGACGCGTCAGGGACGGTGGCGGCGTACTTCGACACCGCCCTGAGCATCCCCAGCTGGTCCTTCGTCTCGTGGATGAAGCCGCGCCCGCTGCCCAGGTACGCGGACTCGACCTGCCCGGTGACGTGCAGCACGGCCGTTCCCGACGACAGTGCCTCGATCAGCGAGCCGGCCGCGTTGCCCGCGCCCGTGCCGGTGGAGGTCAGCGCGCAGCCGATGGAGCCGCGGGCCCGCCCGTACGCGTCGGCCGCGTTGACCGCGCTCGCCTCGTGCCGCACCGGCACGAACCGCAGTCCTGGGTCGGCGTCGACGGCCTCGACGAGGGGCAGGTTGTGCACGGACACGATGCCGAAGACGGTGTCGATGCCGAGCGACTTGAGATGGGCGACGAGGAGTTCGCCGCCGTTGTGGTGCTGCATGGGCAGGCTCCTCAGAGGATGCCGCGGCCGACTCCGCCGCAGACGTCGATGCTGGTTCCGGTGATGTACGAGGCGCGCGGCGAGAGCAGCGCGACGATCGCGTACGCGACCTCCTCGGCGCGGCCGAGCCGGCCGAGGGCGATCCCGCGGTCGGCGGCGAGCTCCGCCTGCCAGTCCTCGTAGGACAGTCCGCTGTCGGCGGCGGCGTGCCGGCGCGTCCACTGCCCGGTGTCGACGAGGCCGAGGCACACGGAGTTGACGCGGATGCCGTCGCCCGCGAGCTCGACGGAGAGGGACTTCGACAGGTTGAGGATTCCGGCGCGGGCCGCGCTCGTCGTCATCAGGCGGGTCTCGGGCTGCTTGGCGAGGACCGCGTTCACGTTGACGACCGAGGCCGCGTCCGACTCCGCGAGGTGGGTGCGGGCGGCGGCGAGGGGGTTGAGGACGCCGGCGAACTTGAGGTCGAGCTCGTCGCGCCAGTCGTCCATCGTCGTCTCGGCGAACGGCTTCATCCGGGACTGGCCCGCGTTGTTGACGAGCCCGTCGATCCGGCCGCCGAAGTGCGCGGCGGACGCCTCGGTGAAGCCGCGCACCTCGGCGGCGTCGCGCACGTCGCAGATGCCGGTGAACAGCCGGTCGCTGCGCAGCTTCTCCTTCGCGCGGGCGAGCCGGTCGCCGTCGCGCCCGCAGGTGGCGACGTTGGCGCCTTCGTCGAGGAGGGCGCGGACCGTGGCCAGGCCGACGCCCGAACTGCCGCCGGTCACCAGCACGGTGCGGTCGGCGAGGCCGAGATCCATGAGACTCCTTGCAGAGAGGTACGGAGGGGTGGGGCGCCCCGCAGGGGGGCACGGGGAACTGCGCGACCGGCCGTGACGGCGGGACAGCCGTACGACCGGCTGTGGTCCCCAGGGGCGCGGAGCGCTAATGCATCGTGAAGCCGCCGTTGACGGCGATGACCTGTCCGGTCAGGTAGCGGGACTCCTCGCCGAGGACGAACGACACCACCCCGACCAGGTCGTCGGGCTGCTGCGGCCGGGCGATCGCCCGGTTCTCCGCGTACAGCGCGTGGCGCTCGGCGGGCACGCCCTCCGTCGCCTCGACCTCGGTCAGTCCGGGGGCCACGGCGTTGACCGTGATGCCCTCGGGGCCGAGCTCGCGGGCCATGGCCCGGGTCAGGGAGATCACCGCGCCCTTGGACGCGATGTAGTGGGCGAGCCGCGGCGAGCCGTAGAGGGCCGCGTCCGAGGCGATGTTGACGATCCGGCCCGGCCGTTCCATGAGCGGCAGCAGGTGCTTGGCGACGAGCCAGGGCCCGCGCGCGTTGACCGTCATGAGGCGGTCCCACACCTCGACGTCGATGTCGTGGAAGTACTTGCCGCCGACGCCGTTGGCGAGGGCCGCGTTGTTCACGAGGCCCCAGACCGGCCGGCCGTGGAGCGCCGCGGCGAGCGCCTCGACCGAGGCCGGGTCGGCCACGTCGAGCGGGACGAACTCGGCGTCGCCGCCCGCGTCCCGGATCGCCGCGGCCGTCCGGGCGCCCCACTGCTCGTTCAGCTCCGCGACGACGACCCGGTACCCGTCCGCCGCCACCCGGCGGGCCATGGCCTCCCCGAGGCCACGGCCCGCACCGGTGACGACGACCGTGCGCCGGAGGGCGTCAGTCACGGGTGATGCCGTACAGCGGCGAGTACTCGGGGTAGGTCGGGACCTGCGGCTTCTGCGTGCCGATGACGACGCAGAAGAGCGCGTCGGTGTCGCCCTCGTTCTTCAGCGAGCGGGTCACACCGGCCGGCACGACGATCATGTCGCGGTAGCCGAGGGTCCGGTACTCGGTCTCGTCGGGGCCGCGGTGGATGCCGACGCGGACCTCGCCCTCCAGGACGAAGAAGGCCTCCTCGACGTCGTGGTGGGTGTGGGCCGGGCCCTCGGCGCCCGGGGGCAGCAGCATGTTGGAGAACGTGAAGCCGCCCGACGGCAGGATCCGGTTGTCGCCCTCGTGGTTGCCGGTCGCGCCGGAGCCCACGTAGCGGATCTGCGCGCGCTTGTACTGCGGGCCCGCCTTCTCCTGGAAGGACAGCGTGCCCCAGTCCGGCTCGCGCGAGTCCTTCGTCGCGATGAGCGAGTCGGTGTACTCGGCGAGGTCGCCGTCGTTGTCGTACGCGTCGGTGGTCAGAGGCATTGCGGTGCTCCCTTGCGGTTCGTGGCGATGTGGAGGTGGGAGAGCAGCCAGGCGTTGAAGTGCTCGGGCTGTTCCTGGTTGGCCAGGTGACCGGCGTCCTTGACGATCACGTAGGCGGTCCTGTGCAGACCGCCGGCCAGGACCTGGGAGGCTTCGGGGCCGGTGATCCGGTCCTTGTCGCCGCACAGGACGAGAGTGGGCGCGGTGACCTTCCCGAGGTCCGCGCGCAGATCGGTGGTCGCCATCGACTCGGCCGCGTAGCCGTAGCCGGGCAGCCGGACCGAGCCGGCCATGGTCGCGACGACCCGCGCCACCAGTTCCGGCGGCGCCTCGGGCGACACGAGCCGGGGTCCGCGCTTCTCGGCGAAGGCGCGGGGCCCGTCGGCCGCCAGGTCGGTGACCCGGGCGCGCATCCCGGCGGCCTTCTCGGGCGAGGTCCCCGAGCCGGGCGTGGAGTCCGCGACGGTCAGCGAGTCGACCAGGTCCGGGTGGCGCACGGCGAGCCGCAGCGCGATGACCCCGCCCCAGGACACTCCGACGACGTGGGCGCCGGCGCCCCGCGAGCGGATCAGCGCGGCTGCCGTGTCCGCGAAGTCGTCGAGGGTGAACTCGCCTGTCGGGTCGGCCGATTTGGCGTATCCGGGCGCGTCCCAGGCGAGTACCCGGAAGGCGCCCGCGAGCGCGGGCAGCTGCGCGGCGAAGGCCGCCGACGACGACCCGATGCCGTGCAGGCACAGCACCAGGGGCCCGCTCTCGCCGGCCTCCTCGACGTGCAGCCCGGCCAGGTCGAACGGAACGGATCCGGTCGCGGTCACAGGATCTGCCCGCCGCGCCCGGTGAGCGCGGCCAGGGAGCGCAGGACGGAGTACGGGACGACCTGCGACGTCGCCGGGTTCGCGGCGTCCGGCAGATGCCGCACCTCGAAGCGGTACGAGCCGTGGCTGCCGCTCGCCTCGATGACGTGCGAGGTGGAGGTGGCGGCCGGATCGGCGACGACCCGCACCCGCACGGCGTCCAGGTCGCCGACGGCGAGCGCGACGGAGGCGGCCACGTTCGTCGACTTGGGGAACTTCACCGGGACCTCGCGCGCCGTGCCCGCCATCAGCTCGACGGGCCCGGTCGCGGTCCGCATCCGCCGGAGCAGCTCCTCGTCCATCCACGGCTGTTCGAGGGTGGCGGGCAGCTTCGTGGTGGTGAGCCTGACCTCGTCGAGGCGGCCCATCGCGCGCACCGCCTGGAGCAGGTCGAGGCCGCCGACCGCGCCGCCGGTGAAGTAGACCCGGCCGGGCGCCGCGGCGAGCAGCTTCTTGGCCAGCTCGTCGTCGGTGAGCGCGCCGGTCGAGGCGACCAGCAGATCGGTCCCGCCGGCCAGGATCGGCTCGCCCCACTCGCGGACGACGCCCTGCCCCGCGGCCTCCACGATCAGGTCGCAGGCGTCCATGGCCTGCTCCATCGTCAGCTGCGGCGCGGGGGCGGTGTCGCCCAGCGGCCGGTTGTCGACGATGCAGACCAGTTCGGCGCCCGGGATCTCGCCTGCGGCGAGCGCGGAGCCGACGACCCGGCCGATCGCGCCCCAGCCGATCAGGCCGACCTTGCGGACCGGGGCGGGGGTGGGGGTGCTGCTCATGCGGGGACTCCTTCGGCGTCGACGGGCGCTGCGGCGGGCGGCACGACGGGGCTGCCGTCGGCCGTGCCCGCCATGTGGGTGCGGATCAGCTGCGAGGGCGCGCCCGCGGTGCCCCACAGGTCGGAGAGCTCGGGGGTGCGCCGCCACACCTTGCAGATCCAGGTGTCCTCGACGATCTGCGCGACCTCGGAGGTGTACTCGCAGACGAGCCCGGTCGGGTCGGTGAAGTACGAGAACGTGTTGTTGCCGGGGCCGTGCCGCCCGGGACCCCACTGCGGGGTGATGCCGTGGTGGCGCAGCCGGCCGAGCCCGCGCATGAAGTGGTCGACCGAACTCATCTCGTACGCGACGTGGTTGAGGGACACCCACGGCGCGGCGTTGAACGCGATGCTGTGGTGGTCGGCGTTGCAGCGCAGGAACGCCATCTGGTGCTCGGACCAGTCCGAGACCCGCATCCCGAGCACGTCGCGGTAGAAGGCGACGGACGCGTCGATGTCGGGGGTGTTGAGCACGGCGTGGGTGACGCCGACGGGCACGGAGCCGTCCTTGCCGCGCGGCGGCACCGCCCAGGTGTCGGCGGCGAGCTCGATCAGCCGGCCGTCGAGGTCCCGGAAGCGCAGGCCGTAGCCGCCGCCGACCTGGTCGAGCGGTCCGGGCCCGGACAGCGGGACGATGCCGCGCGCTTCGAGGCGGCGGGCCGCCTCGTCGATCTCGGCGGGCGTGGCGACGGCGAAGACCAGTTTGCCGAGGCCGACGGTGTCGGCGCGGGTCAGCTGGAGGGCGTGGTGCTCGTCGCCGGTGCCGCGCAGCCAGCTCGCGCCGTTCCCGGCCTCGACGACCTCCAGGCCCCAGGCCTCCTCGTAGAAGTCGGTGGCCTCGGTGAAGTTCGGGGTGAGCAGCTCGACCGAGCGCAGCGCGCGCAGCCGGGCGATCGGGGGGAGGGTCATGGTGGACTCCGGTACGGGGGTGGTCAGTTGGCCCAGGGCAGCGGGGACTCGGCGGTGCCCCAGTACAGGGACTTCTGGCGCTGGTAGGCGCGGATCAGGTCCCGGCCCTTCTCGGTGCCGAGGCCGCTCTCCTTCATCCCGCCGAACGGGGTGGAGATGGAGAACTGCTTGTACGTGTTGATCCAGACGGTGCCCGCGTCGATCCGGCGGGCGAGGCGCCAGGCGGCCCGCGCGTCCCGGGTCCAGATGCCGCAGGCGAGGCCGAACACGGAGTCGTTGGCCTGGGCGACCAGGTCGTCCTCGTCGTCGTAGGGGAGGGCGAGCAGGACGGGGCCGAAGATCTCCTCCTGGCAGACCCGCGCCGAGTTCGGCAGTCCGTCGATCACGGTCGGCAGGTAGTACGCGCCGTCCGCGTACTGCGGCCCCGCGGGGGCCGCGCCTCCGCACAGGACACGGCCCCCTTCACTGCGGGCCAGGTCCACGTACTCGGCGACCGCGTCGCGGTGCCGGTGGTGGACGAGCGGGGCGACCTGGGTGGCCGCGTCGGTGCCGGGTCCCACGCGCAGCTTGCGGACGCGCTCGACGAGCTCGCCGACGAACGCGTCGTACAGGGAGCGGTGCACGAACAGCCGGGAACCGGCGATGCAGGACTGGCCGCTGGACGAGAAGATCCCGAACATCACGCCCGCGAGGGCCTGGTCGACGTCGGCGTCCTCGCGGACGATCGTCGGCGACTTGCCGCCGAGTTCGAGGGAGGCGGGGATCAGCTTGTCGGCGGCGCTGCGGGCGATGGACCGGCCGGTCGAGGTGCCGCCGGTGAACCCGATGCGCCGCACCAGCGGGTGGTGCACGATCGCGTCCCCGACGACCCGGCCCTTGCCCGGCAGCACCGAGAGCAGTGCGGTGGGCAGCCCGGCCTCCGTCAGCGCCCGGTGCACGAGGCGGCCGAAGGCGAGGGAGACGAGCGGCGTCCACTCGGCGGGCTTGAGCAGCACCGCGTTGCCGCCGGCCAGCGCCGGGGCGACCTTCTGCGCGTCCGAGGCGATCGGCGAGTTCCACGGGTTGATCGCGCCGACCACGCCGATGGGTTCGTACACGCTCATCGTCAGGTACGGGCCGCGGGCCGGGGTGAGGGCGTCCTCGGCGGTCTCCAGGGCGGCGGCCGTGTAGCGGAAGGTGCCGGCGGCGCTGAGCGCGAGCGCCCGGGTCTCGGTGAGCGACTTGCCGGTGTCGGCGGTCTGCAGCGCGGACAGCTCGTCCGCGTGCTCCTCGACGAGGTCGGCGATGCGGTGCAGCAGCCGGGCCCGCTGGTGCGGGAGCAGTTCGCGCCAGGCCGGGTCGGCGACCGCCTCGGCGGCGGCGCGCGCGGCCTCGTCCACCTCCTCGGCCGAGGCGGCGTGGACGGTCGTGATGACGGTGCCGTCGGCCGGGTTCACGGTCGAGATCGGCGTGCCCGCGCCGCGCCGGAACCGGCCCGCGATCAGGATCTCGTCGGCAGGGGTGCGCAGCATGGCCAAACCTCCGGACTGGGTCGTACAGGGAGCTCCGCGGCCGCTCCTGCCCCCCGGCCGGCCTCGATTGCGAAGTGCTTGAAATCTAAGCGCTTAAATAAATCGACCGCAAGAGGTCCGCCCGAAGTTTTTTCGACGACGTGTCGGTGAACCCTTGACGGCCCCCTGCGCGGGCGGGATACAACTTAAGCACTGAGAGTTTCAGCGCTTGTTTCACCGGGTCTGAAGTGGCCGTCCGTCCCTGCGGACCGCCGTTCAGTACGGTCTCCCGGTACCTCCATGTCCCCTGCCGCCGCCCGGCGCGCGCCCCTACCGGCCTGCCCTGACGGTCTCCCGGAGGCTTCCCCCATGACGATGTCCCCTCCCCGCGCGTCGGCGGGCCCCGCATCCGCGGCCGGTCTCGCCGCCGCGATCGGAGCCCGCTTCGAGCGCCTGCCGCTCTGTCGCTGGCACGTCACCGTCCGGCTGCTCGTCGGGGCGGTCACCTTCTTCGAGGCGTTCGACCAGCTGCTGATCGCCTACGCCCTGCCCGAGCTGCGCGCCGAATGGCACCTGAACACCGGCCACACCACCGCTCTGATGACCGTCGGCTCCGTGGGCATGCTGATCGGCGCCCTGCTCTCGGGCCGCCTCGCCGACCGCATCGGCCGGGTCAGGATCATCGCCGGCTGCATCGCCCTGTCCAGCCTCTGCAACCTGGCGCTGACCCTGTGCAGCTCGCCCGAGCCGTTCATGGCGGTCCGCTTCGTCCAGGGGCTCGCGGTCGGCGGCGAGGTACCGGTCGCCGCCACGTTCATCGCCGAGATCACCCGCGCCCACCAGCGCGGCCGCTTCGTCCTCCTCTACGAGCTGGTCTTCCCGGCCGGGCTGACCGCGGGCGCCCTGCTCGCCTCCTGGCTCGTGCCGCTGCTCGGCTGGCGCTGGATGTTCGGCCTGGCCGCGATCCCCGGCGTGCTCTGCATCCTGATCATGCGGTACGTCCCCGAGTCGCCGCGCTGGCTCGCCGACCACGGCCGGCACGACGAGGCCCTCGCCACGATGGAGCGCATCGAGGCACGGGTCGAGAAGATCACCCGGGAACCGCTGCCGAAGCCCGAGCCCGTCGAAGCCGTGGCACCCGCAGGGGACAGTGACGGGGGAGGCGCCGCCGCACCGCAGCGCGGCGGCCTGCGCGAGCTGCTCTCCGGCCGCTACCGCAAGCGCACCCTGGTCCTCGGCGTCCTCTGGTTCACCGGGTACTTCGTCAACTACGGCATCACGTCCTGGCTGCCCACCATCTACGGCAACCGCTTCGGCCTCGACCTCTCCGAAGCGCTGCTCTACTCGACGGTCACGTCCTGCGCGGGTCTCGTCGGCTGCTTCGTCGTCGCGATCACCGTGGACCGCGTCGGCCGCCGGGCCACGGTCATCTGGTGCCTCGGCGCCGCGGCCGTCAGCCTGGCCCTGCTCGGCCTGTTCGCGGGCGGTTCCGCCACGAGCGTGCTGATCTGGACGTCGGTCGCGGCCGTCTTCTTCTTCGGCTCCAACATCTGCCTGTACCTGTACACGCCGGAGCTCTTCCCGACCCGCATCCGCGCGCTCGGCAGCAGCGTCGGCGGCGCGCTGAACCGGCTCGGCATCATCCTCGGCCCGATCGTCGTCGGCGCGGTGTACGCGGGCGGACGCATCGGCACCGTCTTCCTGGTGCTCGGCGCGGTCGCCCTGGTCGGCTCGCTGACCGCGTTCGCGGGCGCCGAGGAGACGGCGGGGCGGCGCCTGGAGGAAGTGTCGCCCTGACCCCGGGCGCCGGATCCGCCGGAGGCGTTCAGCTCCACAGGGAGCTGGGCGCCTCCTTGCGCACCACCGGCGCGATCTCCTCCGCGAACCGCTGGAGCGTCTCGATCTGCTCGGCCGTGCCCTGCCCGAACGCGTCCACGGTGACCGACTGCAGGTCGTGCCGGTACACCGCGTGATAGCCGAGGATCTTGTCGATGATCTGCTGCGGCGAGCCGATCAGCTGCGGCCCGTCCGCGATCGCGTCCTCGACGGTCCTGAACGGCGTGTTGTAGCCCGCCTTCCCCGCCAGGTGCGGCTTGAAGGACTGCGCGACCTTCGCCTCGTACAGGTCCCGGAAGCGTGCGACCGCCCGCTCGTGCGTGTCCGCGATCAGCAGCCCGCCCGAACCCGCCGCGACGTGCGCCTTCGCCGGGTCGTGGCCGTGCGCCGCGAACCGCTCCCGGTAGTGGTCGATCAGCCGGGCGTACGCGGCCCGCGGCTGGATCGCGTTCGCCGTGAACAGCGGATCGCCGTGCCTGGCGGCCAGTTCGGGGGAGTTGAGGGAGGTCGCCGAACCGTGCCAGACGCGGGGCAGGCCCGCGTACGGGCGCGGCACCGTCGTCACCCCCTTCAGGGCGGGCCGGAACTCGCCCGCCCAGTCGACCCGCTCCTCCGTCCACAGCCGGCGCAGCAGCTCGTACTTCTCCTGCTGAAGGTCCCACTGCCGGGCCTCGTCGAGCCCGAACAGATCGAAGTGACCCGCCTCGGCGCCCTTGCCGATCACCAGCTCGATCCGGCCGCGCGAGAGCTGGTCGAGCGTCGCGTAGTCCTCGGCGACCCGCACCGGATCGAGGATCGCGACGACGGTGACGCCCGTGAGCAGCCTGATGCGGGTCGTGCGGGCCGCGAGCGCGCCGAGCACCACCGTCGGACTCGACGACAGGAACGCGCCCGCGTGCCGCTCGCCGACCGCGTACGCGTCGTAGCCGAGCTCCTCCGCCGCCACCCCGACGTCGACGACCTGCGCCAACCGGTCGGCCGCCGAGGGGAGTTCACCGGTCAGCGGGTGCGGGGCGTGGCCGATGATGGACAGGACCTGGAACCTCACGCGGCCACCTCCGCCAGGCCCAGGTGCCCGCGCAGCGTCCGCGTCGTGTACGCGTCCGGCAGCAGCCCGCGCCCGACCAGCTCGGGCACGGCCCGGTCCAGGAGGGCGTACACGTCCTGCGGCACGGCGACCGGGCGGATCCGGAAGCCGTCGGCGCCGCCCTCGCGGTGCCACTCCTCCAGACGGTCGGCGAGACCCTCCGGGGTCCCGGTGAACAGGGCGGCGTCGGACTCGAACTCGCCCAGCGCCGCACGCCGTTCGGCCGCCTCGGCGTCCGTCGGGGCGAGCAGCACGTTCAGCTCGGCGAGCACCTTGAGGCTCCGGCCCTCCTCGGCGGCCAGCGCCGTCACCTCGGAGCGGATCCGGCGCAGCCCCGGCACGTCGAACGGCGTGACCAGTACGACGTCCGCGGCCCGGGCCGCGAACCGGTACGGCACGGTGTCGTGCGCCAGCGAGATCAGCGGCGGCCTGCCCTGCGGCGCGGCCCCCGAGCCGTCCCACTCGCGGGCGACCCGGCCGGTGAACTCCGCGGCCCGCTCGAAGAGTTCGGCCACCAGCACGTCCCCCTCCGGGGTGCCGAGCACCTTCAGGATCCGGTCGTGCTCGACGTCGTCCGCCGCGATCCGCGGCCGCACCCCGGCCCGCCCGCCGCTGACCAGATCGAGCGTCGCGTACCGGGCGGCGTACCCGGCGGGCTGCCCGAGCACGGGCCCGAGCGGCACGAGCCCGACGCGGGTCGTCTCCCGCGCGGCGAGCGTGAGCAGCACGGTCGAGTCGAGCCGACCGGGGCCGTCCTCCACGCTCACGAACGCGATCCGGGCCGCCTCCGCGCGGCGCACGAGACGGACGAAGTCATCGGGGCCCAGGCTCGGATCACCCGTCAGGGCGAGCCCGAGGAGGAAGGGGTTCTGAGGCATGTCCCCACCTTCACCTGCGGACATTGCGGGCGTATGTCCGCGGCATGGCAGTGCGCCCGGGCAGCCGAGAGGGGCGGCTCCCCCCGTGGGAGCCGCCCCTCAAGTCACCTGGAAGCGAGCAGGGTCACTTCTCGTCGAGCACGGCCTGCACCTTGCCGCGCACCGCGTCCGAGGCGAGACCGCGGATCGTCAGCGTCGTCCGGCGGCGCAGCACGTCGTCCGCCGTCTGAGCCCACTCGTGGTCCCGCGCGTACACGACCTGCGCCATGATCTCCGGCGCGTCCGGGTGGACCCGCTCGGCCAGCTCCGGGTTCTCGTTGGCCAGCCGGGCGATGTCGAAGGCCAGCGAACCGTAGTGCGTCGCCAGGTGCTTGGCGGTGTCGGCGGCCATCCGCGGGCCGGGCGCCGGGTTGTCCACCAGGAGGCGGTGCGCGACGGCCCGCGGGTTGGCGACGCCGGGCAGCGGCAGCCGCTTCGGCAGCTCCTTGATCGGCTCGAAGTCGTCGCCGAGCGGGTGGCCGGGCAGCGACTCCAGCTTCTGCATGACGGTGCGGCCGATGTGCCGGAACGTCGTCCACTTGCCGCCCGCGACGGACAGCATGCCGCCCCTGCCCTCGGTGACGACCGTCTCGCGCTTGGCCTTCGAGGTGTCGCCGGGACCGCCCGGCAGCACCCGCAGACCGGCGAACGCGTACGTCATCAGGTCCCGCTTCAGCTGCTGGTCGCGGACCGAGAACGCGGCCTCGTCGAGGATCTGCTCGATGTCCTTCTCGGTGACCGAGACGTCCGCCGGGTCGCCCTCGTACTCCTCGTCGGTCGTACCGAGCAGCAGCATGTCCTCCCAGGGGAGGGCGAACGTGATGCGGTACTTGTCGATCGGCGTGGCCAGCGCGGCCTTCCACGGGGAGGTCCGCTTCATGACCAGGTGCGCGCCCTTGGAGAGGCGGATGGACGGCGCCGCGTTCGGGTCCTCCAGCTTGCGCAGGTGGTCGACCCACGGGCCGGTCGCGTTCAGCACCAGACGGGCGCTGACACCGAACTCCTCGCCGTCCGTGCGGTCCTTGAGCTCGGCGCCCGTGACCCGGCCCCGCGTGAAGCGCAGACCGGTGACCTCGGCGTGGTTCAGGACCACGGCGCCCGCGTCGACGGCCGCCCGGACCGTCATGAGCGCCATGCGCGCGTCGTTCATCTGGTCGTCGCCGTACACGGCCACGGCCTTCAGGCCCTCGGTCCGCAGCTCCGGCACGTCCTGCTGCGCCTTGGCCGGGCTCAGCAGGTGCCCGACGCCGTCGCCGAACGCCGACAGCGCGCTGTACGCGAAGACGCCCGCGCCCAGCTTCGCGGCGCCGTGCGGGCCGCCCTTGTACACGGGCAGGTAGAAGGTGAGCGGGTTGGCGAGGTGCGGGGCTACGTTGCGCGACACCGCACGCCGCTCGAAGTGGTTCTCCGCGACCAGCTTCACCGCACCGGTCTGCAGGTAGCGCAGACCGCCGTGCAGCAGCTTCGAGGACGCGGAGGAAGTGGCGCCGGCGAAGTCGCCGGCGTCGACCAGGGCCACCCTGAGACCGGACTGCGCCGCGTGCCAGGCAGTGGAGATGCCCAGGATGCCGCCGCCGATGACCAGGAGGTCGTACGTCGCCTTGGAAAGCTGCTCGCGGGTCTCGGCGCGGCTCGGGTTCGAGCCGGCGACCGGGTGCGTTCCGAGGGCAGGCACGGTCTGCAGGGTGGACTGGGTACTCATGGTGGGGTCTTACTCCTCGTCCTCGATCCAGCCCATGGTCCGTTCGACGGCCTTGAGCCAGCTCTTGTACTCACGGTCGCGGGTGTCCGCGTCCATGCGGGGGGTCCACTCGGCGGCCCGGCGCCAGTTCGCGCGCAGATCGTCCGTGTTGGACCAGAAGCCGACGGCGAGACCGGCGGCGTAGGCAGCGCCGAGGCAGGTCGTCTCGGCGACCATCGGACGCACCACGGGGGCGTCCAGGAAGTCCGAGAGGGTCTGCATCAGCAGGTTGTTGGAGGTCATACCGCCGTCGACCTTGAGCGCGGTCAGCTCGACGCCGGAGTCCTTCGTCATGGCGTCGGTGATCTCGCGGGTCTGCCAGGCGGTGGCCTCGAGCACGGCGCGCGCGATGTGCGCCTTGGTGACGTAGCGGGTCAGGCCCGCGATGACACCGCGCGCGTCGGAGCGCCAGTACGGGGCGAACAGTCCGGAGAAGGCGGGCACGAAGTACGCGCCGCCGTTGTCGTCGACGCTGGAGGCCAGCGTCTCGATCTCGGCGGCCGACTTGATCAGGCCCATCTGGTCGCGCATCCACTGCACGAGGGAGCCGGTGACGGCGATCGAGCCCTCGAGCGCGTAGACCGGCTTCTTGTCACCGATCTGGTAGCCGACCGTGGTCAGCAGCCCGGAGTACGAGTTGATGGCCTTCTCGCCGGTGTTCATCAGCATGAAGGTGCCGGTGCCGTACGTGGACTTGGCCTCGCCCTCGGCGAAGCAGGTCTGGCCGAACAGAGCCGCCTGCTGGTCACCGAGCGCCGAGGCGACCGGGATGCCGCCCAGGATGTCGCCGAGCTTGCCGCCGGTGACCTCGCCGTAGATCTCGGCGGAGGAGTGGATCTCCGGCAGCATCTGCTGCGGGACACCGATGGACTCGCAGATCTTCGCGTCCCACTCCATGGTGTGCAGGTTCATCAGGAGGGTGCGGGAGGCGTTCGTGACGTCGGTGTAGTGCTTGCCGCCGTTGACACCGCCCGTCAGGTTCCAGATGACCCAGGTGTCCATGGTGCCGAAGAGGATGTCGCCGGCCTCGGCGCGCTCGCGCAGGCCCTCGACGTTGTCCAGCAGCCAGCGGGCCTTGGGGCCCGCGAAGTACGACGCCAGCGGCAGGCCGGTCTCGCGGCGGAAGCGGTCCTGGCCGACGTTGCGGCCGAGCTCCTTGCAGAGGGAGTCGGTGCGGGTGTCCTGCCAGACGATGGCGTTGTGGACCGGCTCACCGGTGTTCTTGTCCCAGAGCAGCGTGGTCTCGCGCTGGTTGGTGATGCCGATGGCCTTGATGTCGTCGCGGGTGATGCCGGCCTTGGTGATGGCGCCGGCGACGACCTCCTGGACGTTGGTCCAGATCTCGTTCGCGTCGTGCTCGACCCAGCCCGGCTTCGGGAAGATCTGCTCGTGCTCCTTCTGGTCGACGGAGACGATCCGGCCGTCCTTGTCGAAGACGATGCAGCGGCTGGAGGTGGTGCCCTGGTCGATCGCGGCGATGAACGGGCCTGCGGTGTGTGCGTCGGTCACGGGGTGCTCCTGAAGGTTCTCGGTGCGGCTCGGGCGGTGGGGCGGCGGGGCGGTCTACTTGAACGCGACGTTGTAGAGGCCACCGGCTATGGCGCCGCCGATCAGCGGACCCGCGACCGGGATCCAGGCGTACGTCCAGTCCGAGCCGCCCTTGTTCGGCAGCGGCAGCAGGGAGTGCACGATGCGCGGGCCGAGGTCACGGACCGGGTTGATCGCGTAGCCCGTGGGGCCACCGAGCGAGAGGCCGATGCCGACCACGACGAACGAGGTGATCAGGGCACCGAGCACGCCCAGGCCGTTGCCCTCGTTGTTCAGGCCCTGCGTGAGGATGGCGAGAACGAGCACGATCGTGGCGATGATCTCGGTGATCAGGTTCTGCGCGGCGTTCCGGATCTCCGGGCCCGTCGAGAAGATGCCGAGCACGGGGCCCGCCGCGGGCGCGGCCTTCTGGTCCACCAGGCCCTCGTCGGTCGGCTGCGCGGCGATGACGTCCGGGTCGGTCAGGTGTGCCTGGAACTGGCCGTAGTACGTGACCCAGACCAGCACGGCGCCGATCATCGCGCCGAGCAGCTGCGAGCCCAGGTAGAGCGGCACGTCGCTCCACTCGGTGCCGCCCTCGATGGCGAGACCGATGGTGACCGCGGGGTTCAGGTGGGCGCCCGAGACGCCACCGACCATGTACGCACCGGTCAGGACCGCGAAGCCCCAGCCGAACGCGATGGCGACCCAGCCGGCGTTGAACGCCTTCGAGCGCTTGAAAGTGACGGCGGCGCAGACACCACCGCCGAGCAGGATGAGCACGGCGGTACCGATGGTCTCGCCGATGAAGATGTCGGAGCTGGACACCCGCGACTCCTTTGTCCTTCGTCCAGGGGAAAAACCCGTATCAGGCGAACCCCGGGTCCCTCTCCGGTGGTCCGCGCCCTCTGGGGAGGGCGGTTTCGGCCTGGCCTTGCCACACTCTAACGCGTATTGCCGGTAGGTGTTCGACAATGCCGACCGATGGACGCGAGTCTTGCTCCGGGGTTACTCGCTCGTCAAGGGTTCTGTTATCGAAAGCACGATCGTTATTGATCGTTCGCGGTTATCGGTCCCCGCGGCGTCGGGGCGTCCATCGATGGTCGCCCGGAAAGGTGCGGCCTGCACCCTGGAACGGCGGAAGCCCCGCTCGAAGGCGGGGCTCGGGGGCTGGGCCGGGGGTGACGGACGGGGGCTCAGAAGCGGCTGGCGCCCAGATCGCGGGAGACGGCACGGGCGCAGTCCCGTACGGCGGCGATGAGCTCGGGGCGCAGCTCGCCCTCCTTGGTGCAGACCCGCTCGACGGCGCCGGTCACGCCGACGGCGCCCACCGGCATCCGGTGCCGGTCGTGGATCGGGGCCGCGACCGAGGCCACGCCCTCCCAGGTCTCCTCGACGTCGGCGGCGTACCCGCGCGCGCGGGTCAGGTCGAGGATCGACTCGAACTCGGTCAGGTCGCAGACCGTGCGGGCCGTGAACCCCTTGCGCTCGACCTCCACGACCTCGCTGTGCGCGACCGGGTCGTACGCGGACAGCACCTTGCCCAGGGCCGTCGAGTGCAGCGGCTGCATCGCCCCGACCTCCAGCACCTGACGGCTGTCGTCGGGCCGGAAGACGTGGTGCACGATCAGCACGCCCTGCTGGTGCAGGACCCCCAGGTAGACGGCCTCGCCGCTGGAGCGGGCCAGGTCGTCCGCCCAGACGAGCGCGCGCGCCCGCAGTTCGTGGACGTCGAGATAGCTGTTGCCCAGCCGTAGCAGCTCCGCGCCCAGCTGGTAGCGGCCCGAGGCCGCGTCCTGCTCGACGAAGCCCTCGGCCTGGAGGGTGCGCAGGATGCCGTGCGCGGTGCCCTTCGCCAGGCCGAGCGCGGAGGCGATGTCGGAGAGGCCGAGCCGTCGCTCACCGCCCGCGAGGAGCCGGAGCATCGCCGCGGCCCGTTCGAGCGACTGGATGTTGCGTGCCATCGCAGTCCTTCCTCCTCGGTCCTCTCACCCACGTTCGACAATGCTGAACAGTATCGGTCGTTGCCGACCTCCTGCTAATGCGACGTGAGCCTATATTTCAGCCGGTTCTCCGGCAGCGCCCGCATCGAGCCACACTCGGCCGCCCGCCGGGCGGGCGTTCCGGCCCGTGGACGGTCTCACGGAAGGACCTTGGTCCCGGCTACCCTGACCGGGTGCGCCTCCGGCAAGAGGAGCCGCAAAGCCGACAGCCGTCGCACCCAGGGAGCACTTTCATGGCCTCGTTGCCTACGCCCGCAGCCGATTCCCGCGCCCGCACGGACGCCCTCCGCGAAGCCCTCGCCACCCGTGTGGTGGTGGCCGACGGCGCGATGGGCACGATGCTCCAGGCGCAGGATCCCACCCTTGAGGACTTCCAGAACCTCGAGGGCTGCAACGAGATCCTCAACCTCACGCGCCCCGACATCGTGCGCTCCGTCCACGAGGCGTACTACGCCGTGGGCGTCGACTGCGTGGAGACCAACACGTTCGGCGCGAATCATGCGGCGCTGGGTGAGTACGACATCGCGGACCGGGTCTTCGAGCTTTCCGAGGCCGGTGCCCGGGTGGCGCGCGAGGTGGCGGACGAGTTCACCGCGTCGACCGGGCAGCAGCGCTGGGTGCTCGGCTCGATGGGCCCGGGCACGAAGCTGCCGACGCTGGGCCACGCCCCCTACACGGTGCTGCGCGACGCCTACCAGCAGAACGCCGAGGGCCTGATCGCCGGCGGCGCCGACGCCCTGCTCGTCGAGACCACGCAGGACCTCCTCCAGACGAAGGCGGCACTGCTCGGCGCCCGCCGCGCCCTGGACGCGACCGGCACCACGCTGCCGCTGATCTGCTCGGTCACCGTCGAGACGACCGGCACCATGCTGCTGGGCTCGGAGATCGGCGCGGCGCTCACGGCGCTGGAGCCGCTCGGCATCGACATGATCGGCCTGAACTGCGCGACGGGCCCGGCCGAGATGAGCGAGCACCTGCGCTACCTCTCCCGCCACTCGCGGATCCCGATCGCCGCGATGCCGAACGCGGGCCTTCCGGTCCTGACCAAGGACGGCGCCCACTACCCGCTGTCCGCGGCCGAGTTGGCCGACGCGCAGGAGACGTTCGTGCGCGAGTACGGCCTGTCCCTGGTCGGCGGCTGCTGCGGCACGACGCCGGAGCATCTGCGCCAGGTGGTCGAGCGGGTCCGCGGCGCCCAGCCCACGCCCCGCACCCCGCAGCCCGAGCCGGGGGCCGCGTCGCTGTATCAGACGGTGCCGTTCCGGCAGGACACGGCGTACATGGCGATCGGTGAGCGGACGAACGCGAACGGGTCGAAGAAGTTCCGTGAGGCCATGCTGGAGGGTCGCTGGGACGACTGTGTGGAGATGGCCCGGGACCAGATCCGTGAGGGCGCGCACATGCTCGACCTGTGTGTCGACTATGTGGGCCGTGATGGTGTGGCGGACATGGAGGAGCTGGCGGGCCGGTTCGCGACCGCCTCCACGCTGCCGATCGTGCTGGACTCGACCGAGGTGCCGGTGATCCGGGCGGGGCTGGAGAAGCTGGGTGGCCGTGCGGTCATCAACTCGGTGAACTACGAGGACGGGGACGGTGCGGAGTCCCGGTTCGCGAAGGTCACGACGCTGGCCCGGGAGCATGGTGCGGCGCTGATCGCGCTGACCATCGATGAGGAGGGGCAGGCCCGGACGGTCGAGCACAAGGTGGCGATCGCCGAGCGGCTGATCGCCGATCTGACCGGGAACTGGGGCATTCATGAGTCGGACATCCTGATCGACTGTCTGACGTTCACGATCTGCACCGGGCAGGAGGAGTCCCGCAAGGACGGCATCGCGACGATCGAGGCGATCCGGGAGCTGAAGAAGCGCCACCCGGACGTGCAGACCACCCTGGGCCTCTCCAACATCTCGTTCGGTCTGAACCCGGCCGCCCGCATCGTGCTGAACTCCGTCTTCCTGGACGAGTGTGTGAAGGCCGGGCTGGATTCGGCGATCGTGCACGCCTCCAAGATCCTGCCGATCGCGCGGTTCGACGAGGAGCAGGTCACCACCGCGCTGGATCTGATCTATGACCGGCGGGCCGAGGGCTATGACCCGCTGCAGAAGCTGATGGCGCTGTTCGAGGGTGCCACCGCGAAGTCGTTGAAGGCGGGCAAGGCGGAGGAGCTGGCCGCCCTCCCGCTGGAGGAGCGGTTGCAGCGCCGGATCATCGACGGCGAGAAGAACGGCCTGGAGCCGGATCTCGACGAGGCGCTGCAGTCCCGGCCGGCACTGGAGATCGTCAATGACACGCTGCTGGAGGGCATGAAGGTCGTCGGTGAGCTGTTCGGCTCCGGCCAGATGCAGCTGCCGTTCGTCCTCCAGTCGGCCGAGGTGATGAAGAACGCGGTGGCCTATCTGGAGCCGCACATGGAGAAGTCGGACGCCGAGGGCAAGGGCACCATCGTGCTGGCCACCGTGCGCGGCGACGTGCATGACATCGGTAAGAACCTGGTCGACATCATCTTGTCGAACAACGGCTACAACGTGGTGAATCTGGGCATCAAGCAGCCGGTCTCGGCGATCCTGGAGGCGGCCGAGGAGCACCGGGCCGATGTGATCGGGATGTCGGGTCTGCTGGTGAAGTCGACTGTGATCATGAAGGAGAACCTTCAGGAGCTCAACCAGCGCAAGCTGGCCGCGGACTTCCCGGTGATCCTGGGCGGGGCCGCGCTGACCCGGGCATACGTCGAGCAGGATCTGCACGAGATCTACGAGGGCGAAGTCCGCTACGCGCGGGACGCGTTCGAGGGGCTGCGGTTGATGGACGCGTTGATCGCGGTCAAGCGCGGCGTGCCCGGCGCCACCCTCCCCGAACTCAAGCAGCGTCGGGTCAAGGCGAGCAACGTCCAGATCGAGGAGCGGCCCGACGACGGGCCCGCGCGCTCCGACGTCGCCGTCGACAACCCGGTCCCCGAGCCGCCGTTCTGGGGCACCCGCGTCATCAAGGGCATCCAGCTCAAGGAGTACGCCTCCTGGCTCGACGAGGGCGCCCTCTTCAAGGGCCAGTGGGGCCTGAAGCAGGCGCGGACCGGAGACGGGCCCACGTACGAGGAGCTGGTGGAGACCGAGGGCCGCCCGCGGCTGCGCGGCTGGCTCGACGAGCTGCACACCAAGAACATGCTCGAAGCGGCCGTGGTCTACGGCTACTTCCCGTGCGTGTCCAAGGGCGACGACCTGATCATCCTGGACGACGAGGGCAACGAGCGGACCCGCTTCACCTTCCCCCGCCAGCGCCGCGGCCGCCGCCTGTGCCTGGCCGACTTCTTCCGCCCGGAGGAGTCGGGGGAGACCGACGTGGTCGGCCTCCAGGTCGTCACCGTCGGCTCCAGGATCGGTGAGGCGACCGCCGAGCTGTTCGCGTCCGACTCCTACCGCGACTACCTCGAACTGCACGGCCTGTCCGTCCAGTTGGCCGAGGCGCTCGCCGAGTACTGGCACGCCCGCGTCCGCACCGAGCTGGGCTTCGCCGGCGAGGACCCGGCCGCGATGGAGGACATGTTCGCCCTCAAGTACCGGGGCGCCCGCTTCTCCCTCGGCTACGGCGCCTGCCCCGACCTGGAGGACCGCGCCAAGATCGCCCAGCTCCTGGAGCCGGAGCGGATCGGCGTCCAGCTCAGCGAGGAGTTCCAGCTCCACCCCGAGCAGTCCACCGACGCGATCGTGATCCACCACCCCGAGGCGAAGTACTTCAACGCCCGGTAATGCGGTAATTCCTCAGAGTCGTACACTGGTCGGTCCAGCGCAGGCCGGTCGCCCTTCTGGTCAGAACTTCTGTCCGGAAGGGGGGCCGGCCTCTTCGTCCCTCCATGGAGGTGTGCACGGATGACCAGTACGGTCCCCGCACTCGGTACCCGAACGGCCGAAGGCTCCGCCCTGCAGGCCGTGCTCCTCGACATGGACGGAACCCTCGTCGACACCGAAGGGTTCTGGTGGGACGCCGAAGTGGCCGTCTTCGCCGAACTCGGCCACGCCCTCGACGACGCCTGGCGGCAGATCGTCGTCGGCGGTCCGATGACCCGCAGCGCCGGCTTCCTCATCGAGGCCACCGGCGCCGACATCACGCTGCCCGAACTGACCGTCCTGCTCAACGACGGCTTCGAGCGGCGCATCAGCCGGTCGCTGCCGCTGATGCCCGGTGCCGCGAGACTCCTCGCCGAACTCGCCGCGCAGAACGTGCCGACCGCGCTCGTCTCCGCCTCCCACCGGCGCATCATCGACCGCATCCTGGACTCGCTCGGCGCCCACAACTTCCACCTCACGGTCGCCGGTGACGAGGTGTCCAGGACCAAGCCGCACCCCGACCCGTACCTCCTCGCCGCGTCCCGGCTCGGCGCCGAACCCGGGCGCTGCGCCGTCATCGAGGACACCGCCACCGGCGTCGCGGCCGCCGAGGCCGCGGGCTGCCAGGTCGTCGCCGTCCCGTCCGTCGCGCCCATCGCGCCGGCCCCCCGGCGCACCGTCGTCCCCTCCCTCGAACACGTCAACCTGCCTTTCCTGCACGGGCTGATGACGCTCTGACGGCGGTGCGGCGGCCGCACCCCATGGCCGAATTGCCGCACCTCCCAACCCAGTTGACGGTGTGACCTTTCCCACTCGGACAGGGGTCGACAGGTCCGGCCGTTCATGCTGCGCAACCCCCCTGCGGGCGCCCGGACGTGACCTTGTGTCCCGATTGGTCGCCCCGTGCGACGAACCTTCCTCCTGAGGTGTTTTCGGTGCGTCCACACCCGGTTCCACAGCGTGATGGGCGCCCGGCTCCAGCGCCTGCGAGCCCCGGCGGCGGGCCCATTAATCTCATCGCGAGAACATCGCCGTAACCCTCCCGTGCCCGTGCGCACCACCCCTTGTCCACGGGCCCGCGAGATCAACAGCTCTGGAGATTTTCGAGCATGAACCGCAAGACTTTGGTGCTGCCGGCCGTCATCGGCCTGCTCGCCCCCGTGCTCGTCGCGTGCGGCGGGTCGGACAGCGGCGGCGACGGCGGCGACGCGATCGTCGTCGGCACCACCGACCGGTTCATCGCCTCCGGCAAGGTCCCCGCACCGTTCGACCCCGCGTACGCCTACGACGCCGGGTCCTGGAACGTGCTGCGCCAGACCGTGCAGACGCTGATGGCGATGCCCCGCAGCGGCAGCGGCGAGCCCGTGCCCGAGGCGGCCGAGAGCTGCATCTTCTCCGACAGCGGCAGCGAGCGGTACGCGTGCACGCTGCGCAAGGACCTCAAGTTCGCCGACGGCCGGGCCATCACCGCCGCCGACGTGAAGTACTCCATCGACCGCGTCCTCAAGATCAAGAGCGACAGCGCCTCCTACGGCCTTCTCTCCTCGATCGACACGATCGAGACGCAGGGCGACCGCGAGGTGATCTTCCACCTCAAGTCCCCGGACGCCACCTTCCCGTACAAGCTGGCCACCCCCACCGCCGGCATCGTCAACCCCGACGACTACGCGAAGCACTCGCTGCGCAACGGCTTCGAGGTGAACGGCTCCGGCCCGTACACCATGAAGTCCGAGGTCGAGAACAACGCCGTCGTCAAGACCGTCTTCACCAAGAACCCCAACTACCAGGGGCAGTTGAAGCCGAAGAACGACAAGGTGGAGCTGCGCTCCTTCGCCGACGCCGATGCCATGGGCAAGGCGCTGGAGAAGGGCGACATCGACATGATGACGCGCACCATGTCGCCGGAGCAGATCGAGAAGTACTCGACCAACCCGCCGAAGAACGTCAACCTGGTCGAGATGCCCGGCATGGAGATCCGCTACCTGGGCTTCAACACCACGGCGCCCTCCGTCAAGAGCAAGGCCGTCCGTCAGGCCATGGCCCAGATCGTGGACCGCGGCGAGATCGCCGCCAGCGTCTACGGCGCCACCGCCGAGCCGCTCTTCTCGCTGGTCCCGGCCGGCATCACCGGCCACCAGAACTCCTTCTTCAACAAGTACGGCGACCCGGACAAGACGGCCGCCGCCGCGACGCTGAACCGGGCGAACATCACCACCCCGGTGAAGCTCACGCTGCACTACACGACCGACCACTACGGTCCGGCCACGAAGAAGGAGTTCGAGGTCCTGCGCAAGCAGCTGAACGCCAGCGGCCTGTTCGACGTCGCCATCAAGGGCGACGCCTGGGACACCTACCGCGACGCCCAGCTCAAGGGCAAGTACGACGTCTACGGCCTCGGCTGGTTCCCCGACTTCCCGGACGCCGACAACTTCCTCGCGCCGTTCCTCGACAAGGACAACTTCCTCAACGCCCCGTACGCCAACAGCACCATCCGCGGGCAGCTGCTCCCGGCCGAGCGTCGCGAGGCCGACCGGCTCACCGCGTCCAAGAGCCTGCAGCAGATCCAGAACATCGTCGCCGACGACGTGCCCGTCCTGCCGCTCTGGCAGGGCAAGCAGTACGTCGCCTCGCGCGACGACATCACGGGCGTCGAGTGGGCCCTGTCCTCCTCGTCGATCCTCCAGCTGTGGGAGCTGGGCCGCGGCGTCAGCGGCTGAGCCCTCCGTGGGGCCGGTCCCGAAGCCGCGGCCGGCCCCGCCCCGTTCCGCACGACCGACGACAAGGCACGTACGTGAGAATGCGCAACCAGTGGTTGGCCCTGCCCCTCGGCGTGGGACTCGCCGCGGCCCTGCTGTCCGGCTGTGGCACGGACCAGGACGAGTCCGCCGGCTCCGGCGACGCGGTGGTCATGGGGATGTCCGACGACATCCAGGCCACCGACCCTGCGTCCGGCTACGACCCGGGCTCGTGGCTGCTGTTCAACAACGTCTTCCAGTCGCTGCTCAGCTTCCCCAACGGAGCCACCGAGCCGCAGCCGGAGGCCGCCAAGGAGTGCCACTTCAGCGACAACGCCACCAAGGTCTACTCGTGCACCCTGCGCTCCGGCCTGAAGTTCAGCAACGGCCACGAGCTCACGTCGAAGGACGTCAAGTACTCCTTCGACCGCATGATGAAGATCGGCGACGAGGCCGGTCCCGCCATCATGTTCCCGATGCTGGACAAGGTGGAGACCCCGGACGGCTCCACGGTGGTCTTCCGGCTGAAGTACGCCGACGCGACGTTCCCCAGCAAGATCGCCTCGGGCGCCGGATCGATCGTCGACCACGCCGAGTACCCGGCGGACAGGCTGCGCAAGGACGGCAAGGCCGTCGGCTCCGGCCCGTACAAGCTGGACTCCTTCGGCAAGAAGGAAGCGGTCTTCTCGGTCAACTCCTCCTACGAGGGCACCGCGAAGGTCAAGAACGACGGCGTCACCATGAAGTTCTTCCACGGTGACCAGGCGGGCCTGAAGAAGTCCCTGCTCGACGGGGACGTCGACCTCGCCTACCGCGGTCTCGCCGCCAAGGACGTCGCGGACATCGAGGAGTCGGCCACCAAGGCGACCCAGGACATCGACGTCGTCGAGGGCACCAGCGCCGAGGTCCAGCACCTCGTCTTCAACGTGAAGGACCCGGTCGTCGGCAAGCTCAGTGTCCGCAAGGCCATGGCTTACCTCATCGACCGCGACGCCCTGATCGACGAGGTCTACGACAACACGGCCACGTCGCTCTACTCGATCATCCCGGCGGGCATCACCGGCCACAACACCGCGTTCTTCGACCTGTACGGGGCCCGCCCCTCGAAGAGCAAGGCGCAGGCCGCGCTCCGCGCCGACGGCATCACCGACAAGGTCAAGCTCACCCTCTGGTCCACGCCGTCCCGCTACGGCCCGGCCACCGACGCCGAGCTGAAGGCGATGGCCAAGCAGCTCAACGAGAGCGGCCTGTTCGACGCCGACGTGAAGTCCGTCGAGTTCTCCCAGTACGAGCGGGACATCAAGTCCGGCAAGTACGGCGTCTACGTCAAGGGCTGGGTGCCCGACTACCCGGACCCCGACAACTTCACCCAGCCGTTCTTCGGCGACGGCAACGTGCTCGGGAACCACTACACCAACAGCACGATCACCGGCACGATCATCCCGGAGACCGGCGCCCAGAGCGACCGCTCCACCACCACGAAGCAGTACGACCAGCTGCAGAACATAGTCGCCGAACAGCTGCCCATCCTGCCCGTGTGGCAGGCCAAGCAGTACGCGGTCGTGCGCGACGGCGTCTACGGCCTGGAGAACTGCCTCGACGCGTCGACCGTGTTCCGGTTCTGGGAGATCAGCAAGGGCTGACGTCCCGTCGGACAGGACGAGCCCCCCGAGCATGACGAAGGGCGGTGGTCACCACTCCGGTGACCACCGCCCTTCGTGCGTCCGTGCCCGCCCGCGGGTGGCTACTGCGCGCCCGGCCGGACCAGCCCGCTCTCGTACGCGTACACGGCGGCCTGCACCCGGTCGCGCAGCCCCAGCTTCGTCAGCACGTGGCCCACGTGCGTCTTCACCGTCGTCTCGCTGACGAAGAGGTCGGCGGCGATCTCCGCGTTCGACAGGCCGCGGGCCACCAGCTTCAGCACCTCCACCTCCCGCTCGGTGAGGGTGTGCAGCGTGTCCGGCACCGGCTCGTCGCCCGACGGCAGGTGGTCCGCGTACTTGTCGAGCAGCCGGCGCGTGATGCTCGGCGCGAGCATCGCCTCGCCCGCCGCGACCACCCGGATCGCCTGCACCAGCTCGTTCGCCGGGGCGTCCTTGAGGAGGAAGCCGCTGGCCCCCGCCTTGAGCGCCTCGACCACGTACTCGTCGAGATCGAAGGTGGTGAGCACGAGCACCTTCGCCGGACCGTCCTTGCCCGGGCCCGAGATCTGCCGGGTCGCCTCGACGCCGTCCATCCGCGGCATCCGGATGTCCATCAGCACGACGTCGGGCTGCAGCGCACGGACCTGGTCGAGGGCCTGCAGGCCGTCACCGGCCTCGCCGACGACCGCGATGTCCTGCTCGGCCTCCAGGATCATGCGGAAGCCGGTACGGAGCAGCGGCTGGTCATCGACCAGTAGGACGCGGATGGCCACGAAACTCTCCTTCGATAGTCCGGCCCCATTCTGCCCTCCTACGCCCCGCCGGACTCGGGCACCCTGATCTGAAGCGGATAGGGCGGGGGAGTACCACCGAATTCGGGGCAGACGGCCTGGTGGTCGCACCAGCCGCAGAGCTTCGTCGGCCGCGGCCGCCAGTCACCGCTCTCCGTGGCCTGCTCGATCGCCTCCCACAGCGCGTGCAGCTTGCGCTCGACCCGCTCCAGGTCCGCGATCACCGGGTCGTACGTGAGCACGTCCCCGCTGCCCAGGTACACGAGCTGGAGCCGCCGCGGCACGACACCCTTCAGGCGCCACACCACCAGCGCGTAGAACTTCATCTGGAACAGCGCGCCCTCCGCGTACTCGGGGCGGGGGGCCTTGCCCGTCTTGTAGTCGACGATGCGGACCTCGCCGGTCGGCGCGACGTCGACCCGGTCGATGATCCCGCGCAGCCGCAGCCCGGACTCCAGCTCGGCCTCGACGAACAGCTCCCGCTCGGCGGGCTCCAGACGCGTCGGGTCCTCCAGCGTGAACCACCGCTCGACCAGCCGCTCCGCCTCACCGAGCCAGCGCGTCATCCGCTCGCCCGCAGCCTCTTCGTCGGCGTCCGCGAACAGCTCGCCGAGCTCGGGGCGCGCCTCGCGCAGCCGGTCCCACTGCCCGGGGATCAGCGACTTCGCGCGCGGCGCCGTGCGCTCGCCCGCGGGGGAGTCGAAGAGTCTCTCCAGCACGGCATGGACGAGCGTGCCCCGCGTCGCCGCCTCGCTCGGCTTCTCCGGCAGCTTGTCGATGACCCGGAACCGGTACAGCAACGGGCACTGCATGAAGTCGCTCGCGCGCGACGGCGACAGCGACGCCGGTCGCACGGCAGGCTTCTCGGGGCCGGACTCGGGGCCCGTCTCGGTACTGGTCTCCATGACCCACGACGATACGGGCCGGCACTGACAGTCAGGCACCTGCGCGTCCCACCGCGTCTTGCGTAGCGTGGCCCGGGGGAGTCGACGGGGGCCACCGGACACCGTCCGCATACCATCGACGCCAGAACGTCCCGCCCCACGGCGGGAGACGCTCGAACGAGGGGACCGAGGGATCACCGTGGACGAGAGCGGGCAGCCGCAGTCCGGCACCGGCGAGGCGACGCCGCCCGCGAAGGGCGACGCGGGGCGTCCCGCCGCCCCGACCCCCGAACCCCGCCCGGCCGCCACCGGCCGGGCCGCGGCCGCCGACCCGGGCGACACCGACCGGCCCGGCGACGCCCCGGCCACGGCGGACGGCTCCTCGGACACCTCGCCGGACACCGGCACCCCGTCGGGCACCGGCGCTGACACCTCGTCGGGCACCCCGTCGGGCACCGGCGCTGACCCCACGTCGGACCCCACGTCGGACACCGGCGCGGACGCCACGTCGGACGCCACCCGGGACACCTCCTCGGCCCCGGCGCCGGATCCCGCCGCCGACGACGCGGCGCAGGCGCCGACGGCCGGGCAGTCGCCGAGGACCCACGAGCCGTCCCCGCGGACCGAGGCCGAGCCCACCGCCACCGGCCCTTACGACCAGCACCGCGCCGCCGCCACGGCCGGCCACCGCAAGGGCCCGGCCAAGCCCCCGGAGCCGCGCGGCGGGCTGCTCATGGGGCGCCCCTTCGGCGTCCCGGTCTACGTCGCGCCCAGCTGGTTCCTCGTCGCGGCGCTGATCACCTGGGTGTTCGGCGGCCAGCTCGACCGCGTCCTGCCCGAGCTCGGCGCGGCCCGCTATCTGGTCTCCCTCTTCTTCGCGGTCGCCTTCTACGCCTCCGTGCTCGTCCACGAACTCGCCCACACCGTCGCCGCCCTGCGCTTCAAGCTCCCGGTCCGCCGGATCCAGCTGCAGTTCTTCGGCGGCGTCTCGGAGATCGAGAAGGAGTCCGAGACCCCGGGCCGCGAGTTCGTGCTGGCCTTCGTCGGCCCGCTGCTCTCCCTGGTCCTCGCCGGCGTCTTCTACCTCGGCATGATGGCCGTCGAGCCCGGCACCGTCCCCGGCGTCCTGCTCGCCGGCCTGATGATCTCGAACCTCATCGTCGCGGCCTTCAACCTGCTGCCCGGCCTGCCCCTCGACGGCGGCCGGATGCTCCGCGCGGTCGTCTGGAAGATCACCGGCAAGCCGATGAGCGGCACCGTCGCCGCCGCCTGGGTCGGCCGCGCCCTCGCCGTCACCGTCCTCATCGGCCTGCCCCTGCTCACCCAGTCCGGCGCCCTCGGCAAGAACGCCGAGGACGTCGGCGGCATGGACACCGTCACCGACGCCCTGCTCGCCGCCATCCTCGCCGCGATCATCTGGACCGGCGCGGGCAACAGCCTCCGCATGGCCCGCCTGCGCGAGCACCTCCCGGAGCTGCGGGCCCGCACCCTGACCCGTCGCGCCGTCCCGGTCGAGCCCGCGACCCCGCTCTCCGAGGCGCTGCGCCGGGCCAACGAGTCGGGGGCCCGCGCCCTGGTC
Organism: Streptomyces sp. KL116D; assembly: GCF_030766975.1. Classification (NCBI taxonomy): domain Bacteria; kingdom Bacillati; phylum Actinomycetota; class Actinomycetes; order Kitasatosporales; family Streptomycetaceae; genus Streptomyces; species Streptomyces sp. KL116D. Next base: position 255,842 of record NZ_JASERH010000142.1, on the reverse strand, counting down.
GTCGTCGACGCGGACGGCGAGCCCCGCTCCCTGGTCCGCGAGGCCGCCATCGTCGGCGTCCCCGAGCACCGCCGTCCCTGGGTCCCGGTCAGCGGCCTCGCCCAGGACCTGACCGACGGCATGCGCGTCTCCGCGGAACTCTCAGGCGAGGAACTCCTCGACACCCTGCGCGCCACCCCGGCGACCGAGTACCTGGTGGTGGAGGAGAACGGCGCGATCTACGGCGTCCTCTCCGCGGCCGACGTGGAGCGCGCCTTCGTGAAGGCGATGGCCCGGCCCTCCTAGCGGCCGTGTGGTCGGCAGCCCCCGCCGCGCCCGGTAGGCTGTTCACATGTCCGAACCGACCGGTGCCGCCCGCAGGCGCGGGCCCTTCAAGGTCGGGGACCAGGTTCAGCTGACCGACCCCAAGGGCCGCCACTACACGTTCACGCTCGAAGAGGGAAAGAACTTCCACACCCACAAGGGTTCCTTCCCGCACGACGAGCTGATCGGCGCACCCGAGGGCAGCGTTGTCCGCACCACCGGAAACGTCGCCTACCTCGCGCTGCGCCCCCTGCTCCCCGACTACGTCCTGTCCATGCCCCGCGGCGCCGCCGTGGTCTACCCCAAGGACGCGGGGCAGATCCTGGCCTTCGCCGACATCTTCCCCGGCGCCCGCGTCGTGGAGGCGGGCGTGGGCTCCGGCTCCCTCAGCAGCTTCCTGCTGCGCGCCATCGGCGACGAGGGCATGCTGCACTCGTACGAGCGCCGCGAGGACTTCGCCGAGATCGCCAAGGGGAACGTCGAGCGCTACTTCGGCGGCCCGCACCCCGCCTGGCAGCTCACCGTCGGCGACCTCCAGGACAACCTGTCCGACGGCGACGTCGACCGCGTCATCCTCGACATGCTGGCCCCCTGGGAGTGCCTGGACGTCGTCAAGAAGGCGCTCGTCCCCGGCGGCATCCTGTGCTGCTACGTCGCCACCACGACGCAGCTCGCCCGCACCGTCGAGTCCATCCGGGAGATCGGCTGCTTCAACGAGCCGACCTCCTGGGAGTCGATGATCCGCAACTGGCACGTGGAGGGCCTCGCCGTCCGCCCCGACCACCGGATGATCGGCCACACCGGCTTCCTCCTCACCGCCCGCCGCCTCGCGGACGGCGTCGAGCCGCCCATGCGCCGCCGCCGCCCCGCCAAGGGCGCCTACGGCGAGGACTACGACGGTCCGAACGCCGACGGCGGCAACCGCGGCCGCTGACCCGGCGAGGAACAGCGGAACAACCGAACAACGCACCGGCGCCGCCGCCGAGTTCCCCCGCACGTCCGGGAACTCGGCGGCGGCGCTCGTCCGTTGACCCACCGGCAGCACCGCGCCCACGAGCCCCCGCGGAACCACTGAGCCGTGGTACCGCAGGACCCGCGGAAAACACCGGGACCCCGCCGTTCCGCTCCACTGTGACGTATGGCACGATGCTGGCCACCCCCACCGGCACAGCCCTCACAGGAGACGCTCCTAGTGCAGCAACCCGCCGTCCCGGAACTGGCGCACACCACCACCCGCCCCATCCACTGGCTGGCCACCGCGGCAGCCCTCGCCGCCGTCGTCGCGGCCTCCGGCTTCCTCCAGCCGGACTCCGCCACCGCGGCCCAGGCCGACCTCAAGTCGGCCACCGCCCGCCCCGCCACCGTCGCCCCGCCCGACCCGGCGGCGGTTCACTTCCCGCTCAACTGCGGGCCCGTCAAGGTCGTCGTGCAGAAGAAGGCCTCCGGTGACCTCGACGGCGACGGCAGACCGGAGACGGTCGCGGTCGTCCGCTGCGACGCGGGCTCCGGCACCCCGCCCAACGGGGTGTACGTCCTGACCCAGCCGCCCGGCGCCGAGCCGCGCGTCGTCGCCACGCTCGTCGACCCGCAGGACCGCTTCTCGGTCAGCGACTTCGCCGTGACCGGCGGGGCCGTCACCGCCACGCTCGACGGCTACTCGTCCGACGCGGTGCCCCGCTACCGCCCGGACGTCCACGACAAGGCCAAGTGGCAGTGGAAGAACGGGACGTTCGTCCGCTCCACGCCGGCCGAGGCGCGCGGCGTCTGAAAACCGTCTGAAGGGCCCTGTGCCCCCGGAGATCCGGGGGCACAGGGCCCTTCAGAGGTTCTGCGGCCACCGCCCGCTCACTCCGCGTCAGGTCCGTACACCTCGACGCTGTCCGAGACGCGCCGTACGTGGATGCAGTCACCCGGGCATTCCTGGGCGGACGCCACCACGTCGGTGAGAAGCGGAAGCGGCACGGGTGTTGAGGCGCCGGGGGCCTGCAGCAGCTCGTCGTCCGCGCTCTTCACATAGGCGAGCCCGTCGATGTCCAGCTCGAAGACCTCCGGCGCGTACTGGGCGCAGATCCCGTCCCCGGTGCACAGGTCCTGGTCGATCCACACTTCAAGCGGAACGCCGGTGTCGGTGCCGGATCCGGCCTCTTGCTGCACGGTCATGATTCCTGCCGTTTCCTGCGTCGCGGGCCCGTCGTAACCCACTTCACAGGAGCAAGTCGGGCCAGGCCTGACGGGTGTTGAACACTTCGACCCTACAACCGCCCGCTTTCCGATGTTGTTGGGTGGGTATTCCACTGGCGTGAGGGAGAGCGCAAGGGTGAAGATCGGACACACCCCGACCGTCTTTGTGATCTAGGGGTTTCAATCGACACCCGCCCAGGTAGGGTCTGGAAGCGTCCAGCTCCCCTTGGAGGAGGTGAGGACCGTGGCAGCCCACGACGACGACATGAACCGCGGCATCCGCCCGGGACGAGGGTCCGACGACCCCGCCGGACAGATTGCCTATCTCGAGCAGGAAATCGCCGTCCTGCGGCGCAAGCTCGCCGACTCTCCGCGTCATACGAGGATTCTCGAAGAGCGGATCGTCGAGCTGCAGACCAACCTGGCCGGCGTGTCCGCCCAGAACGAACGGCTCGCCAACACACTCCGTGAGGCCCGCGACCAGATCGTGGCCCTCAAGGAGGAGGTCGACCGGCTCGCACAACCGCCGGCCGGCTTCGGAGTCTTCCTCACGGCCAATGAGGACGGCACCGCCGACATCTTCACCGGCGGCCGCAAACTCCGGGTGAACGTGAGCCCCAGCGTCGAGCTCGAAGAGCTCAGGCGTGGCCAGGAAGTAATGCTCAACGAAGCGCTCAACGTGGTCGAGGCCATGGAGTACGAGAGCGTGGGCGACATCGTCACCCTCAAGGAGATCCTTGAGGACGGCGAGCGCGCCCTCGTGGTCGGGCACACCGACGAGGAACGGGTGGTCAGGCTCGCCGAGCCGCTGCTGGACATCACCATCCGCCCCGGCGACGCCCTGCTGCTCGAACCCCGTTCCGGCTATGTCTACGAAGTCGTACCGAAGAGCGAAGTCGAGGAGCTGGTCCTCGAAGAGGTCCCGGACATCGGCTACGACCAGATCGGCGGCCTGGGCAACCAGATCGAACTGATCCGGGACGCGGTCGAGCTGCCGTACCTCTACCCGGACCTCTACCGGGAGCACGAGCTGCGGCCGCCCAAGGGCGTCCTGCTCTACGGGCCCCCCGGTTGCGGCAAGACCCTCATCGCGAAGGCGGTCGCGAACTCCCTCGCCAAGAAGGTCGCCGAGGTGACCGGACAGGGCCAGGGCAAGAGCTTCTTCCTGAACATCAAGGGTCCCGAGCTCCTCAACAAGTACGTCGGTGAGACCGAGCGGCAGATCCGTCTGGTCTTCCAGCGTGCGCGGGAGAAGGCCAGCGAGGGCACCCCCGTCATCGTCTTCTTCGACGAGATGGAGTCCCTGTTCCGCACCCGTGGCTCCGGTGTCAGCTCGGACGTGGAGAACACCATCGTCCCGCAGCTGCTCGCCGAGATCGACGGTGTGGAGGGCCTGCAGAACGTGGTCGTGATCGGTGCCTCGAACCGTGAGGACATGATCGACCCGGCCATCCTGCGGCCCGGCCGGCTCGACGTGAAGATCAAGATCGAGCGTCCGGACGCCGAAGCGGCCAAGGACATCTTCGGCAAGTACCTCACCGAGCGCCTCCCGCTGCACCTCGACGACGTCGACGAGCACGGCGGCGACAAGGGATCCACGGTCCACGGAATGATCCAGACCGCCGTGGAGCACATGTACGCGGAATCCGAGGAAAACCGCTTCCTGGAAGTCACGTACGCCAATGGCGACAAGGAAGTCCTGTACTTCAAGGACTTCAACTCCGGCGCAATGATCGAGAACATTGTCGGTCGCGCCAAGAAGATGGCCATCAAGGCCTTCCTCGAGCAGAACCAGAAGGGGCTCCGGGTCTCTCACCTCCTGCAGGCTTGCATCGACGAGTTCAAGGAGAACGAGGACCTGCCCAACACCACCAACCCGGACGACTGGGCCCGGATCTCCGGAAAGAAGGGCGAGCGGATCGTCTACATCCGCACGCTCGTCACCGGAAAGCAGGGCGCGGACACCGGACGCTCCATCGACACGGTGGCGAACACCGGTCAGTACCTGTAAAAGACAGGGTGGCTGCGGGTGCCCGGACCGGGTACCCGCAGCCAACTGTTTTCCAGGCAACGACCGGCCCAAAGTCGGAGCGAAGCAATGACGCAAATGATCTCCCCACCAGCGCAAAGGCGTTCTAGGCTCTTCCATGCCGCCGAGTCGCGCCGTGCGGGGACGGGCACCGCACACGCACCGGAGAACCAGCGGTACTTGAGCGCCGCCCCCGACCGAGGGCGCCGCCGGGCAAGGAGGGCCGCATGACCGTACGGCGAGTAATGGGCATCGAGACGGAGTACGGGATCTCCGTCCCCGGCCACCCCAATGCCAATGCCATGCTCACCTCGTCCCAGATCGTCAATGCCTACGCGGCGGCGATGCACCGGGCCCGCAGGGCCCGCTGGGACTTCGAGGAGGAGAACCCGCTGCGCGACGCACGAGGCTTCGACCTCGCGCGGGAGGCCGCCGACTCCAGCCAGCTCACCGACGAGGACATCGGCCTGGCCAACGTCATCCTCACCAACGGCGCGCGCCTCTACGTCGACCACGCACACCCCGAGTACAGCTCGCCCGAGGTCACCAACCCCTGGGACGCCGTCCTGTGGGACAAGGCCGGCGAGCGCATCATGGCCGAGGCCGCCGAGCGGGCCGCCCAGCTCCCCGGCGCCCAGCCGATCCACCTCTACAAGAACAACACCGACAACAAGGGCGCCTCCTACGGGACGCACGAGAACTACCTGATGAAGCGGGAGACCCCCTTCTCGGACATCGTGCGCCACCTCACGCCCTTCTTCGTGTCCCGGCAGGTCGTCACCGGAGCGGGCCGCGTCGGCATCGGCCAGGACGGGCACGAGCACGGCTTCCAGCTCAGCCAGCGCGCGGACTACTTCGAGGTCGAGGTCGGCCTGGAGACCACGCTCAAGCGCCCGATCATCAACACCCGGGACGAGCCGCACTCGGACGCCGAGAAGTACCGCCGCCTGCACGTGATCATCGGCGACGCGAACCTCTCCGAGATCTCGACCTACCTCAAGCTCGGCACCACGTCCCTCGTCCTTTCCATGATCGAGGACGGGTTCATCGCGGTCGACCTCGCCGTCGACCAGCCGGTGCGCACCCTCCACCAGGTCTCGCACGACCCGACGCTGCAGCGCCTGATCACCCTCCGTAGCGGCCGCACGCTCACCGCGGTCCAGCTCCAGATGGAGTACTTCGAGCTCGCCAGGAAGTACGTCGAGGAGCGCTTCGGCGCCGACGCGGACGACCAGACCAAGGACGTCCTGACCCGCTGGGAGGACGTCCTCGGCCGCCTGGAGTCGGATCCGATGAGCCTCTCCGGCGAGCTGGACTGGGTCGCCAAGCGGGAGCTCATGGAGGGCTACCGGCGCCGTGACGGCCTCGACTGGGACGCCGCGAAGCTGCACCTCCTCGACCTCCAGTACGCCGACGTGCGGGCCGAGAAGGGCCTCTACAACCGCCTGGCGGCCCGCGGCAAGATGAAGCGCCTCCTGGCCGAGAGCGACGTCGAGCGGGCCCGTACGAAGCCGCCTGAGGACACCAGGGCCTACTTCCGGGGGCGCTGCCTGGAGCAGTACGCGGACGACGTCGCCGCGGCGTCCTGGGACTCGGTGATCTTCGATCTGCCGGGCCGGGACTCACTCCAGCGGGTCCCAACCCTCGAACCCCTTCGCGGAACGCGAAATCACGTGAAGGAGCTCCTCGACCGGTGCCGTACGGCCGAGGATCTGGTCAGGGTGCTGTCCGGCGGCTGATCCGCGGCTGAAAAGCGGACGGCAGGGGAATCACAGAGGTGGGTCCCGCACGTTGAACCAACTGCGGGGCCGATGTCGGACCCGACTTGTAGGGTTCTGATCACGAACGACCTGTATCTCGAACCGAGCGGGGTGAGCTGGATATGGCGACCAAGGACACCGGCGGCGGGCAGCAGAAGGCGACGCGTTCCACCGAGGAGGTCGAGGAGCAGGCGCAGGACGCGCAGGCGACCGACGACCTCAAGGAGCGCCAGGAGAAGCTGAGCGACGACGTCGACTCGGTCCTGGACGAGATCGACGACGTCCTCGAGGAGAACGCCGAGGACTTCGTGCGCTCCTTCGTGCAGAAGGGTGGCCAGTAGGTCACCGTCGGCTTCGGCCCGACGATTCATCGGGTGTGCACCGGAGCCCGCGGCGTTCCGTCGCACGGCTCCGGTCACACAGGTGGATCATCGCCACGAGACGGGTAGGGTCCGTGGCATACCGTGCTTCAACTGCATTTACGTGGAAGGAAACGCGTGGAAGCCAACCCTCGTAGCACCGGGCGTCTGCCGGCAGCCTTCCTGACGCCCGGCTCGTCCTCCTTCATGGACTTCCTGTCCGAGCACCAGCCCGAAATGCTGCCGGGCAACCGGCAGTTGCCGCCGACGCAGGGCGTCATCGAGGCCCCGCACGGCACGACCATCGTCTCCGTCACGTTCCCCGGCGGCGTGGTCCTCGCCGGTGACCGGCGGGCGACGATGGGCAATGTCATCGCGCAGCGCGACATCGAGAAGGTCTTCCCCGCGGACGAGTACTCGGCCGTCGGCATCGCCGGCACCGCCGGTCTCGCCGTCGAGATGGTCAAGCTCTTCCAGCTGGAGCTGGAGCACTTCGAGAAGGTCGAGGGCGCCCAACTGTCCCTCGAGGGCAAGGCGAACCGACTGTCGACCATGATCCGGTCGAACCTCGGCATGGCCATGCAGGGCCTGGCGGTCGTCCCGCTGTTCGCCGGGTACGACGTCGACCGCGAGAAGGGGCGGATCTTCTCCTACGACGTGACGGGCGGCCGGAGCGAGGAGCACGGGTTCGCCGCGACCGGTTCCGGTTCGGTGTTCGCGCGTGGAGCGATGAAGAAGCTCTACCGCGCGGATCTGACGGAGGAGCAGGCGACGACGCTGGTCGTGCAGGCGCTGTACGACGCGGCCGACGACGACTCGGCGACCGGCGGCCCGGACATGGCGCGCCGGATCTTCCCGATCGTCACGGTGATCTCGGAGGACGGGTTCCGGCGTCTGACGGACGACGAGTCGTCGGAGATCGCCCGCTCGATCCTGGAGCGACGCCTCGAGCAGCCGGACGGCCCGCGGGCCGCTCTGCTGTGAGCTGACGGTTCCCCCTTCTTTCCCACTGACGCGTTACTGACAGAAAGGGACGGATAGCCGGTGTCGACGCCGTTCTATGTCTCACCCCAGCAGGCGATGGCCGACCGCGCGGAGTACGCGCGCAAGGGCATCGCCCGCGGTCGCAGCCTGGTCGTGCTGCAGTACGCCGACGGCATCGTGTTCGTCGGCGAGAACCCGTCCCGCGCACTGCACAAGTTCAGCGAGATCTACGACCGGATCGGCTTCGCGGCCGCCGGTAAGTACAACGAGTACGAGAACCTCAGAATCGGCGGCGTGCGCTACGCGGACCTGCGTGGATACACGTACGACCGTGACGATGTGACGGCCCGTGGCCTGGCGAACGTGTACGCGCAGACGCTGGGCACGATCTTCTCCAGCGCGGGCGAGAAGCCGTACGAGGTGGAGCTGGTCGTCGCCGAGGTCGGCGAGTCCGCCGAGGGCGACCAGATCTACCGGCTGCCGCACGACGGGTCGATCGTCGACGAGCACGGCTCGGTCGCGGTCGGGGGCAACGCCGAGCAGATCAGCAACTACCTCGACCAGCGCCACCAGGACGGCATGACGCTGTCCGAGGCCCTGAAGCTCGCCGTCCAGGCCCTGTCGCGGGACACGAACGGGAGCGAGCGGGAGATCCCCGCGGAGCGCCTCGAGGTGGCGGTCCTGGACCGGACGCGGCCGCAGCAGCGGAAGTTCAAGCGGATCGCCGGGCGGCAGCTGTCCCGGCTGCTCACGGCCGAGGGCGCGGCCGAGGTCTCGAAGGCCGCGTCGGACGCGGTGTCCGACGAGGACTCCTCCGAGGAGTAGGCCGCACGGCGTCGTGGCGGGTGCCCCCGGCCGGTTCGGAGACCGGCCGGGGGCACCCGCGCGTCATGCGGCGGCCGGCGGCCGGCCGGTCGAGCCGCGCACGATCAACTCGACCGGAAGCGCGGCGGTTTCGGGCTCACGGCCCTCCAGGACGGCGATGAGCGCCGCCATGCCCCGCTCGCCGAACTCCTCGGCGGGCAGCCGCACGGTGGTGAGCTCCGGTTCGACGGCGGTGGCGAGGGACAGGTCGTCGAAGCCCGTGACGGAGAGGTGGTCGGGGATGCGCAGGCCCAGGCGGCGGGCGGCCTTGTAGGCGCCGGTGGCGAGCTTGTCGTCGTCGCAGACGATGGCGGTGGGGCGCACGAGCCCTGAGGTGCGCAGGGCCCGCTCGGTGGCCACGAGGGCGTCCTCCACGGTGAGCTCCGAGGGGACGGTGCGGACCGTCGTGTCGGGCAGCCGGGCGGTACGGGCGGCGAGTTCACGGGCGCGTACGTCGAAGGTCCAGGAGTCGACCGCCGAGGCCAGGTGCAGGAAGTGGCGGTGGCCGAGGGCCAGCAGATGGTCGGTGATCTGCCGGATGCCGTCGGTGAGGTCCAGATTGACGGTGGCGGCGCCGAGGCTTCCGTCCGGGTCGCTGTCGAGCATCACCAGGGGCAGCCCGTCGCCGCGCAGGGCCGTGACGGCGCCGGCGGCCATGGACGAGGCCAGGACGCCGTCGAGCGCGGCGGTCGCCGAGGGGAACGGGTCGCGGGCCGGTCCGACGCCGTCGGGGGAGGGGTACAGGACCACGCCGAAGTCGTGCTGCGCCGCGACGCGGGCGGCTCCCGTGTAGACGCCCGCGAAGAACTCGTTGGTGAGCGCGGGGACGACCAGGAGCGCGGTCCGGGTGCGGCCCAGGCGGAGGTTGCGGGCGGCGAGGTTGGGGCGGTAGCCCAGCTGCTGTGCGGCGGCCCTGACCCGCTCGGCGGTGGCCGGTGACACCCGGCCGCGCCACTTGTCGCCCATGACGAGGGAGACGGCGGCCTGGGAGACGCCCGCGGCCCGGGCCACGTCCCGGCTGGTGGGCCGGGCGGTCGCCGTCCCGTCCGTACCGCTGGTCACTTGCTGCCTCCGTGTGGATCGTCGCGCGGTGGTCGACGTTAGCGGGTGGCTCCCGGCGCCGCGCACGTGGTACGTATAACCCCTCGACGTTATACGTAAAACTGAACTCCAGGTGAGGCGGGGCGATGGCCGCGGGGTATGCGGAGATCCTCAGGGCGCGGCACGCGATGCGGCTGCTCACGGGGACGCTGGTGGGCAGGCTGCCCAACGCCACGGCGGCGATCGCCATCGTGCTGTTCATCCGCGACGAGGGCGGCACGTACAGCCTCGCGGGCGCCCTCGCGGCGGTGTACGGGGTGGCGAACGCGATCGGGCAGCCGGTGCTCGGCCGCCTCGTCGACCTGCGCGGCCAGCCGAAGGTGCAGCTGCCCGCGGCGGTCCTGTCGGGCCTGGCGATGACCGTGTTCGCGTTCGCCGGGACCGGCTCGCTGCCGCTGGCGTACGGGGCCGTGGCCGCGGCCGGACTGTTCACACCGCCCCTCGAAGGCGGGCTGCGCGCGCTGTGGCCCAGCGTGCTGGCGCGCGAGGAGCAGGTGCACACCGCGTACGCGATGGACGCGATCGCCCAGGAAGTCATGTTCACGGTCGGCCCGTTGCTGGTGACCGTGTGCGTGTCGCTGTGGTCGGCGCAGGCCGCGCTGATCGTCCTGAACGTGATCGGGGTCGTCGGCGCGCTGTCGGTCGTCGTCTCGAAGCCGTCCCGCGCCTGGCGTTCGGCGCCCCGCGAGGCGCACTGGCTGGGCGCCCTGCGCTCGCCGGGACTGCTCGTGCTGCTGGGCGCCTTCCTGTTCATCGGGCTCGCGCTGGGCTCGATCACCGTGGCCGGTGTCTCGTACGCGGACGGGAACGGCGGCGATGCCGTCTACGGCTGGATGATGGCGGCGCTCGGACTCGGCGCGCTGGTCGGGGGCACGGTCTACGGCGCCCGGCAGTGGAGTGGCGCCCCGGAGGCGCGACTGCGGTGGCTGGTGGCTCTCCTCGCGCTGTTCTACGTGCCGTTGGTCCTGATGCCGGGACAGGTCGCCATGGTGGCCCTGACGGCGCTCGCCGGGGTGTTCCTCGCGCCGTGCATCGCCTGCGCCTTCATCGTCGTGGACCGGCACGCCCCGCGGGGGACGGTGACCGAGGCGTTCTCGTGGCTCGTGACGACGTTCACGGTCGGCGCGAGCGTGGGAACGGCCGTGGCGGGCCCGGTCGTCGAGTGGGCCGGCACCCGGGCCGGCTTCGCCGTACCGGCCGTCACCGGAGCGGTCGCGCTGCTCGTGCTGCTGGCCACGGGCCGGGTGCTGGCGCCCCCGCGCACGTCCGGGCGTGTCGCGCTCTCATCGGAAAATGATCCAAACCGTGCTGTCGAACCCCGTTTCAGCTCGGGGGATCGGGCGTAATGTTCAGTCATGGACCGCCGCATTTTCGGGCTGGAGAACGAGTACGGCGTCACATGCACGTTCAGGGGACAGCGGCGTCTGTCTCCTGACGAGGTGGCGCGGTACCTCTTCCGCCGTGTCGTGTCATGGGGCCGCAGCAGCAATGTCTTTCTGCGGAACGGCGCCCGCCTCTATCTCGACGTCGGGTCGCATCCGGAATACGCCACACCGGAATGTGACAACGTGACCGAGCTGGTCACCCACGACAAAGCGGGCGAGCGCATTCTGGAAGGCCTGCTCGTCGACGCCGAACGACGCCTGCACGAGGAGGGAATCGCAGGCGACGTATACCTGTTCAAGAACAACACCGACTCGGCGGGAAACTCGTACGGCTGCCACGAGAATTACCTGGTGGCGCGGCACGGCGAGTTCTCGCGGCTCGCGGACATCCTCATTCCCTTCCTGGTGACCCGTCAGCTGCTGTGCGGCGCGGGCAAGGTGCTGCAGACTCCGCGCGGCGCCGTGTACTGCGTGAGCCAGCGCGCCGAGCACATCTGGGAGGGCGTCAGCTCCGCGACGACGCGTTCCCGGCCGATCATCAACACCCGCGACGAACCGCACGCGGACGCCGAGCGCTACCGCAGGCTCCACGTCATCGTCGGCGACTCGAACATGTCCGAGACGACCATGCTCCTCAAGGTCGGCGCCACCGACCTGGTGCTGCGCATGATCGAGGCGGGCACGGTGATGCGCGACCTGACCCTGGAGAACCCGATCCGGGCCATCCGCGAGGTCAGCCACGACATCACGGGCCGCCGCAAGGTGCGCCTGGCCAGCGGCCGCGAGGCCTCGGCGCTCGAGGTACAGCGCGAGTACTACGAGAAGGCCGTCGACTTCGTGGAGCGCCGGGGCATCCGCACCGGCACCGTCGACCAGGTCCTGGAGCTCTGGGGCCGCACGCTCGACGCCATCGAGGCCGAGGACCTCGACCGCATCGGCACCGAGATCGACTGGGTCATGAAGTACAAGCTCATCGAGCGGTACCGGGCCAAGCACAACATGACCATGTCGAACCCGAGGGTCGCGCAGATAGACCTCGCGTACCACGACATCCACCGCCGCCGGGGCCTCTACTACCTCCTGGAGAAGAAGGGCCAGGCCGCCCGGATCTGCAACGACCTGAAGATCTTCGAGGGCAAGTCCGTGCCGCCGCAGACCACGCGCGCGCGGCTGCGCGGCGACTTCATCCGCCGTGCCCAGGAGCAGCGCCGTGACTTCACGGTGGACTGGGTGCACCTGAAGCTGAACGACCAGGCGCAGCGCACCGTGCTGTGCAAGGACCCGTTCCGCAGTGTGGACGACCGGGTGGAGAAGCTGATCGCCGGTATGTAGGCGGTCTGCGCAGACGTTCGACCAATCCGGTCCTGGGCCCCGTACGAATCATTCGTACGGGGCCCTTCACCTGCCCTTGGCAAAGCTGTGCGAGGGCCTAGAGTGGCCAGACCGTATTCGAGCGACCTGAGGATCTCTGTGCGACGCCGACTTGCAGCTCTACTGATCGTGCCGGCTCTGGCGCTGACCGCGACGGCCTGCGGCAGTGACGACGGCAAGAAGGACTCGGCGGACAAGGCGGACTCCTCGTCCGCGTCGCCGAAGGCGGCGAGCGTCCCCGATGCCGTCGACACGGCGAACCCGATGCCGAAGGTCACCGGAGACGTCGGCAAGAAGGCGTCGATCACGGTTCCCAAGGGCGACCCGAGCGGCAAGTTCGTCGTGCACACGCTCTCCGAGGGCGACGGCGCCGAGGTCAAGAAGAACGACCTGGTGACGATGAACTTCACCGGCAAGCTCTGGAAGGGCGCCAAGGACCTCGGCACCACGTACGGCGCGCAGGGCGGCGGCGACCAGATGGTGACCGCCGGCGCCGAGGGCCAGCTCCCGGCCTTCGCGCAGGCCGTGCTCGGGAAGAAGGAGGGCAGCCGGATCCTCGTCGTGGCGCCGCCCGCCGCGGGCTTCGGCAGCCAGGGCAACCCGCAGGTCGGCATCACCGCCACGGACACGCTGGTCTTCGCGCTGGACGTCGGCAAGGTCATCCCGAAGAAGGCCGAGGGCGAGCAGGCCGCGATCCCGTCGGACCTGCCGCAGATCAAGGCCGACAAGGAAGAGCCGGCGACGATCTCGGTCCCGAAGAACGACCCGCCGAAGAAGCTCGTCGACCAGGTCCTCATCCCGGGCAAGGGCGCCGAGGTGAAGTCGGGCCAGACGGTCACCATGCAGTACAGCGGTGCCGCCTGGAAGCTCAACCAGGGCAAGGCGAAGGCCGAGCTGTTCGACTCCTCCTGGAAGACGGGCCAGCCCTTCACCACCCCGATCGGCCAGGGCCGGGTCATCCCGGGCTGGGACAAGGGCCTCGTCGGCAAGCACGTCGGTGACCGGGTGCTCCTGGTGATCCCCGCCGACCAGGCGTACGGCAAGGAGGCCAAGGGCGCGACCCTGCCCGCCAACTCGACGCTCGTCTTCGTGGTCGACATCCTCGCCGCGCACTGACCCGTCCGGGAAGTGGCAGACTGTTCCGGTTGCCCGACAGCCAACAAGCAGGAGCAATTCACGTGAGCATCGACAAGCCCGAGGTCGACTTCCCGGTCGGCGAGCCGCCGGCGGACCTCCAGGTCAAGGACATCTGGGAGGGCGACGGCGCCGTGGCGAAGGCCGGCGACTTCGTCAAGGTCCACTACGTGGGCGTGGCCTTCTCCACCGGTGAGGAGTTCGACGCCTCCTGGAACCGCGGCAACCCGCTGGAGTTCCAGCTCGGTGCCGGCCAGGTCATCGCGGGCTGGGACCAGGGTGTCCAGGGCATGAAGGTCGGCGGGCGTCGTGAGCTGACGATCCCCGCGCACCTCGCGTACGGCGACCGCGGCGCCGGCGGCGGTCGCATCGCCCCCGGCGAGACGCTGATCTTCGTGTGCGACCTGGTCGCCGTCTGATCCGGTCACGCACCGACCACAAACGGTCAGGGAAGGGCCCGTGCCAGCCGGTACGGGCCCTTCGCCCTGTCGAGTCGCCCCCGGGTTGCCCCTGGCTTTTGCCACGACACCCCGGGGCGGTACGGTCGACCGTCGGGAGCATTGGGGAGCGCGCGGGGAGCCTCCGGGGAAGAAAGGGCGTCGATGGCCATTGCCAAGGCCGAGCGGCTGATGAATCTGGCGCTGTGTCTGCTCGGGACCCGGCGTCCGCTCAGCAAGCGAGAGCTGCGGGGTTCCATCGAGGCCTACCTGGAAGCGGGCAGCGACGACTCCTTCAACCGGATGTTCGAGCGGGACAAGGACGACCTGCGTGAGCTCGGCCTGGTCATCGAGACCGTCGAGAACCTGGACGGTGAGGTCGGCTACCTCGCCCGGCGCGACAGCAACCGCCTGCCGCCCGTCACGCTCGACGCCGAGGAGGCGGCCGCCCTCGGCCTGGCCGCGAAGGTCTGGCAGCAGGCCCGACTCGCCGGCGCCGCCAGCGGCGCCCTGCAGAAGCTGCGCGCGGCCGGCATGCCCGAGGACGTGGACCCGTACGAGGCCCATGGCGCGCTGGAGCCCCGGATCCCCGTGCACGAGGCGTCCTTCGAACCGCTGATGCTCGCCTGCCGCGACCGGCGCTCCGTCGTCTTCGACTACCGCAAGGCGACCGCCGCCCGGCCCGAGCAGCGGCACGTCGAGCCGTGGGCGCTGGAGTGCTGGCGCGGCCACTGGTACCTGGCGGGCTGGGACCGCGACCGGCAGGCCGAGCGGGTCTTCCGGCTCTCCCGGATCACCGGCAAGGTGCGCTCGCGGGCCGGCCGGTTCCAGGCGCCGGTGCCGGACGTGGTGACCGTGCGGGAGACCGTGGCGAGCTGGGCGGGGGAGACCGCCACCCGCTCCGCGCTGATCAGGCTGCGCGCGGGCGCGGGCTACCCGCTGCGCGCCAAGGCCGGTTCCGTACGCGAACTGGGCGACGGCTGGGACGAGTTGGAGATTCCGTACGGGCACGGGCTCGACGCCTGGCTCGTGGAGTTCGGCCCCGACGTGGTCGTGCTGGAGCCCGCCGAGCTGCGGGCCGACGTCATGGACCGGCTGCGCGCCGTGGCCAAGGGCTGAGGGGGAACGTACGAGCATGGCTGCCAACGCCATCGACCAGACCCGGCGGATGCTGTCCCTGGTGACGTACCTGCGCGAGCGCCCCGGCGCGCACGTCAGCGACGTCGCCCGGGCCTTCGGCATCACCGAGGACGAGCTGATCTCCGACCTGGACGTGCTGCCGCTGTGCGGGACCAGCTTCCGGGGCGGGGACCTCCTGGACATCGACACCGACGGCGACCGGATCTGGTGGCACAACCCGGCCGCGCTGTCGGCGGAGGCGGCCGAGCCGCTGCGGATCGCCGCCGACGAGGCGACCGCGCTGCTGGTGGCGGCGCGCGCCGTGGCCACCCTGCCCGGCCTGCGGGAGAGCGACCGGCTCGCGCTGCTGCGGGCGACCGCGAAGCTGGAGGCCGCCGCGGGCGAGGTGGCGAGCGCGAGTGCGCGGCTGTCGGTCACCTTCGAGTCGGAGGGCGGCGTCTTCGCCGACGTGGACCGGGCGATCTCGGAGCGGCGCCGGCTGTGGATCCGCTACTACTCGCCCTCGCGCGACGAGGTCACCGAGCGGGAGATCGACCCGATCCGGCTGGTCAGCGTCGGCCACACCTATGTGGAGGCGTGGTGCCGCAGGTCCGAGGCGCGGCGCACGTTCCGGCTCGACCGGGTCGCCGAGATCCGGATCATGGACGAGGTGTCGGCGCCGCCGGAGATCGAACTGCGTGACCTCTCCGCGGGTCTGGTGCAGCCCGCGGCCGAGGACCCCGAGGTCGTCGTCGAGGTCGGCCCCGGCGGCCGCTGGGTCGCCGAGTACTACCCGCACGACAGCGCCGAGGAGTTGGCGGACGGCGGGCTGCGCATCACCCTGCGCACGCCCGACCCGTCCTCGCTGCGCCGGCTGGCGCTGCGGCTCGGCCGGGACGGTCACATCGTGGCGCCCGCCGAGCTCGCGGACAGCGCGCGGGACGCGGCACGCGAGGCGCTGGCCGCGTACGACGGGGCGGCGTGAGGGAGTTGGGCGCGCCGTCAGGAACGGATGAAAGGTGTGACGTGGGCGACATCACCGACGTGACCGGTTTCACGGGTTTCGCGGGCTTCGTGGGTTCCTCTGATATCTCCGGTGTTTCCGATGTGTCCGCCGTGGTGACCGTTCCGGCGCCCGTCGTCTTCAAGGCCGCCTGCCCGGACTGCCGCGCCCGCTTCGAACTGGCCGCGTCCGCGATCCGGTTGGCGATAGGCGGCAGCCGCCGCACCACCTTCTACTCCTTCACCTGCCCCGAGTGCGATGCCGCGGTGCGCAAGCCCGCGGGCGAGCGCATCGTCGAACTCCTCACCGGTGGCGGGGTGCGCACGCTCCGCCTGCACCAGACCGTCTAGGCTCGGCGCATGTTCTGGGCGATGCTGGCGGTGGCCGTGGGTTTCGTAGGACTCGCCGTGCTGGCCGTCCTTGCGATCAAGGTGTTCGTCGAGGCCCAGCGCCTCGGGCGCCAAGTAGCCGACACCACACGGCAGATCAACCAGGCCGCCGAGGAGCTCGAGCGGGCCGCGGTGGGTGTCGCGAAGGCCGGCGGCGACGTCGTCTGACGCTTTCCGGGACGGGATGGAAAGCGCTTTACCGCTGTGGCCTGTCGGTCGCCCAGGTCGGGCGGGTACGCTCCCTTACGCGGCCTGGGAGTGAGGCGCGGGTCGCAACTGGGAGTACGCACGGGGATTGCCCCCTGTTCACCCCCACGGGATACGATCGCTGCCAGCACGGTGGTCGGACAACAGTCCGAAGTCCGACCGGTACCGGCAGTCCCGCCCCTGCCGCCTCAGTGAGAAGGTAAACGCATATGTTCGGTGGAAAGATCGGCGCCCCCGAGTTGATCATCCTGCTCGTGGTCATCCTCCTCCTGTTCGGCGCGAAGAAGCTCCCGGACATGGCGCGCTCGCTCGGCAAGTCGGCCCGCATCCTCAAGAGCGAGGCCAAGGCCATGAAGAGCGAGGGCGGCAACAAGGACGCGGCTCCCTCGGACCCGCCGAAGCAGGACGACCAGCAGCCGCCGGCCCAGCGCACCATCCAGGCCGCCCCGGGCGACGTGACGAGCTCGCGCCCCGTGAGCGAGCCGACCAACACGACGAAGAGCTGATCAAGAGCTGATCGAAGGCCGCCCCTGCCACGGCGGCCTGTCGCACGAGATGAGGACGTGGGTTGCTCAAGTCTGCCCGCAAAGAGGAGAAGGATCCCGAGGGGCGGATGCCGCTCGCGGAGCACCTGCGCGAGCTTCGCAACCGGCTCGGGAAGGCCGTCCTGGCCATCCTCGTCGTCACGATCGTCGCTGCCTTCTACTACAAGGACATCATCGAGTTCTTCACGAACCCGGTCCTTGACTCGGTCGGCTGTGACAAGACCTTCGCCGAACTGACGGCGAAGGCGGCGGAGAACAAGGACGCCAACGAGCAGTGCGCCCGCATCGTGCTCAACGGTCTGATCACGCCCTTCACGCTCGCCCTGAAGGTCTCCCTCATGGCCGGTGTGATCGGTGCGTCGCCGATCTGGCTCTACCAACTGTGGGGCTTCGTCGCGCCGGGTCTGCACAAGCACGAGAAGAAGTACGCGACGGCCTTCGTGGCCACCGGCGTCCCGCTGTTCCTCGGCGGCGCGTTCTTCGCGTACAAGACGCTGCCCACGATGGCGCGGGTGCTGCTCGACTTCTCGCCGGCGAACATCGACAACCAGCTGCCCCTCGACGACCTGCTCGACCTGATCACCCGCATGGTGATCGTCTTCGGTCTCTCCTTCGAGCTGCCGCTGCTGCTGGTCATGCTGAATCTCACCGGCGTGCTCAGCGGCAAGAAGATGCTCGGCTGGTGGCGCGGGATGATCATGGGCATCACCGTCTTCGCGGCGGTGGCCACGCCCAGCACCGACCCGCTGACCATGCTGGCCCTCGCGGGCCCGATCTGGGTCCTGTACTTCGCGGCCACGGCCTTCTCGCTCCTCAACGACCGCCGCAAGCGGCGCATCGACGAGCTGGGCCCCGGCGACGACGAGGCCTCCGACCTCGACCTCACGCCCGAGGACATCGGTGACGTGGAGACGGTGTCGGCGAGCCGCTCGCTGCCCGAGCAGGCCACCGGAGAGAACGACAGGATCAACGGTTACGACGATGTGACCTGAGGTAACTGCAGTTCGCGACGGGGCACTTGTTAGGGTCCGGCCGTGAGCAGTGAGATCACCCTCTTCGTCAATCCCACCGCAGGACGCGGCCGGGGCGCACACGCTGCGCAGCCGGCCGCTTCCGCGTTGCGGGCCGCAGGATTCTCCGTGCGCACCGTCATCGGTGTGGACGCCCCCGACGCCCTGGCACGCGCGCGTGCCGCCGTGGCCGAGGGCACGGGCGCCCTGGTGGCCGTCGGCGGGGACGGTCTGGTGAACCTCGCGCTGCAGGCCGTCGCGGGCACCCGCACCCCGCTCGGCGTGATCGCCGTCGGGACGGGGAACGACTTCGCGCGCTCCCTCGGACTGCCGATACGCGCCCCGGAGGCGGCCGGCACGCTCGTCGCCGGGGCGCTCAAGGGCTCGCTCGTCCGCGACGTCGACCTGGGCCGGATCGGCGACCACTGGTTCGGCACCGTCCTCGCCTCCGGCTTCGACTCCCGCGTCAACGACCGGGGCAACCGGATGCGGCTGCCGCTCGGCCGCTTCAAGTACGACCTGGCGATCGTCGCCGAGCTGGCCGCCTTCAAGCCCGTGCCGTTCCGGCTCACCCTCGACGACGGCTCCGTGCGCGAGGTCCCCGCCACGCTCGTCGCCGTCGGGAACGGCACCTCCTACGGAGGCGGCATGCGGATCTGCGCGGACGCCGAGATGGACGACGGCCTCTTCGACGTGACCGTCGTCGGTGACTGCTCCCGCACGACGCTGCTGCGCGTGTTCCCGCGGGTCTACAAGGGGACCCATCTCGATCATCCGGTGGTGA
The DNA here is from genome assembly GCF_030766975.1 of Streptomyces sp. KL116D. Lineage (NCBI taxonomy): Bacteria > Bacillati > Actinomycetota > Actinomycetes > Kitasatosporales > Streptomycetaceae > Streptomyces > Streptomyces sp. KL116D. Next base: position 236,877 of record NZ_JASERH010000142.1, on the reverse strand, counting down.
GCGTGTACCGGGCGGCGCGCGTCGAGCTGGCCGCGCCGGACATCACCGGGTACGCGGACGGGGAACCGGTGGGGGCGCTGCCGCTGGTCGCGGAGTGCGTACCGGCGGCGGTGCGGGTCCTCACCGGAGGCCTTACCGGATAATGATCGTCCGATGTCAGTGACGGCCGGTAGGCTCGAAAGCACGATGACAGAGGACCTCTCACCGGCCGAGCGGTATGCGGCAGCCCGTAAGCGGGCCGCCGAGCAGGCCACCGCGCTCGCGGACTTCCGCGAGATGTACGACTTCGGCCTCGACCCCTTCCAGATCGAGGCGTGTACGGCGCTCGAGGCCGGCAAGGGTGTTCTGGTGGCCGCCCCCACCGGCTCCGGCAAGACGATCGTCGGCGAGTTCGCCGTGCACCTCGCCCTCCAGCAGGGCAAGAAGTGTTTCTACACGACGCCCATCAAGGCGCTGTCGAACCAGAAGTACCAGGACCTCGCCAAGCGCTACGGCGCCGACAAGGTCGGTCTGCTCACCGGCGACAACAGTGTGAACAGTGACGCGCCGGTGGTCGTGATGACCACCGAGGTCCTGCGGAACATGCTGTACGCCGGGTCGCAGGCGCTGATCAACCTCGGGTACGTGGTCATGGACGAGGTGCACTACCTCTCCGACCGCTTCCGGGGCGCCGTCTGGGAAGAGGTGATCATCCACCTCCAGGAGTCCGTCACCCTCGTCTCGCTGTCGGCCACGGTGTCGAACGCGGAGGAGTTCGGCGACTGGCTCGACACCGTGCGCGGCGACACCGAGGTGATCGTCTCCGAGCACCGGCCCGTGCCGCTCTTCCAGCACGTGCTCGCCGGCCGCCGGATGTACGACCTCTTCGAGGAGGGCGAGGGCAGCAAGAAGGCCGTCAACCCCGATCTGACGCGGATGGCGCGCATGGAGGCGAGCCGCCCGTCCTACCAGGACCGGCGGCGCGGGCGGAACATGCGGGAGGCGGACCGCGAGCGGGAGCGTCGCCAGCGGTCCCGGATCTGGACGCCGGGCCGCCCCGAGGTCATCGAGCGGCTGGACAACGAGGGACTGCTGCCCGCCATCACCTTCATCTTCAGCCGGGCGGCCTGCGAGGCAGCCGTCCAGCAGTGCCTGTACGCGGGGCTGCGGCTGAACGACGAGGAGGCGCGGATCAAGGTCCGCGAGATCGTCGAGGAGCGGACGGCGTCCATCCCGGACGAGGACCTGCACGTCCTCGGCTACTACGAGTGGCTGGAGGGCCTGGAGCGGGGCATCGCCGCCCATCACGCGGGCATGCTGCCGACCTTCAAGGAGGTCGTCGAGGAGCTGTTCGTACGGGGTCTGGTGAAGGCCGTCTTCGCCACCGAGACGCTGGCGCTCGGCATCAACATGCCGGCGAGATCCGTGGTCCTCGAAAAGCTGGTGAAGTGGAACGGGGAGCAGCACGCCGACATCACCCCCGGCGAGTACACCCAGCTCACGGGCCGCGCCGGCCGCCGCGGCATCGACGTCGAGGGCCACGCGGTGGTGCTCTGGCAGCGCGGCTTCAGCCCCGAGCACCTGGCGGGCCTGGCCGGTACGCGCACGTACCCGCTGAAGTCGAGCTTCAAGCCGTCGTACAACATGGCGGTGAACCTCGTCGAGCAGTTCGGGCGGCACCGGTCGAGGGAGCTTCTGGAGACGTCGTTCGCGCAGTTCCAGGCCGACAAGTCGGTGGTCGGGATCTCGCGGCAGGTCCAGAAGAACGAGGAGGGGCTCGAGGGCTACAAGGAGTCCATGACCTGCCACCTCGGGGACTTCGAGGAGTACGCGCGCCTGCGGCGCGAGCTCAAGGACCGCGAGACCGACCTGGCCAAGCAGGGCGCTGCCCAGCGGCGGGCCCAGGCCGCGGCCGCGCTGGAGAAGCTCAAGCCGGGCGACGTCATCCACGTGCCGACCGGGAAGTTCGCCGGGCTCGCGCTCGTGCTCGACCCCGGACTCCCGGCGGGCCGGTCGAACGGGCACCGCGGGTTCGAGCACCACGACGGCCCGCGCCCGCTGGTGCTGACCGCCGAGCGGCAGGTCAAGCGGCTCGCGTCGATCGACTTCCCGGTGCCCGTGGAGGCGCTGGAGCGGATGCGGATCCCCAAGTCGTTCAATCCGCGCTCGCCGCAGTCGCGCCGGGACCTGGCGTCGGCGCTGCGCACGAAGGCCGGGCACATCGTGCCCGACCGGCAGAAGAAGGGCCGGGCGGCCGCCGCCGACGACCGTGAGATCGCGCGGCTGCGCACCGAGCTGCGGGCGCATCCGTGCCACGGCTGCGCCGAGCGGGAGGACCACGCGCGCTGGGCGGAGCGCTACTACCGGCTGCGCCGGGACACCGCGCAGCTGGAGCGCAGGATCGAGGGCCGGACGAACACCATCGCTCGGACCTTCGACCGGATCGTGAAGCTCCTGACCGAGATGGACTACCTGCGGGGCGACGAGGTCACCGAGCACGGGAAGCGGCTCGCCCGGTTGTACGGCGAGCTGGACCTGCTCGCCAGTGAGTGCCTGCGGGACGGCGTCTGGGAGGGCCTGAGCCCGGCCGAACTGGCGGCGTGCGTCTCGGCGTTGGTGTTCGAGGCGCGGGTCGGTGACGACGCGCTGGCGCCGAAGCTGCCCGCCGGCAAGGCGAAGGCCGCGCTCGGTGAGATGGTGCGGATCTGGGGCCGACTGGACGCCCTGGAGGAGGAGTTCCGGATCAATCAGGCCGAAGGCGTCGGGCAGCGCGAGCCCGACCTCGGCTTCGCCTGGGCCGTGTACCAGTGGGCCTCGGGCAAGGGGCTCGACGAGGTGCTGCGGGAGGCGGAGATGCCGGCCGGGGACTTCGTGCGCTGGTGCAAGCAGGTCATCGACGTCCTGGGACAGATCTCCGCGGCCGCGCCCGGCGGCTCCTCGGTGGCGCGGAACGCGCGGAAGGCGGTCGACGACGTGCTGCGCGGGGTCGTGGCGTACTCGTCCGTCCAGTAGCGAGCCGGTAGCGAGCCGGTAGCGAGCCAGTAGCCGGTCCGGTGACCGGTGCCTGACCGGGAGAAGCCCCTACGCGCCGTAGGGGCTTCTCCGCTGTGCGGGGTGTCCGTCAGGCGGCCGTGCGGGCGGCGTCCCGCTTGGCGACCTCCTCGCGGACGATCGGGATGACCTGGCGGCCGAAGTCGATCGCGTCGTCGAGCAGGTCGTAGCCGCGCGCGGAGAGGATCTCCACGCCCAGGTCGTAGTAGTCGAGCAGGGCCTGCGCCACCGTCTCCGGGGTGCCGACCAGCGCCGTGGAGTTGCCCGCGCCGCCCGTCTCCGCCGCCGTCGGCGTCCACAGGGCGCGGTCGTGCCGCTCGCCCTCGGCGGCCGCCGCGAGGAGGCGCCGGGAGCCCGCGTTCTCCGGGTTCTGGAGGGGGTGGCGGCGCGATATCGGGCTGCCCGCCTTGCGCGCCCTGATGCGGCCCAGGGTGGCGTGGGCCTTCTCCCAGGCCAGCTCCTCGGTCGGCGCGATGATCGGGCGGAACGCGACCTGGATGCGGGGGACGTCCGTGCGGCCCGCCGCCTTCGCCGCCGCCCGGACGGACTCGATCTGCTCGGCGGTCTGCGCGAGCGGTTCGCCCCACAGGCAGTAGACGTCCGCCTCCGCGCCGCCCGCCGCGTACGCCGCGGGGGAGGAGCCGCCGAACGAGACGAGCGGGTGCGGCTGCTGGACCGGGAAGGTGTCGCTCACGAAGTCGTGGAAGCGGTAGTGCGTGCCCTCGTGGTCGAAGGGCTCGTGCGACGTCCACGCCTTCTTGATGATCTGGATGGCCTCGCGGGTGCGGGCGTAGCGCTCGTCCTTCGTCAGGAAGTCGCCCTCGCGCTGCTGCTCGTGGTCGTTGCCGCCGGTGATGAAGTGGACGGCGAGGCGGCCGTCGCTGATCCGGTCGAGCGTCGCGAAGGTCTTGGCGGCGAAGGTCGGGTAGGAGACGTTCGGCCGGTGCGCCACCAGGATCTGGATCTTCTCCGTGCGGGCCGCGATGTAGGCGGCGGCCGGCGACGGGTCGGGGGAGCCGGAGCCGTACGCGAAGAGGATGCGGTCCCAGCCGTACTCCTCGTGGGCGCGGGCGAGACGGAGCGTGTAGTCCTTGTCGAAGGACGGGCCGGTGCGGGCGGTGACTTCGGAGCCTTCGTTCGTCGCGGCGATGCCGAGGAACTCTACGGGCATGGTGATACGCCTCTTCAGCTGTCAAAAGGGGTCGGGTGAGGGCCTGGACGTGGTCAGGCGCAACACGCCGCCGACCACACCCGACCGAAGTCGATGTGGTCGCGGGTGACCAGCCGCAGCTGAGGACGCATGGGCTCAGTGCAACAGGAGGGTGGCCTCCGCGTCAACAGGTCCTGGTAGGAGGTGCGGGCCGGCCGAGGTAGCCGCGCCAGCCGCCGTGGGCCGTGATGTCCTCGGCGCCGTCCAGCGCCGACGGCTCGCAGAGGAAGCCGGGGACTTCGGAGCCGTCCGCGAGCGTGATCCGGCCGAGCGCCATCGGGCGGGGGAGTTCGGCGAGCAGCCGGCCGAGGCCCGCCGCCGGAATGCGCCACACCTCCGCATCGATCGCCGCCCCGCGCGCGGCGCCGACGTGCACCAGGCCCGGTTTGGCGGGGCGGGTGTCGAGGGCGTGCAGCCGGTACGTCGGGGCGGTCGTCGCCGTCCGCTCGAACTCGGCTCCCAGGGCGAGGAGTTGACCGTTGAGCGGCTGGCCGGTGAGGTGGGCGCCGACCACCGCGACCCGGGTGGCCGGACTGGTCAGGGCCTCGGCGACGCGGGCCACGCGGTCGTCCGTACGGGCGTGGCCGATCAGCATCACGCCGAACGGGAGGCCGTGCGCCGTGCCCGCGGGGACGGCGACCGCGCACAGCCCGAACAGGTTGGTCGAATTGGTGAAGCGGCCCAGACGGGCGTTGGCCCCCAGTGGGTCGGCGGCGACCTCCGCGAGGGTGGGGTGCTCGGTGGTGGTGGGCAGCAACAGGGCGTCCACGTCGGCGAGTTGGGCGAGCGCCCGGGTGCGCAGGGTCGCCAGGCGGGCCTGGTCGGCGAAGAGCCGGTGGGCGGGGATGTCGCGGGCGCGCGTGATGATGTCCGCGACCGTGGGATCGAGGCCCGGGGCTTCGGTGGCATCGGCGGCATCGGCGGCGTGGGTGGCTTCGGCCGCGTCGCTCGAACCGTTCATCGCTTTGTCGATGAAGGCGCCCACCGCCGTGTAGCGCTCCGCGACGAACGCGCCCTCGTAGAGCATCGCCGCCGCCTCCGTGAACGGGGCCAGGTCGATCTCCGTCAACTCGGCGCCGGACCGGGCGAATTGCTGGGCGGCCCGCTCGTACGCGGCCGCCCACCCCGGTGCCAGGTCGCCGAGTTGGCCGGGGCGCGGGACGGCGATCCGCCAGGGGCCGGGAGCGCGGGCCGGGGCCGGGGGAGCGGCGTCCGCCATGAAGGACAGCGCGCGCGAGGCCTCGGGGAGCGTGCGGGCGAAGACGGTGACGCAGTCGAGCGAGGCGCAGGCCGGGACCACGCCCTCCGTCGGGACCAGACCGTACGTCGGCTTCAGGCCGACGATGCCGTTCAGCGCGGCGGGTACCCGGCCCGAGCCCGCGGTGTCGGTGCCGAGCGCGAGGTCGACCAGGCCGAGGGCCACGGCGACGGCCGAGCCCGAGCTGGAGCCGCCGCTGATCCGCGCCGGGTCGTGGGCGTTGCGCACCGCGCCGTAGGGGGAGCGGGTGCCTACCAGGCCCGTGGCGAACTGGTCGAGGTTCGTGGAGCCGATGACGAGCGCGCCCGCCGCGCGCAGACGGGCCACCGCCGGGGAGTCCGCCTCCGGCCGGTACGCGTAGCCGGGGCACGCGGCGGTGGTGGGCAGGCCCGCGACGTCGATGTTGCCCTTGACGGCCAACAGGCGCCCGTGGAGCGGTAGTTGTTCACCGTGCGCGACGCGGGCGTCGAGGGTGACGGCTTCCGCCTCGACCTCCGCCTGGGGGCGCAGGCCGATCCAGATCTCGGGGCGGTCCACCTCCCGGATGCGGGCGTAGGCGGTGCGGACTCGGGTTACGGCCCGTGTCACGTGGGCTCCTTCTCGCCGTAGGGGTACTTCTCCGTGTGCGAGTGCGGGTTCGTCGTGGCTGATCGCGCAGTTCCCCACGCCCCTGAGGGCGCGCTTCGTGCGCGGCTCAGGGGGTCAGGATCAGGAGCGGTGTGCCCGCCTCCACCTGGGCGCCCGCTTTGGTGAGAATCCGGTGCACGCGGCCCGCCGTATCCGCGTGCACGGGGGACTCCATCTTCATCGCTTCCAGGGCCACCAACTGCTGACCCGGTCCTACCGCGTCGCCCTCCGCCACGTTCACCTGCCACACCGACGCGGCGAACTCGGCCTCGATCAGCACGCCGCCCTCGGGGACCACCAGGTCGTCGGCGGGTGGTGGCGGATCGCTCGCCGCCGCCGCGCGGGTGAACTCGCCCGCCGCCTGCCACGCGTCGCGCTCCGCGCCGAACGCGGCGCCCTGCCGGGCCCGGAACTCCTCGATGGAGGCGGCGTTCGCGTCGAGGAAGCGGCGGTACTCGGCGAGCGAGAACGCGCCCTCCTCGATCCGTGGCACGAAACGCCCCGACGTGATGTCCGCCCGCAGGGCGAGCAGCTCCTCCGGCGACACCGGGTACCACTTGATCCGGTCGAAGAAGCGCAGCAGCCACGGGGCGCCCGGTTCGAACGCGCCGCGCTGCTGCCACCCCGACCACACCTGCGTGGTGCGGCCCACGAACTGGTAGCCGCCCGGCCCCTCCATGCCGTAGACGCACAGGTACGCGCCCCCGATGCCGACCGAGTTCTCGGCGGTCCAGGTGCGGGCCGGGTTGTACTTCGTCGTCACCAGGCGGTGGCGCGGGTCGAGCGGGGTCGCCACGGGCGCGCCGAGATAGACGTCGCCGAGGCCGAGCACCAGGTACTCCGCGTCGAAGACTGTCGCGTACACGTCGTCGACCGATTCGAGGCCGTTGACCCGGCGGATGAACTCGATGTTCCACGGGCACCACGGCGCGTCGTCCCGCACCCCGGCCATGTAGCGGGCGATGGCCTCGCGCGTCGCCGGGTCGTCCCAGGAGAGGGGGAGGTGGACCGTGCGGGACGGCACCGTGAGCTCGTCCGACGGAGGCAGGTTCCTCGCCATCTCCCGGACAGTGCCGAGGAGTTGGTGCTGAGGGAGCAGGTCAGGGTCCGTCTGGATCTGGAGCGAGCGGATGCCCGGTGTCAGATCGCGTACGCCCGGCAGACCGGCCGCCGCCACCGCTTCCATCAGCGCGTGCACGCGCATCCGCAGCGCCAGGTCGAGCTGCATCGGGCCGAACTCGACGAGCAGGTTGTCGTCGCCGCTGCGGCGGTAGGTGACATCGCCGTCGCGGGCGAGGACGCCGCCGTCGACGATCGCGGGGCGGGCGGCACCCTCCGCCGTGACCGGGGCGAACCGGACCGTGTCGCCGGGGCGGAGCTGGCCCAGCTTCCAGCGTTCGGCGGTGGGGACCGTCGCCGGGCAGACGAAACCGCCGAGCGAGGGGCCGTCGGGGCCGAGCAGCACCGGCATGTCACCGGTGTAGTCGACGGCGCCGACCGAGTACGGGGTGTCGTGGATGTTCGAGGGGTGCAGGCCCGCCTCGCCGCCGTCGGCGCGGGCCCAGCGCGGCTTCGGGCCGACCAGCCGGACGCCGGTGCGGGCCGAGTTGAAGTGCACCTTCCAGTCGGCCGCGTAGAAGTCGTGGACGTCCTCCTCGGTGAAGAACTCCGGTGCCGTGTGCGGGCCTTCGAGGGCGGCGACCGTCCAGGCCGAGGTGAAGGCGGGCCGGTCGGCGTCCCCGACCGGCGTCCCCGCGACCACGCCGCCGCCGTGCAGCACGTCGCCCGTGCGCAGCGCCCGGCCGCCGTGCCCGCCGAAGCCGCCGAGCGTGAACGTGGCCGCGCTGCCCAGGAACGGCGGCACGTCGAGCCCGCCACCCCCGAACAGGACGTACGTGCGCAGGCCGTGCTCGTCGGGTTCGCCCACCGCGAGCGTGCCGCCGGCGGGCACCGTCACCGGCTCCCACTGCGTGACCGGCACGCCGTCGACCGTGACCGGTGCCGGAGCCCCCGTCACACACACCGTCGTCGGGTGCGTGAATCTCAACTCCGGTCCCCGCAGGGTGCATTCGAGGCCCGGCGCGCCCTCCTCGTTGCCGAGCGCCCGGTTGCCGAGCCGGAACGAGCGGTCGTCCATCGGCCCGCACGGCGGCACCCCGACCTGCCAGTGCCCGATCCGCCCCGGCCAGTCCTGCACGGTGGTGAGCGTGCCGCCGGCGACCACCTCGACGCGCGGGGTGGGGTCGGTGACGTGCGCGAGCGTCGCCGTCGAGTGCGCGGCCGCCGTGAACGACGGCTCGGCGAGCGCCGCGCGGACCAGGCCCAGATTGGTCTCGATGCCGTCGACGCGGGTCCTGGCCAGCGCCTCGTCGAGCCGGGCGACGGCGTGCTCGCGATCGCCGCCGTACGCGATCACCTTCGCCAGCATCGGGTCGTACGCGGTGGTGACCTCGGTCCCCGTCTCGATCCAGCCGTCCACGCGGACCCCCGCCGGGAACTCCACCCGGGTCAACAGGCCCGCGCTCGGCCGGTGTTCGCGGCTCGGGTCCTCCGCGTAGATCCGGGCCTCGACGGCATGGCCGCGCGGGGGTCCCGGGTCGCGGACGACGTCGGACTCGCCGCGGGCCAGTCGCAGCATCCACGCGACGAGGTCGACCCCGTAGATCTCCTCGGTGACCGGGTGCTCCACCTGGAGCCGGGTGTTGACCTCCAGGAAGTAGGCCTCCTCGCGCGCCGCGTCGTACACGAACTCGACCGTCCCGGCGGACCGGTACTCCACCGAGGCGCACAACTCGCGTGCCGAGTCGGCGAGTTGCCTGCGCATGTGCGCGGGCAGGCCGGGCGCCGGGGCCTCCTCCACGACCTTCTGGTTGCGGCGCTGCAGCGAGCAGTCGCGGTCGCCGAACGTCACGACCCGGCCCGCGCCGTCGCCGAAGACCTGCACCTCGACGTGGCGGGCGTGCTCGACGAGCCGCTCCAGGAACACCCCCGCCGAGGCGAACGATGCCGCCGCGATCCGCTGCACCCGCTCCCACGCGTGACGCAGTTCGGCCGCGTCGCGGCAGGCGGACATGCCGATGCCGCCGCCCCCGCCGGTGGCCTTCAGCATGACCGGATAGCCCACCGCCTCGGCCGCCGCGAGCGCTTCGGTCACGTCCGCGAGCAGCCCGGTGCCGGGCGCCAGGGGCACCCCGGCCGCCCGCGCGGCGGCCCGCGCGGTGTGCTTCGCGCCGAACAGCTCCAGCTGGCGCGGGGTCGGGCCGACGAACACGATGCCCGCGTCCTCGCAGCGCCGCGCGAAGGCCGCGTCCTCGGACAGGAACCCGTAGCCCGGGTGGACGGCCCCGGCCCCCGTGTCCTTCGCCGCCCGCAGGACCAGGTCCGCGTCCAGGTACGACTCCTTGGCGGGCGCGGGGCCGAGCCTGACGGCCTCGTCGGCGAGGCGGACGTGCGGGGCGCCGCGGTCCGCGTCGGAGTACACCGCGACCGTGCGAAGGCCCAGCTCGCGGGCCGTACGGATGACGCGGACCGCGATCTCGCCGCGGTTGGCGACGAGCAGCGTGTCGAAGCTCATGCGCCACCCGCCACGGTCAGCTCGACGGGCGTGGGCGCGAAGCCGTTGCACGGGTTGTTGATCTGCGGGCAGTTGGAGACCAGCACGAGCACCTCGCGCTCCGCGCGCAGCGTCACCCGCAGCCCCGGCGACGACAGGCCGTCGACGATGCCGAGCGTGCCGTCCTGCTCCACCGGCACGTTCATGTACCAGTTGACGTTCGAGACGAGGTCCCGCTTGCCGAGGCCGTACCGGGCGCCCTCCGCGAGGAAGTTGTCGACGCAGGCGTGCTGCGCCCACGTGTGGTGGCCGTAGCGCAGGGTGTTGGACTCCTTGGAGCAGGCGCCGCCGACCGTGTCGTGGCGGCCCACCTCGTCGGCGACGACGGTCATCAGCGGCGTGTGCTCGTTGCTGAGCAGCACGCTGCCCGTGGTCAGGAAGATGCCGCCCTGCGCCTGGATCGTGTCGGGCGCGCTGTAGCGGACGGCCGTGTCCCGGGCGTCGTACACCAGGAAGTCCACGGCCTGGTTGCCCTTCAGGTCGGTGAGGGTGAGCGTCCGGCCGGCGGGGACGACGGCGGACCAGGCGGCACGGGCGGCGACGGTGGTCACAGGATCCCCCTGGAGGCGAGGAAGTCGGCGGTGTTCAGGAAGGCGCGACGGCCCTCGGGGGTGGCGTCCCACAGCGGGTCCTTCTCCGTGGTGGGCGCGGCCCGCCAGGCGAGGACCTCCAGCGGGCCGCACACATAGGCCTCCTGCGGGTCGCAGGGGTGCGGCACGTTCGCGAGCAGCACCGTCACGTCCTGCTCGGCGCGGAGCGTCACGCTCGCGCCGGGACCGGCCGGACCGGTGAACTCCACCTCGCCGTCCGCGCCGATCCGGACCCCCTGGAAGAAGGAGAGCGACGGCGGCAGGTCGCGCGGCGTCAGCCCGTTCTTCGCGGCCGCCAGCTTGAACAGCTCACGTCCGGCCGGGGACGCCGACTCCGGCGTCCCCGCGCCGTAGCGTTGCTCGTTGCGCACGAGGGTGGAGGTGCCGCACAGCGCGTCGTGCCGGCCGCCGGTGGTGTCGGCCACGATCGAGGCGAGGACGCGGCCCTGGTCGGACAGGAGCAGCCGGCCCTCGCCGAGGTAGGCGTTCCACTGCACCTTCACGGTGTCGGCGACGTTCAGCCGCTCCCAGGGACGGCCGTCGACGTGGAGGAGGAGGTGCGCGCAGGCGGTTCCCGTCGGGTCGGTGAGGCGCAGTTCGGTGCCGCGGGCCAGCACGCGGTGCGTGTAGCCGCCGCCCGCCACCGTCTCCGCCCACACCAAGTGGCCTGCCTCGCAGGGGGGTTCGGCCCAGTCGCGGGCGGGCACCACCGGCATCGCGTCGGTGCGGGTGCCCTGCTGGGCGCGGGCGTGGTCGCGGGCTCCGTAGGTGGTCGCTGTCGCCATGGCGGGACCTTCCGGCTGGACGTCGTGGGCCTGGTTTCTGTCGCCCGACAGAAATTAGGGAGAGGCGGCTTCCGGCGCGTTGCCCGGCCATTGCGCGTCCGTTACCGAGTCCTCACCCCGCCGCCGGTCCGAGCGGATGTGCAACGATCGGCCGCATGAGCACTCCGGGAGCGCGTCGCGTCGGACGCCCGCGGGCCGCGCAGCGGCCGGACAGCGGGCTGGCGCCGCGGGCCGAACTCCTGGCGGCAGCCGCCGAGTTGTTCACCACCAAGGGGTACGCGGCGACCACCACCCGCGCCGTCGCCGAACGGGCCGGGATGCGGCAGGCGACCATGTACCACTACGTCTCCGGCAAGGAGGAGCTGCTCGCCGAGCTCCTGGAGTCGACGGTCACGCCGTCCCTCGCCCTGGCCCGCGCCCTGCTGGCCGACACCGACGCGTCCGCCGCGGACCGGCTGTGGGAGCTGTGCCGCTCCGACGTGGAGCTGCTGTGCGGCGGCCCGCACAACCTCGGCGTCCTCTACCTGCTGCCCGAGGTGCGCACCGAGCGGTTCGCCGGCTTCCACGCCGTACGGGCCGAACTCAAGGACGCCTACCGGCAGTTGCTGGCCGGTACCGCCGTGGGGTCCACCCTCGGCAAGGGCGAACTCGCCCTGCGGACCGACCTGCTGTTCGGGCTGATCGAAGGTGTCATCCTCGTGCACCGGTCCGATCCGGAGCGGCCGGTCGCGGTGTTCGCCGAGGCCACGGCCGACGCGGCGCTGCGCATCGCCGGAATCTGACACACCTGTTCCCACGGACGGGCGGACGCCCTCACTCCATGTGTGCGATTCGGTGCTGAGCGTGCAAATGGGCGTGAGTGTATTCCTGTCCCAGGGGTTATTTCAGGGCCTTGCTGAATATGACTCGGCGATGATCCGGTCGGACTAAGCTCGCCCGCAGCGCACCGAGTTGAGATGTATTCGGGCGCTTGTTCCCCTGTGCGCCGATGGTTCGCTTTCATGCACGGAACAAAGTGCGGCGAACCACCGCGACCTTCCCCGACCCGACCGTTCTGAGGGCATACATGGTGAGTGTTCAATCGCCTCCCGGTGGCCGAGAAGTCCCCTACACACGCGTGCTGTTGCTGCCCGCCATGGTCATGGCCGCCGCCACCGGAGCGGCCGTCGCCGTGGTCACACAGCCCGCCCGCCTCGCCGTCGCCCTGTGCGGCACGCTCGGCACGCTCCTCGTGGTCGCCGTCGCGGCCGAGGCCGTCCGGCGCGGCCGCGTCGTCACGGGACTGCGCGCCCGATACGCCCAGCACGTGAGCGAGTTGGAAGCCCGCATCACCGCCCAGGAACACCGCACGATGCGCGTCGCCAAGGAAGTCCTCCCGCACGCCCTGTACCGGATGCGCACCGGCGACAACCCGAAGGACGCCGTCACCCGCACCTGCGACGCCGACCCCGACTTCCGCGACGTCACCCAGGGCGAGCGCGAACTGCTCCGGCTCTGCCTGCGCGAGATCGACCGCGGCGACTCCGAGATCGACGCGGCGCAGCGCGCCTTCGTCTCCGTCGCCCGCCGCGTCCAGGCCATCGTGCACAAGCAGGCCCAGGAACTCCGCGAGATGGAGGAGGACCACGGCCGCAACCCCGAGGTCTTCGACGACCTCCTGCGGATCGACCACGGCACCGCCCTGATCGGCCGCCTCGCCGACTCCGTCACCGTCCTCGGCGGCGCCCGGCCCGGCCGCCAGTGGCCCCGGCCCGTCAAGCTCTACAGCGTGCTGCGCGGCGCCATGTCGCGCATCCTCGAATACCCGCGCATCGACCTGCACGCCATCTGCGACGTCGCCATCAAGGGCGTCTCCGTCGAGCCCGTCATCCACGCCGTCGCCGAACTCCTCGACAACGCCACCCGCTACTCGCCGCCCACCACCCGCGTGCACGTCACCGCCGTCGAGGTGCAGACCGGCATCGCCATCGAGATCGAGGACGGCGGCGTCAGCCTCGGCGAGGAGGCCCAGGCCAAGGTCGAGCGGATGCTCGACAAGGCCAAGGCGGGCGTCGACCTCAACGACCTCGGCGAGAACCCGCGCCTCGGCCTCGCGATCGTCGGCCGGCTCTGCTCCATGTACAGCATGCAGATCTCGCTGCGCCAGTCCGCCTACGGCGGCGTGCGCGCCGTCCTCGTCGTCCCGCGCGACATGATGAGCACCGAACCCGCGCCCGGCCTCGCCCACGGCATCGGCGTCACCGCCGTGCCCCGCGTCGACCACAACGGCGTACCGATCAAGGAAGAGCCGCGCCTGAAGAAGACGCGCCGCCCCACCACGGGCCCGCGCCCCTCGGCCCCGCTCGTCGCCGCCGCGGAGGACGACGTCCCTGTGGTCACCGAATGGCGGGCCAACGGGCTGCCGCAGCGCCGCAGGAAGTACGACACGAAGATCATCGAGGACCAGATCATCGTGACGCCGCGGAACCCGGACCTCACCATGCCGCCGCCCGAGGCCCACGGCGCGCCGACGACCGGCCCCGTGCCCTCCGCGGAGCCGGAGCACGACAAGCCGGCGCAGCCCGAACCCGGCCTGTGGGTCGAGGCGTTCATGAACGGGCTCAAGCCCGACGCCACGGCCCCGGACGGCGGCACGGAGAAGCCGCATGACGACGCGTACAACCAGCAGGTCGACGAGGGAGACCGCCAGTGATCCAGCAACGGGCCAATTTCGACTGGATGCTCAAGGAGCTCGCCGAGTGCGTGCCCAACGTCCACCAGGTGGTGGTGCTCTCCTCGGACGGACTGCGCATCGCCCGCTACGGAGGTGACCCGGACGCGGCCGACCGGATCGCCGCCGCCTGCGCGGGACTCCAGTCGCTGGCCTCCGCCGTCGCCACCGAGATCCCGGACAGCGACGGCTCCATGAACATGGTCATCATCGAGGTCCACGGCGGCTTCTTCTACCTGATGGCCGCGGGCAAGGGCGCGTACCTCGCGGTCCTCGCCGACCAGTTCGTCGACGCCGGGCTCGTCAGCCACCAGATGCGCGATCTCGTCATCCGGATCGGCGCACACCTGACCAGCCCGCCGCGACGCAACGGCCAGACCGTATGAGTCCGCGCCCACCGGACCCCCCGTTCCGAGAACAGCCTCCGCAACGCGAGCGCCGGTCCACGCAGGACGGCAAACCCGTCGACCCCGAGCGCCTCTACGTCATCACCGGCGGCACCGACGGGGCCGAGCGGGCGCCCCTCGACCTGGTCACCCTGATCGTGGCCCGCGCCGACCCCCCGCCGTCCGCGGCGCCGGAACAGGCGGCCGTCTTACGCATGTGCCGGACACCCCTGTCCACGGCCGAGATCTCGGCCTATCTGAACCTGCCGTTCAGCGTGGTCACCGTGCTGCTCGGTGAACTCCTCGCGGCCGAACTGGTACAGGCGCGCGCCCCGGTGATCCGCGGCGCGACCGCCGACCGTTCCCTCCTCGAAGCGGTGATGCATGGACTACAGAAGCTCTGACGGCCCGGACACCGTGCTCGGGAGCGTGCACATCCCCGGCCCGCGCGCCGAGGACCGGATGCCCGAGACGGTCACGTCCGCGGTGAAGATCGTCATCGTGGGCGGCTTCGGCGTCGGCAAGACCACCATGGTCGGCTCCGTCAGCGAGATCCGTCCGCTGACCACCGAGGAGACGATGACGCAGGCGGGCATCGGCGTCGACGACAACTACGGCTCGGACACCAAGACCGCCACCACCGTGGCCATGGACTTCGGCCGCATCAGGATCACCGACGAGCTCGTCCTCTACCTCTTCGGGACGCCAGGACAGGAGCGCTTCTGGTTCCTGTGGAACGGCCTGTTCGAGGGCGCGCTCGGCGCCGTGGTCCTGATCGACACCCGCAGGCTGGAAGTCAGCTTCGACGTGATCGGGCGCCTGGAGGAGCGCGGCGTGCCGTTCGTCATCGCCAACAACGCCTTCCCGGACGGGCCGCGCTACCCCGCGGACGAGCTGCGCAACGCCCTCGACCTCGACCCGCACGTCCCGATCATCGAGTGCGACGCGCGCCGCAGGGCCTCCAGCCGCGACGTCCTCATGACCCTCATGCGCTATCTGCACGAGATGGCGCTGCACCACGCCTGAGGGGACCGGAACCCCCGTGTCCCCGAACCCCCTTGGCCCCGACCCCAGTTGACCCGACGACCGGAGCGATCACCGTGACGCCTCCCTCCCAGCCCTCCCAGTCACCCGCCGGATACGACTCGTACGCAGACCCCGCGGCCGCGCCGCCGCCCGGCTGCCCCGCGCACGCCCTCGGCCCGGACGGACTGCGCCGGCTCTACGGACCCGAGGCCGACGAGGACCTCGCGGCCGTCTACGAGAAGCTCCGCGCCGAGCACGGCGCCGTCGCCCCCGTGCTGATCCACGACGACGTCCGGATGTGGGCGGTGCTCGGCCACGCCGAGAACCTCCACATGGTGAGCACCACCTCGCAGTACAACCGCGACTCGCGGGAGTGGACCGCCGTCAAGGACGGCACGGTCAAGCCCACGCACCCGCTCGCACCCGTCTTCACCTGGCAGCCGATCTCCTCCATGACCGAGGGCCAGGAGCACCGCCGGCTGCGCGAGGCCAACAACCTCGCCATGGAGACCATCGAGCACCGCACCCTGCGCCGCGTCGTCAACAAGTCGACACAGGAGATCATCAACCGGTTCTCCGAGCGCGGCACCTGCGACGTCGTCAGCGAGTTCGCCGAACACCTGCCGATGATGGTGATGCTGGAGATCCTCGGCGCGCCCGAGGCGTACAGCGAGCGCTTCGTGCAGGCGGCCCGCGACATGATCAAGGGCACCGAGACGGCCATCGCCAGCAACGAGTTCATCATGAGCGTCCTGATGGACCTCGCCGTGCGCCGCCGGGCCGACCCGATCGAGGACGACTTCACCAGCGCCCTCGTCACCGCCCCCGCCGGGCTCAGCGACGACGAGGTCGGCCAGCACCTGCGGCTCGCGCTCATCGCCGCGTACGAGGGCACGGCCAACCTCATCGCGAACGTGCTGCGCGTCGTCCTCACCGACCCGCGGTTCCGCGCCCAGCTCAACGGCGGGCAGATGACGGTCCCCGAGGCGGTCGAGCAGTCGCTGTGGGACGAGCCCCCGTTCAGCGCCATGGTCGGCTACTTCGCCAAGGTGGACACCGAGCTCGGCGGCCGGCACATCCGGGCCGGCGACGGCCTGATCTTCGGTATCCAGCCGGGCAACGTCGACCCGCACGTCCGCCCCGACCCGACCGCCCACATGATGGGCAACCGCTCGCACCTCGCGTTCGGCGGCGGCCCGCACGAGTGCCCGGGACAGGACGTCAGCCGTGCCATCGCGGAGATCGGCGTCGACGCGTTCCTGATGCGGCTGCCGGACGCCGAACTCTCGGTGTCCGAGGCCGAGTTGAAGTGGCGCTCGACGATCCTGTCGCGGCACCTCGTGGCGCTTCCGGTGGCGTTCTCGCCGCGCGCGCAGCAGGACGTCGTGTCCAAGCCGAGCACGGTGCCGCCGCAGCAGCACAAGGAGTGGCAGGTCTCGACGCCCGCGCCCGCGGCGACCCCGATGCCGGCCCCGGCGGCGCCCGCACCCACCGCACCGGCCCCGGCCGCCGCCGAACCGCAGCGCCCCCTCGGCGCCTGGCAGCGCTTCCTGCGCTGGTGGCGCGGCTACTGATCCCAGCTCTCGTACGACTCCCAGGCGGCCAGGGCGCGAGCACTGCGGAAGCGGTGCTCGCGCCCCGTCACGGGATCCCTGAACTCCAGTGTCCGCGCGAGGAGTTGCAGGGGCCTGCGGAAGTCGTCGGACGCGACGGGCTCGGCGATCCGCGGATAGAGCGGATCGCCGAGGATCGGCAGCCCGAGGCTGTTCATGTGGACGCGGAGCTGATGGGTGCGGCCGGTGTGCGGGGTCAGCCGGTAGAGCCCCAGGCCGTCCCGGTGAGCGGTCAGCCGCACCTCGCTCACGGCATTGGGTTCACCGCCGGGCACCTCCAGGGCGGTGAGCACCCCGCGTTCCTTCTCGATCCGGCTGCGCAGGGTGACGGGCAGCGCCACGGCCGGGTCGTACGGGGCGACGGCCTCGTACTCCTTCGTCACCAGCCGGTCGCGGAACAGCGTCTGGTACGCGCCGCGCTCCTGGGGTCGCACGACGAGCAGCACGAGGCCCGCGGTCAGCCGGTCGAGCCGGTGCGCGGGGCCGAGCTCGGCGATCCCCAGGTCCCTGCGCAGCCGGGCCAGTACGGTCTCGGCGACGTGGCTGCCGCGCGGTGTCGTGGCCAGGAAGTGCGGCTTGTCCGCGACGACGACGTGCTCGTCGCGGTACACGACGTGCACGTCGAAGGGGACGGGCGTCTCGGGCGCCAGATCGCGGTGGAACCAGACGTAGCCGCCCGGCTCGTACGGGGTGCGGTCGGTGACGGGGGAGCCGTCGGCCCGCAGGATCCGCCCCTCGGCGATCATCGCGTCGATCACCCCGTCCCCGGCGGCGAGCCGCCCCACGAGGTGGTCCCGCACGGTGGCCCACGCCCCGTCGAGCGGCTGCCGCACCCGCACCGGGTCGACGCCGTCACGCTGGGGGAGCGGGGAGGGCGGGGTGCGGGGCTTGCGGCGTCTCATCGAGGGCAAGGGTACGGCGCCGCCACCGGTACGCCGCGCCCGTCGCCAGCACCGCGGCCAGGAACAGCACCGTGAACCACCGGAAGTACCAGTGCCCGCCCGCCGGGTCGTACACGGCGGCCCGCGGCCAGGCCAGGTTGACCGTCATGAACAGGCCGTAGAGCAGCGCCAGCGCGTTGACCGGCAGGCCCCAGCGGCCCAGGGAGAAGAACGGGCGGCCGGTCTCGTCGGTGCCGTCGGCGGCCGTGCCCCGGTACCGGCCGCGCAGCCTGCGCACCAGCATCGGCCCCGTCACCATCGCGTACGCCAGGTACAGCAGCACGATGCAGGTCGTGCCGATGGCCAGGAAGGCGTCGGGCGACGCGAAGTTCAGCAGGAGCAGGGCCGCGGCGAAGGCGCCCACCACGAGGGCGGGGCCGGCCGGCATGCCGGTGCGCGGGCTGACCTTCGCCAGGGCCCTGGACCGGGGCAGCACTCCGTCGCGCGCCATCGAGAAGAGCATCCGGCAGGCCGCCGTCTGGATGGCGAGCGTGGCCACCGCGACGGCGATCACCACGTCCGCCAGGAGCAGCCGTCCGACGCCGTCGCCCAGGCTGCTCGTCAGGACGTAGCTCAGTCCGTCCGACGCGAGCCGGCCGTCCGTCAGGCTCGGCGCGGCGAGGATCCCGCCGAGCACCAGCAGTCCGCCCAGCAGTCCCGCGGCGCCGAGCGCGGTGAGGATCGTGCGCGGCGAGGTACGCCGCGGGTGGTGCGTCTCCTCGCTCATCTCGCCCGCGCTGTCGAAGCCGATCAGGACGTACGCGGCGGTGAGCGAGCCCGTCAGCAGGGCGGCCAGGAGCCCGGACTGGCCCGCCGCGCCGGTGTGGAACGTGATGCCGGGGGAGCGCTCCGAGTGCGTCAGGAGCAGGACGACGATGAGCACGGCCCCGACGATCTCGGCGGTCACGCCGATCCGGTTGACCAGGGACATCACCCGGTTGTCGACGACGTTCACCAGCGTCGTCAGGGTCAGCAGGAGCAGGCCGAGGACCGCCGCGTTCGCCGCGCCGGTGGGCGACGTGGGCGACGGGTCGCCGCCGAGCAGCTGGAAGCCGGACCACAGCGGCGGCATCACCATCTGCAGGGCGAGCGCGGCGGCCGCGACCACCACGGTCTGCCCGATGACCATGATCCAGCCGGCGAACCAGCCGAAGGACGGCGTGGAGAGCCGCGACGACCACTGGTAGATCGCGCCCGAGATCGGGTAGCGGGCGGCGAGTTCGGCGAAGCAGGCGGCGACGAGCAGCTGCCCGGCGAGCACGGCCGGCCAGGTCCAGAAGAACACCGGGCCGCCGAAGGAGTACCCGACGGCGAAGAACTGGAAGACGGTCGTCAGGACCGAGATGAAGGAGAAGCCCGCGGCGAACGACGCGTACCGGCCCAGGCTGCGGTGCAGCTCCTGCCGGTAGCCGAACTCGGTGAGCGAGGCGTCGTCGCCGGACGGGGGCGAGGGGTCGTGCGTGGGGGCGAGGGTGGTCACGTGGGCGCACCTGCCTTCAGCGGGCCCTCGGCGGGCCGGAGAGGGTTCCTGTCGAGCGACAGAAATTAGGGGCGCGCTGTTTCGGCGGCGTCACACGGCCGTGTCGCGACCGCGCCCAACTCCTCACCCGGCGCGGCACCCTCCCGGTCGTTCGCGATACATCGTGTATGAAGCTGCGTACGCGTATTGACCGGTCCGGAGGTTCGCGATATGTTCGGCTACGAGTATTCGTGAACGAGGTGATGAGGATGGCGACGAAGCGGCGCAAGCTCGGCAACCCGCTGGCGCTCGCGGTCATGGTGCTGCTCATGGAGAAGTCCATGCATCCGTACGAGATCGCGCAGACGCTGCGTCGCCGCGGCAAGGACACCAGCACGAAGATCAACTACGGCTCGCTGTACACGGTCGTGCAGAACCTGGAGAAGCACGGCTTCGTCGAGATGGCGGGCGTGCAGCGGCAGGGGAACCGGCCGGAGCGCACGCTCTACGGCATCACCGACGCCGGACGGGAGGAAGCCGTCGAGTGGCTGTCCGACCTGCTGGCCGTGCCCGCCCAGGAGTACCCGATCTTTGAGACGGCGCTCTCCCTGATCGGGGTCATCCACCCCGACGAGGTGGTGCGGCTCCTGGAGGACCGGATCGCCGACCTCGACGTGCGGATCGCGAGCGCGCAGGGCGGGCTCGCGAAGCTGTACGAGACGCTGCCGCGGATGTTCCTCGTCGAGACCGAGTACCAGCTCCACATGCTCAGGGCGCAGGCCGAGTGGGTCCGGACCTTCCTCGCCGAGGTCAGGGACGGCTCGCTGGAGGGCGTCGAGCAGTGGCGGTCGTTCCACGAGACGGGCGAACTCCCGCAAGAGTTCCTGGACCTGGAGGGGCCGCCCCCCGACAAGCCATGAAACCGAAACGACCCCGGCGGAGCTGTTGCAGCAGCCCCGCCAGGGTCTCGAACCCCGGACCGACCCACCGTGCAGCGGGCCAGGCAGTCGAGGTGCGGCACACCCAGAATAGCCCGGCGCTCTTCACGTGGATCGGTCGTCATCCACCCCACAGGGGAGAGCTCCGTCATGAACGCTGTCACGCGTACCGAGGCGCCTGCCGTGCAGGCGCGACGACTCGTCAAGACCTATCCACGCGACGTCCGGGCCCTCGACGGCCTGGACGTCACCGTCGAACCCGGCACCGTCTTCGGCCTCCTCGGGCCGAACGGGGCGGGCAAATCCACCACCGTCAAGATCCTCACCACCCTGGCCCGGCCCGACTCGGGCACCGCCGAGGTCGCGGGCCACGACGTGCTCCGCCACCCCGACCGGGTGCGCCGGGCCATCGGCGTCGTCGCCCAGAAGTCCGGCGCCGACCCGCAGGCCACCGGCCGCGAGAACCTCCAGCTCCAGGGCAGGCTCTACGGACTGAGGGGCCCGGCCCTGAACCGCCGGGTCGACGAACTCCTGGACCGGTTCGCCCTGACGGACGCCGCCAAGCGCCCGGTCAAGGGGTACTCCGGCGGCATGCAGCGCCGTCTCGACGTGGCACTCGGCCTCGTCCACCGCCCCGCCGTGCTCTTCCTCGACGAGCCGACGACCGGCCTCGACCCCGAGGCGCGCACGGCGATGTGGGGCGAGATCGGCCGCCTCGCCGGCACCGAGGGCCTCACCATCCTGCTCACCACGCACTATCTGGAGGAGGCCGACCGGCTCGCCGAGCGCATCGCCATCGTCGACCGCGGCCGGGTCGTGGTCACCGGCACCCCGGACGAACTCAAGGGCGAACTGCGGGGTGACGCCGTCCATCTGGAGCTGGGCGCGGCCGTCGGCGACGCCGGCCGCACCCTGCTGGACGGCGTGCTGGGCGGACTGCCCGGCGTCCACGACGCACACCTCGACGAGCGCCGCATCAGCGTGCGCGCGGACGACGGGGCGGCGGCGGTGCCGCTGCTGCTCGGCGCCCTGGAGCGGGCGGGCGTCACGGTGGCCGCCGCCACGGTCGCCCGGCCCTCGCTCGACGACGTGTACCTGCGGTACGCGGGCCGCAGGTACGACGAGGCGGGCGCCCCCGCGGAGCTCGCCACGGCCGGAGGTGTGCGATGAGCGCCGAGATCACGACGAGGGTCGATCCCCTCGCCCAGACCTGGTACATGACGCAGCGTCAGCTGATGGTGTTCCTGCGCCAGCCCGCCTATCTCCTGATCACCCTGATCCAGCCGGTCGTCTGGCTGTTCCTGTTCGGCAACCTCTTCAAGAAGGTCGTCGAGCTGGGCGGCTTCGGCACCACGTCGTACCTGGACTACCTGGTGCCGGGCGTCGTCGTGATGAGCGCGCTCAGTTCCAACATGTGGGCGGGGATGACCACGCTCGACGAGATCCAGCGCGGCACGCTCAACCGCTTCCTCACCACGCCGGTCAGCCGCGCCGCCCTCGCGAACGGCACCGTGGTGAACAACGGCCTGGTGACCGCGCTCCAGTCCGTGATCATCGTGCTGCTCGGCCTGGCCGGCGGCGCGAGCTACCCGGGCGGGCTCGTCGGCATCGTGATCCTCGTGGTGACCTCGGTCCTGCTGGGCACCATATTCGGGGCGTTCTCCAGCGCGCTGGGCGTGCTGGTGCAGGAGCGGGAGTCGATCATCGGCATCAACACGTTCCTGTTGCTGCCGCTGACGTTCCTGTCGTCGGCGTTCATGGCCCCGGCCCAGATGCCGTCGTGGATGCGCCACGTCGCGGACTTCAACCCGCTCAACTGGGCGATGGTGGCGGGCCGTTCGGCGATGTCCGCCCACCCGGACTGGCCCTCGATCCTGCTCCGCTCCGGCGCACTGCTGACCCTGGCCCTCTCCGCGATCTGGCTCTCCACCCACACGTTCGCGTCGTACCAACGCAAGGTGTAGCCCCGCCAGTTCGCGGGGAATGGCGCGAGCACCACGGCGGCGCCCCGTCAGGGGCGCGGGGAATGGCGCGAGCACCACGGCGGCGCCCCGTCAGGGGCGCGGGGAATGGCGCGAGCACCACGACGGCGCCCCGTCAGGGGCGCGGGGAACTGCGCGACCAGCCACGACGGCGCGTCAGAGGCCAACACCCCGCCGACAGAAACGGCGCGAGGCCCCCGGGGGCCACTCCGACCCCCGGCACCTCGATCGCCGCAGCACCTCAAGTGACAGAGAATCGCCGCAACCCCGGGTGCCCCCCAAGTCGCAGCAAGGCGAAGTCACCCGGAAAGCGCCGCGAGCCAACCTCACCCGGAAACCGCCGGAGGCAACCTCACCCGGAAACCGCCGGAGGCTCCTGCTCCGCCTCCACCTGCGCGTTCCAATCCCGCTTCGACGCCTGCCAGCCGTCCTCGTTGTGCCCGAGCCGCCAGTAGCCGGAGATCGAGAGGTCCTCGCGGGGGATCTCCCGGTCCACCCGGAGGTGCCGCCGCAGCTCCTTCACGAAGCCCGCCTCACCGTGCACGAACGCGTGCAACCGGCCCTCGGGGAAGGTGAGTTCCGTGACCGCGGCGATCAGCGCCTGGCCGACGGGGCGGCCGGAGCGGTGCAGCCAGGTGATCTCGACGGGGGAGTCGATCTTCTGCTCCTCCTCGGGTCCCTCGACCTCCAGGAAGACGTGGGCCCGCGCCCCCTCCGGCAGCGCCTCCAGCGCGGCGGCGACCGCCGGCAGGGCGCTCTCGTCGCCGACGAGGAGGTGCCAGTCCGCCGAGGTGTCGGGGTGGTAGGCACCGCCGGGACCCATGAAGCGGACCGGCCCGCCGGGCTGGACCGAGGCCGCCCACGGACCGGCCAGGCCCTCGTCGCCGTGGATCACGAAGTCGAGGGTCAGCTCCCGCGCGGCCGGGTCCCAGGCGCGCACCGTGTACGTCCGCGTCACGGGCCACTGCTCGCGCGGCAGCTCCTCGCGGATCCGCTCCACGTCGAACGGCTCGTCGTAGCTCACGCCCTCCGGCGCGAACAGCAACTTCACGTAGTGGTCGGTGTGTTCGAGCTGCTCCGGGAAGTCCGCGAGGCCGTCCCCGCCGAGCACCACCCGCTGCATGTGCGGCGTGAGCCGCTCCGTGCGCACGACCTGCGCGGAGCGGGCCTTGCGGGGCTTGCGTGCGGGGCGCTCGGCCATCTGCGGTCTCCCTCGATCCAGTGCAACTTAGGTATACCTAAGCTAACACCTCAAGCTGAGAGCGTGGTGAGGAGTCGCTGCAAAGAACCCCCCAAACCCCAGCGTGCCGCCAACTCCTCAAGGGCCACTGGATCGTGGGGCTCGTGCGGCAGCGCCGTGTCCACGTCCGGCAGGGCGACGTCGCCCGCGACGCGCACCACCGTCGGCGCCACCGCCAGATAGGGCCGGGCCTCGTCCAGCCGCTTGCGCTGGGTCGGCGTCAGCTTCGCCCCGGGATCGTCGACCGCGGCCATGATCCCGGCCAGGTCCCCGAACTGGGCGAGCAGCTTCGCGGCCGTCTTCTCGCCGATGCCCGGCACCCCCGGCAGCCCGTCACTGGGGTCGCCGCGCAGCAGCGCCATCTCCGCGTAGCCCGAACCGTCCACGCCGTACTTCTCGCGCAGCAGGTCCTCGTCCGTGATCTGCAGCGTGCCCACGCCCTTGAGCGGATAGAGGACCCGGCGCTCCAGCTCGTCGTCGACCAGCTGGAAGAGGTCCCGGTCGCCGGTCACGATGTCGACGGGGCCGGTCGCCCGGCCCGTGAACGTGCCGATCACGTCGTCCGCCTCGTACCCCTCGACGCCCACCCGCGCGATGCCCACCGCGTCGAGCACCGCCTCGATGATCGGGACCTGCGGGGAGAGCGTGTCGGGGATCTCCTCCTCGTCCGGGGTCCCGGCCGCCGTCTCCTCGGCCACCCGGTGCGCCTTGTACGACGGGATCAGGTCGACCCGCCACTGCGGGCGCCAGTCCGCGTCCATGCACGCCACCAGGTGGGTGGGCCGGTGGTCGTGGACGAGCCGCGTGATGAATTCGAGCAGCCCGCGCACGGCGTTCACCGGCGTGCCGTCCGGGGCCTTCACGGAGTCCGGCACCCCGAAGTAGGCCCGGAAGTACAGGGACGCGGTGTCGAGCAGCATCAGGCGCTGAGTCGCCGAGGTTCCTTGGGTCACCCTCCGCATCATGCCGCAGCCCTCCGACAATCGCCGACCGTCACCGGTTGTGCGGGAGTCGCCCAGGAAGTGAACGCAATGTGAACTGGACCACTCTTCTGTTTGATCGGCATAAGCCCGGGCAGGCGCCGACCCGGAACGGATCCGGTCACGCATTCAACTACTGAACGCCTGACCGGTCAGGCGGGCGGAACCCGCGCCGCTCCACGGCCCGCCGGCGGGGGAGGCGGGCCGTCTTGGTTCGACCCGAGAGGTGTATGTGTCCAGGCTTGAAGCCGAAGACCTGTACAAGGTGTTCGGCAGACGACCCACTGAGGCGGTGGAAGAACTCCGCCGCGGAGCCGACCGTGAGGAGCTGCGCGCCAACGGGACCACTGCCGCCGTGATCGACGCGTCCTTCACGGTGGAACCCGGCCAGATCTTCGTCGTCATGGGTCTGTCGGGATCCGGCAAGTCCACGCTTCTGCGGATGCTCAACGGACTCCTGGAGCCCACGGCGGGACACGTCCGCTTCGACGGCCAGGACCTGACGCAGCTGTCCGCACGCGAACTGCGCGAGGTGCGCTCGAAGAAGATCAGCATGGTCTTCCAGCACTTCGCGCTCTTCCCGCACCGCTCCGTCCTGGAGAACGCGGCCTACGGCCTCGAGGTGCAGGGCGTCCCGCGTGCCGAGCGCGAGAAGCGGGCCCACGACGCGCTGGAGCTGGCCGGCCTGAAGGGCTGGGAGAAGTCCTTCCCCGACGAGCTGTCCGGCGGCATGCAGCAGCGTGTGGGCCTGGCCCGCGCGCTCGCCACCGACGCCGACCTGCTCCTCATGGACGAGTCGTTCAGCGCGCTCGACCCGCTGATCCGGCGCGACATGCAGGACCAGCTCCTGGAGCTCCAGAAGACGCTGAAGAAGACCATCGTCTTCATCACGCACGACCTGAACGAGGCCATGCGCCTGGGCGACCGCATCGCCGTCATGCGTGACGGCCGCATCGTCCAGATCGGCTCGTCCGAGGACATCCTCGTCACGCCGGCCAACGACTACGTCGCGTCCTTCACCCAGGACGTCGA
Organism: Streptomyces sp. KL116D; assembly: GCF_030766975.1. NCBI lineage: Bacteria > Bacillati > Actinomycetota > Actinomycetes > Kitasatosporales > Streptomycetaceae > Streptomyces > Streptomyces sp. KL116D. The sequence continues at coordinate 211,457 of NZ_JASERH010000142.1, read as the reverse complement.
CCGCTCCCGCGTCCTGACCGCGGGCGCGATCATGGCCACGCCCGACAAGGCGTACCAGGCGGCCGAGGCCCCGGCCACGGTCACCGAGGACACCCCGATCATCGAGCTGTTCACGCCCTGCGCGACCAGCGAGACACCGGTCGCCGTGACCGGCGACGACGGCAAGCTGGTCGGTGTCGTGCCGCGGGAGCGGCTGCTCGCCGTGCTCGGCGAGCCGATGAAGTCCGTGGAGGACGGGCCCGACGAGGGGTCCGGGAACGACGGCGCGGCCAAGGGCCTCGCCAAGGAACCGAAGGACGCCGTCCCGACGCCGCGTGGCGAGGGCGACGGACCGGTGGAGAAGGTGAACGCCGGTGCCTAGGATTCCCTTCGGTGACTGGGTCAACGACGTGGTCGAGTGGCTGCTCAACCACATGTCGTGGCTCTTCGACTTCTTCAAGACCGTCTTCGACGGCCTCTACAACGGCATCGCCGACGTGCTGCAGGCCCCCGAACCGCTGCTCCTCGCGGGCATCTTCGCGGTCATCGCGTTCTGGTTGCGCGGCACGCTCGGCGCGGTGCTGACCTTCGTCGGGTTCTGGTTCATCGACAACCTGGAACTGTGGGACGACGCGATGCTGACGCTGTCGCTCGTCCTGGTGTCGACGATCATCGCGCTGGTCATCTCGGTGCCGCTGGGCATCTGGGCGGCCCGCTCCAACCGGGTCAGCGGTCTGTTCAGGCCGGTCCTCGACCTGATGCAGACGCTGCCCGCGATGGTCTACCTGATCCCGGCCATCCTGTTCTTCGGCTCCGGCGCCCCCGCCGGCATCGTCGCGACCCTGATCTTCGCGCTGCCCCCGGGCGTGCGCATGACCGAGCTGGGCATCCGGCAGGTCGACAAGGAGCTGGTCGAGGCGGCCGACGCGTTCGGCACCAAGCCGAGCAACACCCTGTGGCGCGTCCAGCTGCCGCTCGCCCTCCCGACGATCATGGCCGGTGTCAACCAGGTCATCATGCTGGGTCTGTCCATGGCCGCCATCGCGGGCATGGTCGGCACCGGCGGTCTCGGTGGCGCGGTCAACGAGGCCATCGGCCAGCTGAACGTCGGCCTCGGCGCCGAGGCCGGCATCTCCATCGTGATCCTGGCGATCTACCTCGACCGGATGACCAGCTCGCTCGGCCAGCAGGTCTCCCCGCTCGGCCGCCGCGCGCTCGCCAAGGTGCGCTCCGCGCAGGGCCTGAAGATCTGGTCGTACCGGCCCCGTCCGGTCGTCGCCGTCGTCGGTGTCGTCGTCCTCGCGCTCGTCGCGGGCGGCATGGGCATGTTCGGCAGCTCGCCCGCCTCCACCACGGCGAGCGACAGCACCAACGTCGGCCAGGGCAAGAAGCTCTCCATCGGCTACATCCCGTGGGACGAGGGCGTCGCCTCCACCTTCCTCTGGAAGGAGATCCTGGAGCAGCGCGGCTTCGACGTCGAGGCCAAGCAGATGGACGCCGGACCGCTCTACACCTCCCTCGCGCAGGGCAGCACCGACTTCGAGACGGACTCCTGGCTGCCGACGACGCACGCCGAGTACTGGAAGAAGTACGGCAAGAAGCTCGAGGACCTCGGATCCTGGTACGGCCCCACGTCCCTGGAGCTGACCGTCCCCGCCTACATGAAGGACGTCAACTCCCTCGAGGACCTCAAGGGCCAGGCGTCGACGTTCGGCGGCAAGGTCACCGGCATCGAGGCGAGCGCCGGCATGATGGGCATGCTCAAGAAGTCGGTGCTCAAGGAGTACGGCCTCGACAAGGAGTACAAGGTCGTCGACAGCTCCACGCCGGCGATGCTGGCCGAGCTGAAGCGCGCGTACGCCAAGAAGCAGCCGATCCTCGTCACGCTCTGGTCGCCGCACTGGGCGTACAGCGACTTCAAGCTGAAGAAGCTCAAGGACCCGAAGGGTGCCTGGGGCAAGGGCGACGGCGTGCACACGCTGTCCCGCAAGGGCTTCAGCGGGGACAACCCCGAGGTCGCCCAGTGGCTCAAGGACTTCAAGATGAGCGAGAAGCAGCTCACGAGTCTCGAGGCCGAGATCAACAAGGCGGGCAAGGGCAACCAGCAGGACGCCGTCAAGGCGTGGCTGAAGGACAACCCGGACGTCGTCGACAAGTGGGCCCCCGTCAAGAAGCAGTCCGACTCGGACGAGAACAAGCGTCCGGTGAACGTCGCCTGGTTCCCGTGGGACGAGGACATCGCGGTCACGTACCTCTGGAAGAACGTCCTGGAGAAGCGCGGCTACAAGCTGAACCTCAAGCAGATGGACGTCGGCCCGGTCTACACCGGCCTGGCCAGCGGTGACCTCGACGTCAACTTCGACGCCTGGCTGCCGTACGCCCAGAGCAACTACTGGAACAAGAACAAGGCGAACCTGAAGGACCTGGGCACCTGGTACAGCCCGACCTCGCTGGAACTCGCCGTGCCGTCCTACGTGAAGGACGTCAAGTCCCTCGCGGACCTCAAGGGCAAGGCCAAGACCTTCGACGGGAAGATCGTCGGCATCGAGCCGGGCACCGGTGAGATGCAGCTCCTGAAGAAGGACGTGCTGCCGGGCTACGGCCTGGACAAGGAGTACGAGGTCGTCGACGGCTCCACGCCGGCGATGCTGGCCGAGCTCAAGCGCGCCCTGGCGAAGAAGGAGCCGATCGCGGTCGTGCTCTGGTCGCCGCACTGGGCGTACAGCGAGTACGACCTGACCAAGCTGGCCGACCCGAAGAAGAAGTTCGGCGAGGGCAACACGATCCGGACGATCTCCCACAAGGACTTCCCGAGCAAGTACCCGCAGCTCACGAAGTGGTTCAAGAACTTCAAGATGAGCGAGGACGAGCTGGGCAGCCTGGAGGCCGAGATCAAGAAGCAGGGCCAGGGTCACGAGGAGGACGCCGTCACCACGTGGCTCAAGACGCACCAGGACGTCGAGAAGCGGATGACCGCTTCCTGATCCTGACCTCCGCGTCCTGAGAGGGGGGGGGGTGGGTCGCCGCACGGCCGAGGCTGTGAGGCAACCCACCCCTCTTTCCGTTCCGCTCCCGGCGCCCGCGTCCCTACGCTCGAAGACGCCGTGATCGATGTCCGTCAGGGCGCCTGGGTGGGCGCCCTCGTCGCTGCCGCGCTCGCCGCCGTCCTGCTCATCGCGCAGCTGCCCGCCGCCAGCGCTTCCCCGGCCTCACCGGCAACCGCCCGTTTTGCGTCACTTGCGGCTGATGTCACCGAGGCGGACGGCCACCACTACGCCGCGACCGACGACACCGGCCGCACCATGGACGCCGCCCAGATCGTCCAGCACGCCGACGGCACCTACCTGGCCGTCTACCACACGATGCTCGCCGACGGCCGCTTCCACTCCGCCGTCGCCACCTCCACCGACCTCGCGCACTGGCAGCGCCGCCACGACTTCGGCCCCGGCTCCAGCCAGCCCGCGCTCGCCGCCGACGACCGGGGCGGCTACGTCCTCGCGTACGAGAAGGACCCGGACAACCACATCGCGGTGCGCGGCTACGCCGACCTGGCCGCCCTGCTCACCGGCCGCGCCGCCGACGCCTTCGACGCGCCCCGCACCCTCTCCGCCTGCGCCGAGGGCACCCCGGCGATCACCGCCGCGCACGGCGACACCGTCGAACTGACCGGCCACTACCGCGCCGACTGCGACACCGACCGCCAACTCGTCGCGACGCTGACGGACTTCACCACCTGGCACGCCGCGGCCGCGCCCCGCGTCGACCGGGCCGTAGAGGCGTACGGGAACAGCGGCAACATCGGCGACCGCGCCCCGCTCGACCTGGCCGGGCGGCGGATGGTGCTCATCGAGGGGCAGCGGTGGCGCGACGACTTCGGCAGCTGGGCCACCTACGCCTACGATCCCGTCACCGGCCGTGCCGACCGGCTCGCGCTGCGTACCCACGGCGGCTCCACCGCGTTCGCCAATCCCTCGGCAACCCTGATCACCGATCCCGACGGCCACCCCGCGCTGCTGGTGAGCCTGTTCGTCCCGGGGGAGGGCGCGGCGCCGGGGGAGAAGGGGCAGCTCGTCTACTGGCGGGAGCTGTAGCAGACGGCCCGATCGTGACCCACGGCTTCCTCCGCTCGCATGAAACTGTTTGACGAACATGCGTAGGGTGCATTCAAACGAACAAGGCCGGCCGTGGGAGGGAGCGGACGTCATGGATGAACACAAGGAGACACTTCGCGTGGGCGCGGCCGTCCGCCGGCGCCGCCGGACGCTCGAACTGACCCTCTCCGCCGTCGCCGAGCGCAGCGGCCTCTCCGTCCCCTTCCTCAGCCAGGTCGAGAACGAGCGGGCCCGGCCCAGCCGCCGCTCCCTGGAGAAGGTCGCCGACGCCCTCGGCACCACCGCCGTCGAGCTCCTCGCGGCCGCCGACCCGGCCCGCACCGTGGACCTGGTCCGCGCGGACGACACGACCGTCGCCGAGCAGGGCACCGACTTCGTCGTACGGTCCCTGGTGCGCGGCCACCACCAGATGCACGCCCAGGAGTTCGTCGGTGACCACGACCCGGGCCGCGAGTTCCAGCTGCGCAACGACGTCCTCATGCACGTCACGGAGGGCGCCGTCGAGGTGGAGGCGGAGGGCCGCGCCTACCGGCTCGTCCGCGGCGACACCCTGTATCTGACCGGTGGCGTACGGCACCGGTGGCGGGCGGCCGTGCCGGACGCGCGGGTCCTCGTGGTCGCCGTCGCCGAGCACATCGACGCCGTCGACGAGCCGGGCCCGAAGTAGCGGACCGTGCGCGTCGTCTCCCTCGTCCCCTCCCTGACGGAGGCGGTCGCCGTCAGTCTGCCCGGGGTGCTGGTCGGCGCCACCGACTGGTGCACGCACCCCGCGGACCTCGCCGTCCCCCGGATCGGCGGCACCAAGAACCCGGACGTCCCCGCGATCATCGCCCTGCGCCCCGACCTCGTCGTCGCCAACGAGGAGGAGAACCGGGCCCCCGACCTCGCGGCGCTGCGCGCGGCCGGCGTCCCGGTCCTCGTCACCGAGATCCGCGAACTCCCGCAGGCGCTGAGCGAGCTGGACCGGGTGCTGCGCGCCTGCGGAGCGGTGACGCGGCCGCGCTGGCTGGGCGAGGCGGAGGCCGCGTGGAGCGGACTCGCCCCGCCACTCACCCGGCGGACGGCCGTCGTCCCCGTCTGGCGGCGGCCCTGGATGGTGCTCGGCCGGGACACCTTCGCGGGCGACCTGCTGCGCAGGCTCGGCGTCGACAACGCCTACGAGCGGCACGCCGAGCGCTACCCGCGGGTGACGCTCGACGAACTCGGGGCGGTGGAAAAGGACTTGGTGGTGCTGCCCGACGAGCCGTACCGTTTCACGGCCGAGGACGGCCCGGAGGCGTTCGACGTCCCGGCGGTGCTGCTCGACGGGCGGCACCTCACTTGGTACGGGCCGTCGTTGGCGTGGGCGCCCAAGGTGATCGGCACCGCACTGCGGCAGGGACGGGAGGATCGGTGAGCAGGAGGCGCTACGTCGCCCGGGGCGTGCCCGGCGGCTACCGCATCTGGGACAACGCGGGCCGCCGCTGGTGGGGCGACCACTACGAGCTGTGCCCCGACGACCTGCTGACCGAGCTCAACGGCGCGGCGCGTCCGGACCGGATCACCGCACTCCTGCGACGGTACCGGGCGCTGAAGCGATGACCGCCGGCCCCGTGACGTCCTGACGGTCTACTTCGGCGCGGCGAGCAGCCGACCGTTGAGCAGGCCGCGGGCCGTCTGCACCGAGGCGACCGCCCAGGCCGCGAACAGCAGCACGTAGAGCCCGATCGCGAGCGCGTCGAACGCGGCGAGACCGGTGTGCTTGCCAAGGCCCTCCGCGCCGGTGACACAGGTGCCGACGGGGAAGGTGAACGCCCACCAGGTCATCGCGAACCCCATCCCCGCGCGGCGGGCCCGCACCACCATCGCGACGGCCAGCGCCAGCCACATCAGGGCGAACCCCATCACCGGCACGCCGTAGAGGACGGCGAACGCCGTGAAGCCGTGCGCGTACGAGGCGGGCAGCACGCCGCCCGCGACGTCGGCGAACTTGTTGGCGGCGGTCGTCGACTGGCCCAGCGGCCCGAGGACGAGGAAGAGGGTCGGGGTGAGCACCAGGGGCAGCGGCCCCGCGGTGACCAGCCGCGCGAAGATCACCGGCAGTATGACCAGGGTCGCCAGCAGACTCAGCCCGAACATCGCGTAGCAGGCCAGCAGCAGCGTCTGCTGCCACTGTCCGGCGGGCAGGTGCGGGACGAGCAGCGGGCCCACCGCGGCGGACACCATGGGCGCGACGACGGGCAGCAGCCACACCGGCGACGCCTGGCCCGGCTCGATCCGGTGCCGTACGACCATCAGGTACGGGATCGCGACGGCGGCCACGAGCCCGATCACCGTCCCGGCCACGAACAGCACGACGTCGACGGCGACGGCGGCGTCGGGTCCGATCCAGTCCTGCCCGAGCAGCAGCGTGCCGGCGCCCACGGCCAGCAGCGCCATCGACAGACAGCCGTAGAACGGGGCCACGGCCGGGTCGAGCAGATGCGTCCGCGCCTGGTCCCGGTGGTGCGTCCAGTGCAGGGCGCGGGCCACGAGCAGCGCCACCAGCATGACGAAGGACAGGGCCCACACCGCGGTGCAGACCGTGCGCAGGCCCGTGAACCGCACCGGCAGGGTCGCCCCCGCGTTCGCGACGATCGCCGTGCCCATGACGGCGGCGTACCAGTTCGGGCCGAGGTGGCGGACGGCGGCGGCGCGGACGCCGACGGCGCGGGCGGGGGAGTGGGCAACGGTGACCATGACTCCACAGTCGCCCGGGAGCACGCCCCCCACCAGGGACGTTCCCATTATGGGGACATAAACTGGCCTTATGAGCAGGGAGCGCACGCCGAGCACGGACCCCACGAACCCGTCGCCGCCAGGGGCGCTCGCGCACCGCGTGCCCGACCTCGGTGCGCTGGAACTGCTGCTGGCCGTCGCCCGGCTCGGCAGCCTCGGCGCGGCCGCGCGCGAACTGGGCATCACCCAGCCGGCGGCCAGCAGCCGCATCCGCTCCATGGAACGTCAGCTCGGCCTGGCCCTGGTCGACCGGTCGCCGCGCGGCTCCCGGCTCACCGACACCGGTGCGCTCGTCACGGACTGGGCGCGGCGGGTCGTGGAGGCGGCGGAGGAGTTCGACGCGGGGGCGCAGGCGCTGCGCGACCGGCGGGACTCGCGGCTGCGGGTCGCGGCGAGCATGACGATCGCCGAGTACCTGCTGCCGCGCTGGCTCATCGCGCTGCGGGCGGCGCGGCCCGACACGGCGGTGTCGCTGCTCGCGGGCAACTCCACGTCGGTCGCGGAGCAACTGCTCTCCGGCGAGGCGGATCTCGGCTTCGTGGAAGGGGTGTCGGTCGCGCCCGGTCTCGACTCCACGGTCATCGCGCACGACCGGCTGATCGTGGTGACGGCGCCCGGCCACCCGTGGTCCCGCCGCCGCAAGCCGCTCGCCGCGGCGGAGCTGGCCGCGACCCCGCTCATCCTCCGCGAGAAGGGTTCCGGCACCCGTCAGGTCCTCGACGCGGCGCTCGGCGGCCTGGCCCGCCCGCTCATCGAGCTGTCCTCGACGACGGCGGTGAAGGCGGCCGCGGTCAGCGGGGCGGGCCCCTCAGTCCTCAGCGAGCTCGCCGTGGGCGAGGAACTCTCGGCCCGCCGCCTGGTCCGCATCCCCCTGGACGGTGCCCACCTGACCCGAGCCCTACGAGCGGTCTGGCCCACGGGCCACCCCCCGGTGGGCCCGGCCAGAGACCTCCTGACCCTGACCCGCACAGGCTGACCCCGACTTCTCGGGGCACGGGGAACTGCGCGAGAACCCCCGCGCACCGGCACGCGCGATGTGTGCCTCACGTCCTCGCCCAGGGGGCGGCTTTTGAGGGGCGCGGGGAACTGCGCGAGAACCCCCACCCACCCGCACCCGCGATGACCCACCCACCCACCCCAAAACCGGTAGCGCCCCACCCCGCCCGTCCCCCAAGCTCACCCCATGACCGAGGCAGCCCCACCCGCGACCGGCGTCCGCACCCCATGGTCCGCCCTCCCGGCCCCCGTGAAACAGGCCCTCGCCGAAAAGCTGGGCGCCCCCGTGGCGCACGCCGAGACACAATCCGGCGGATTCTCCCCAGGCGTAGCGGCCCGCGTCACCCTCACGGACGCCCGCCGCGCCTTCGTCAAAGCCGTCAGCGCGGAGTCGAACCCGCACAGTCCCGCCCTGCACCGGGCCGAGGCGAAGAACGCCGCGGCGCTCCCGCCCGACGTCCCCGCCCCTCGCCTCCTCGCCACGCACGACGACGGCACCTGGGTCGCCCTCGTCTTCGAGGACGTCGAGGGGAGTCAGCCCCAAGTGCCGTGGGACGGAGAGGAGTTGAGGCGGGTTCTGGACGCGGTCGGTGCGCTGTCGCGCAGGCTCACCCCCGCCCCGCTCGCCGCCCCCCGCGTCGCCGACGCCCTCGGCGGGAACTTCGACGGCTGGCGCCGGCTCGTCGACCGGGGCCGGGTCGACGGCGCGGGCCTCGACCCATGGACCGCCCGCAACGCCCCGGCCCTCGCCGAACTGGCCGCGCCCTGGGCCGAGTTCGCCACCGGCGACACCCTCGCCCACGCCGACCTGCGCGCCGACAACATGCTGCTCACCCCGGAGCGCGTCGTCTTCGTCGACTGGCCGCACGCCGTGCGCGCCGCCCCCTGGTTCGACCTGCTCGTGATGCTGCCGTGCGTCCGCGCCCAGGGCGGCCCCGACCCCGAAGCCCTGTTCACCGAGCACCCGTTGGGCCGGGCGGCCGACCCGGACGGCGTCACCCGGTGCCTCGCCGGACTGGCCGGGTACTTCCTGGCGCACGCCGCGCGCCCCGCCCCGCCGGGCCTGCCGACGCTGCGGGCGTTCCAGCGGGCGCAGGGCGAGGCCGCCGTCGGCTGGCTGCGGCAGCGCCTCAGAAACCGTGGGGCGTCGAAGCCGCTCGTACCAGGCCTTCGGTGACCCGGGCGTCGTCGCCCATCTCGGGGTGCCACTGGACGCCCATCACCCAGGACATGCCGGGGAGTTCGACCGCCTCGACGGTGCCGTCGTCCGCGTGCGCCGAGGCGACCAGGCCCCGGCCGAGCCGGTCGACCGCCTGATGGTGATAGGTCGGCACGTCGGACGGCTCCGGGACCAGGTCCCCGAACCGGGTCCCGGGCACCGACGTGACCGTGTGCCGCCCGAACACCCCGGTCTCCTTCACGTGGCCCTCGACGTGCTGCGTCAGGGTCCCGCCCAGCGCGACGTTGAGCAGCTGCATGCCGCGGCAGATCCCGAGCAGTGGCGTGCCCGACGTCAACGCGGCCCGGATCAGGGCGAGTTCCCAGGTGTCCCGCTCGGCGGCCGGCGGCCCCGTCCGCGGGTCGCGCTCGGCACCATACTGGTCGGGGGAGACGTCGGGGCCGCCCGCGACGATGACCCCGTCGAGCCGCGCCACCACCGACGGCGCGTGCTTCGGGTCGTCCGGCGGCACCATCGCGGCGAGCCCGCCCGACGCCTGCACGAGCTGCGGGTACCCCACGGGCAGCAGCGCCGCGGGCAGCTCCCACACGCCCCAGCGGGCGTTCTTCTCCAGGTAGGTGCTGATGCCGATCAGCGGCCTGCTCACCATGGTGCCGTGCTCCCCAACCTCGCTCGTACTCATTCCCGTGCCAGCTCCGCCTCCGCCGCGGCGAGCGCGGCGAACTCCTCCTCCGGCGCCCGTGCCACCAGCCGCTTGCGGCTGTACGCGCCGAAGTACCCGACGGCGACCGCGTACACGCCGAGCGCGATGAGCGCCGCCGTCACGTCGACCAGGAAGGTCGCCACGAGCGCCGCACACGCGAGGACCAGCGCCACCGAGGACGTGAGCACACCGCCCGGCGTACGGTACGGCCGCGCGAGCCCCGGTTCCCGGCGCCGCAGCACGATGTGCGACAAGGACATCAGAGCGTACGAGATCGTCGCGCCGAACACCGCGACGTTCAGCATGCGGGCACCGTCCCCCGTCGCGGCGGCCAGCGCGAAGCCGATCGCACCCGGTACGAGCAGCCCGAGGTAAGGCGCCTTGCGGCGGCTCGTCAGCGACAGGAACCGGGGCAGGTACCCGGCCCGGGACAGCGCGAACAGCTGCCGCGAGCCCGCGTAGATGAGGGAGAAGAAGGACGCCACCAGGCCGGCCAGGCCCGCGTAGTTCACGATGCGGCTCCACGCCGTCGCCTCGCCGCCCGGCTGCAGCGCCGCCACCAGCGGGTTGCCCGCCTCCTGGAGCGCGGCCGACCCCCGCGCTCCCGCCGACGCGAAGAACGTCAGCAGGGCGAGGACCACCAGGATCGCCATGGACCAGCGGATCGCCCGCGGCAGCGTACGCGCCGGGTCCTTCGTCTCCTCGGCCGCCAGCGGCACCCCCTCCACGCCCAGGAAGAACCACATCCCGAACGGGAACGCCGCCCAGATCCCCAGCACGCCCATCGGCAGCCAGGAGTTGGCGCCGAACGCGGAGCCGTCCACCGCGATGTCGTTCAGCCGGGACGCGTCGAAGTCCGTGAACGCCGCCGCCGCGAACACCAGCAGCGCCGCCACCGCGATCCCGGTCACCACGAAGCTGAACCGCAGCGCCTCGCCGACGCCCCACAGGTGGATGCCGATGAAGACGACGAAGCAGGCCAGGTACACCGGCCAGCCCGACGTCAGACCGAAGAGGCCGAGGGACTCGACGTAGTCCCCGATGAAGATGGAGATGGCGGCGGGCGCGAGGACGTACTCGATGAGGATCGCCGTGCCCGTGAGGAACCCGCCCCACGGCCCGAGCGCCCGGCGCGCGAACCCGTAGCCGCCGCCCGCCGTCGGCAGCACCGACGAGAGCTCGGCGAGCGAGAACACCATGCAGGCGTACATCACGCCCATCAGGGCCATCGCGATGGCCAGCCCGCCGAAACCGCCTTCCGCGAGGCCGAAGTTCCAGCCCGAGTAGTCACCGGAGACGACGTACGCGACGCCGAGCCCGGTCAGCAGCAGCCAGCCCGCGCTGCCCCGGCGCAGTGTCCTGCGCTCCAGATAGTCGTCGCCCTCCACGGGAAGGGATTTCTGGGTGTCCACGGTCATGCGCGACTGCTCCCCGGTCCGGATCGGACGTGCAATGGAATGGATCCATACCTTTGCGGGGAGCGCGCGCACAAAGCAAGCCCCGTGCGTTACCCGGGTGTTAAGCCTCGCCTCATGTCAGGAAGCCGCGCAGCAGGGCGGCCGTGCCCGCGCAGTGCTCGCGCGTCATCTCCCGCGCCCCGTCCGCGTCCCCGTCGAGCACCGCCTCCACCAGGGCGGTGTGCTGGCGCTGCGAATGCTCCAGGTTCCGTACCAACAGCGGGATGCAGTCCAGGAGGTCGTTCACCGTCGCGCGGACCGCCGCGTACTGGGCGGCGAGGGAGGGGGAGCCGCACAGTTCGGCGAGGGTGAGGTGGAGCAGGGTGTCCCGGCGGCGGTAGTCCGCGAGCGGGGCGTCGTGCGTGTCGGCGAGCGCCGCGCGCAGCCGGCCGGCCCGCTCGTCGTCGAGCCCGTGCGCCGCGCAGAGCCCGGCCGCCCCCACCTCCAGGACCTCGCGGAAGCGCAGCACGTCCTCCACGTCCACGCCCCGGATGCGCCGCCGCAGCTCGTCCTCGCCGGCCGCCTCCGGGCGCGGCAGCACGAACGTGCCGCCGTACCGCCCGCGCCGCGACTCGACGAGCCCCTGGTCCTGCAACACCTTCAGGACCTCCCGCAGCGTCACCCGGCTGATCCCGAGCCGGTCGGCCAACTCCCGCTCCGACGGCAGCCGTTCGCCGCCCGGCACCAGGCCGAGCCGGACGACCTGGAGGACCTGTTCGAGCGCCTCCTCGAAGCCGTTGCCCGCCCGCACCGGACGCAGCACCGTCGCGAGACCGCCGTCGGCGCCCGCGCGCCCGGCGTCCTTCACGGGTTCCCCGTGCGACATGAGGTCCGACCCCCTTCCCAAGCAATGGTTCTGAGCAATACCTTATGGCTATCGGCCGACCAGAAGCATCCCCAAGGAGGCTTTTCCCGTGGCAGACCGCACACCCCCGCTCGCCGTCGAGGAGCTGCACGCCCTCGTCGCGAGCGGCGAGATCGACACTGTCGTCCTGGCCTTCCCGGATATGCAAGGGCGGCTCCAGGGCAAGCGGTTCGCCGCCCGGTTCTTCCTCGACGAGGTCCTGGAGCACGGCACCGAGGGCTGCAACTACCTCCTCGCGGTCGACACCGACATGAACACGGTCGACGGCTACGCGATGTCCTCCTGGGACCGCGGCTACGGCGACTTCGCCATGCGCCCCGACCTCACCACGCTGCGCCGCGTCCCCTGGAACGAGGGCACGGCCATGCTGATCGCCGACCTCGCCTGGGAGGACGGCTCGCCCGTCGTCGCCGCGCCCCGGCAGATCCTGCGCCGCCAGCTGGAGCGCCTCGCCGAGCTCGGACTCACCGCCCAGGTCGGCACCGAGCTGGAGTTCATCGTCTTCAAGGACACCTTCGAGCAGGCGTGGGACGCGAACTACCGCGGACTCACCCCGGTGAACCAGTACAACGTCGACTACTCCGTCCTCGGCACCGGCCGCATCGAGCCGCTGCTGCGCCGGATCCGCAACGAGATGGCGACCGCCGGCCTCACCGTCGAGTCCGCCAAGGGCGAGTGCAACCCGGGCCAGCACGAGATCGCGTTCCGCTACGACGAGGCCCTCGTCACCTGCGACCAGCACGCCATCTACAAGACGGGCGCCAAGGAGATCGCCGCGCAGGAGGGTGTCTCGCTCACCTTCATGGCGAAGTACAACGAGCGCGAGGGCAACTCCTGCCACATCCACCTGTCGCTCGCCGACGCCGACGGCCGCAACGCCATGGCGGCGCCCGCGAGGGGCCACGGCGGCATGACCGACCTCATGCGCCACTTCCTCGCCGGCCAGCTCGCCGCCCTGCGCGACTTCTCCCTCCTCTACGCCCCGAACATCAACTCCTACAAGCGGTTCCAGCCGGGCTCCTTCGCCCCGACCGCCGTCGCCTGGGGCCACGACAACCGCACCTGCTCGCTCCGCGTCGTCGGCCACGGCCGCTCCCTGCGCTTCGAGAACCGGCTGCCCGGCGGCGACGTCAACCCGCACCTCGCCGTCGCCGGACTCGTCGCGGCCGGCCTGTACGGCGTCGAGCAGAAGCTCGAACTCCCCGACGCCTGTCCGGGGAACGCCTACACCGCCGAGTACGAGCACGTCCCCACCACCCTCCGCGAGGCCGCCGAGCTCTGGGAGAACAGCCCCATCGCCAAGGCCGCCTTCGGGGACGAGGTCGTCGCCCACTACCGCAACATGGCGCGGGTCGAGCTCGACGCGTTCGACGCCGCGGTGACCGACTGGGAGCTGCGCCGCTCCTTCGAACGCATGTGAGGATCGCCCGTTGAGTGAGCTGCTCCACGTACTGAACCCGGCGACCGAGGAGGTCGTCGCGACCGTCCCGGCCACCACCCGCGCGGACGTCGACGCCGCCGTCGCCCGGGCCCGCACCGCACAGACCGGCTGGGCCGCCACGGCCCCCGCCGACCGCGCCCGCCTCCTGCGCCGCTTCGCGACCACGGTCGACGAACACCTCGAAGAACTCGCCCGGTTGGAGGTCCGCGAGGCCGGCCACCTCATCGGCAACGCCCGCTGGGAGGCGGGCAACGTCCGCGACCTCCTCGACTACGCGGCCGGTGGCGTCGAGCGGCTGAACGGCCGGCAGATCCCGGTGCCGGGCGGCCTCGACATCACGATCCTCGAACCGCTCGGCGTCGTCGGCGTCATCGCCCCCTGGAACTTCCCGATGCCCATCGCGGCCTGGGGCACCGCCCCCGCCCTCGCGGCGGGCAACGCGGTGCTGCTCAAGCCCGCCGAGACGAGCCCCCTCACCGCGCTCAGGCTCGCCGAACTGGCCCTGGAGGCCGGCCTGCCCGAGGGCCTCTTCCAGGTCCTGCCCGGCGAGGGCCCGGTCGCCGGCGACGCCCTCGTCGAGCACCCGGACGTAGCGAAGATCGTCTTCACCGGCTCCACCCCGGTCGGCCGGTCGATCATGGCCAAGTGCGCCGACCGCGTGAAGCGCGTGACCCTCGAACTCGGCGGCAAGAGCCCCAACATCGTCTTCGCCGACGCCGATCTGCGGGCCGCCGCCGACCCGTTCGCGTTCCTCGACAACTCCGGCCAGGACTGCTGCGCCCGCACCCGCATCCTCGTCCAGGAATCGGTGTACGAGGAGTACACCGAGCTGCTCGCGGACGCCGTCCGGGCCGTAGTCGTGGGCGACCCGGCCGACGAGAAGACCGGGATGGGCCCGCTCATCTCGCGCCGCCAGCTGGACCGCGTACGGCAGTTCGTGCCCGACGATGCCCCGGCGATCCGCGGCAGCGCCCCCACCGGACCCGGATTCTGGTTCCCGCCGACCGTGCTCACCGGCGAGGCGCCCGACGCGCCCGCCGCACGCGAGGAGATCTTCGGCCCGGTCGCCGTCCTGCTCCCCTTCACCGACGAACAGGACGCCGTCCGCCTCGCCAACGACACCTCCTACGGCCTCGCCGGCTCCATCTGGACCCGCGACGTGGGCCGCGCGCTGCGCGTCTCCGGCGCCGTCCGCGCCGGGAACCTCTCCGTCAACTCGCACTCCAGCGTGCGCTACTGGACCCCGTTCGGCGGCTACCAGCAGTCCGGCCTCGGCCGCGAACTGGGCCCCGACGCCCTGACCGCCTTCACCGAAACCAAGAACGTCTTCATCAGCACGGAGGCATGAGAGCCCTATGACCGAAGAGATCATCTGCCGCCGCCTCGTCGGCCGCACCGCCGTCATCACCGGCGCCGGCAGCGGCATCGGCCTGGCCACCGCGCGCCGCCTCGCCTCCGAGGGCGCGCACGTGGTCTGCGGCGACATCGACGCGACCGCGGGCAAGAAGGCGGCCGAGGAGGTCGGCGGCACCTTCGTCCAGGTCGACGTCACCGACGCCGAGCAGGTCGAGGCCCTGTTCAAGGCGGCGTACGACACGTACGGCTCGGTCGACATCGCCTTCAACAACGCGGGCATCTCGCCCCCGGACGACGACTCGATCCTCGACACGGGCCTGGAGGCGTGGAAGCGGGTCCAGGAGGTCAACCTCACCTCCGTGTACCTGTGTTGCAAGGCCGCCATCCCGTACATGCGCGAGCAGGGGAGGGGCTCCATCATCAACACGGCGTCCTTCGTGGCGCGGATGGGCGCGGCCACCTCCCAGATCTCGTACACCGCCTCCAAGGGCGGCGTCCTCGCCATGTCCCGCGAACTGGGCGTGCAGTTCGCCCGCGAGGGCATCCGCGTGAACGCCCTGTGCCCGGGACCGGTCAACACCCCGCTCCTGCAGGAGCTGTTCGCCAAGGACCCGGAGCGGGCGGCGCGCCGCCTCGTGCACATTCCGGTCGGCCGGTTCGCCGAGGCGGACGAGATCGCGGCCGCCGTCGCGTTCCTCGCCAGCGACGACGCCGCGTTCGTGAACGCCACCGACTTCCTTGTGGACGGCGGGATTTCGGGCGCGTACGTCACGCCTCTGTAGGGGACCCGTCAGATAGGTGTACGGTCCCCAGGCATGCGTAACAGAAATGTTGCCGCGTGGACTTCGGCCGTGGTCACCGCCCTGGTGGCCACGGCTCTCGTCTCTCCTGCGGCCGCCGCCACGTCCGCGCCCACCGCCGACCGATCCTGCCCGCAGCTGTCGAAGAAGCTGCCGTGGTACGGCGAGAACCGGGCGAAACTCCAGCGCATGATCGACGAGCGGGGCACCTGCCACGGCCGGCACGGTCCGCGCCCCGTCGCCGCCTTCGACTGGGACAACACCGTCTCCAAGAACGACGTCACCGACGCCACCATCGCCTGGGCGCTCAAGCACGACAAGATCCTGCGCCCCGCGAGCTGGCAGAAGTCCAGCAAGTGGATGACCGACGACGCCGCCAAGGCGCTCACCACGGCCTGCGGCACCGACGTCCCCGTCGGCGCCCCGCTGCCCACCTCCACGGACACCGACTGCACGGACGAGATCTTCAACATCCGCGAGTCCGGGAAGACCATGAGCGGCGCCGCCGCCTTCGCGGGCGACTGGAACCACCGGCGCACCGTGCCGCAGTACGCCTGGGTCCCGCAGCTGTTCGCCGGGCACACCGTCCCCGAGCTGGAGTCGTACGCGGCCGCCGCCAGGTCCGAGGCCCTCGCCGCCCCCGTCGGCGCCACCCAGCAGCTCGGCACCCACACCATCCCCGGCTACGTCCGCTACTACGAGCAGCAGCGCGACCTGATCCGCACGCTCCAGAAGGCCGGCTTCGACGTCTACATCGTGTCGGCGGGCTCCGAGCCCGTGACCGAGGTCTGGTCGAAGGGCGTCGGCATCGACCGCGAACACACCGTCGCGATCCGCTCCGTGCTCGACTCCAAGGGCCGGATCACCACCTACAACGAAGGCTGCGGCGGCGTCGGCCGCACCCAGGGCGAAGCCATCCCGTACATCGACGGCAAGCGCTGCTGGATCAACCAGGACATCTACAAGGTCAAGGGCAAGTCGGCCTGGGACGAGCAGCGCTGGGGCAAGAGGATCGCGCTCGGCGGCGGGGACGCCGACACCGACGTGACCTTCGTCGGCGACGCCACCGGCGCGCACCTCGTCCTCAACCGGAACAAGAACGAGATCATGTGCCGGGCCTACGACAACGCCGACGGACGCTGGGTCGCCAACCCCATGTTCATCGAGCCGCTGCCGCGGAAGACCGGCACGTACCCGTGCTCGACGGCCTCCTACAACAAGCCGGAGGGCGGTTTCGGGCCGTTGCTGCGCGACGACGGCTCGGTCGTGCCCGATCAGATGGACTCGGTGTACTGATCTTCCGGGCGCGGCCTACAGTGCCCGGATGAGCAGTCCCGCGTCGCCCCCGCCCGGCTGGTACCCGGACCCGAAGGCCCCGTCCACCGAACGCTGGTGGGACGGGGCCGCGTGGACCCAGCACCGCAGGCAGCCGCAGACCCCGGTCCCGATGGCGCCGCAGCCGTCGGGCGGGGGCCGCGGCAAGGTCCTGGCCCTGGCCGCGGCGGGGGTCGCGCTCGTCGCGGCGATCGTCACGGGCGTCGTCCTCGTCGTGAACGACGGCTCCGACGAGCCCGAGGCACGCACCGCGACCACGACCGCCGCACCCGAGACGTCCGGGCCGCCCACGCAGCCCCCGACGAGCAGCGCGGCACCGTCCCCCACGGAGGACGCCTCCCGCGCCACGGACCAGCTCAACGGGATCACGCTGCCCGTGCTCGACGGCTGGGAGAAGGCCAAGTACGTCGCCGACCACGACGTCCTCATCACCACGCCGCTCACCTACACCTGCCCGTTCGACGACGGCGTGTGCCGCCGCGGCACCGTCGCCACGAGCACCGTGACCGGCACGGACGAGAAGGACCTGGCGGACCTCGCCGCGAAGGACGTCGCCGACGCCGCCGACCTCGCGTACGACACGAACGCCGTGGGGCAGCGGCCCTTCGGCGGGATGAAGTCGCACAAGGTCGTCGCCGCCCGACAGCTGGCGGTCGCCGGGCGCGCGGGCTACCTCGTGCGCTGGAAGGTGACGACCGCCAAGGGGCCAGGCGGCTACGTCCAGTCGGTGGTGTTCCCCTCCAGCGTCGGCTCCCAGGCCCTGGTGGCCGTGCGCTGCACCCTCGACGCGAGCCCCGAGGCGCCCCCGCTCGCCGACCTCGACCGGATCGTCAAGGGCATCAGGCCGCTGGGCGGCGCGGGCGGCGGGGGAGTGGGCAGCAGCGTCGGCCCGGACGACTGAGACGACCGGGACGACCGGCCGCCTACAGGAACGTGTAGCCCTCGCCGCGGTACGTGGGCACCGTCTCGGTCACCGCGTCGCCCCGCACCAGGTGCAGCACCTCGAACCGCTCGCACAGCTCACCGGCCTTGGCGTGCCGGAACCACACCTTGTCGCCGATCAGCAGATCGTCGGCGGGCGCCCCCAGCAGCGGCGTCTGCACCTCACCGGGACCCTCCTGCGGGTCGTAGCGCAGCCCCTCCGGCAGGTACGGCACCGGCAGCCGGTCGGCACCCGCGGCACCCGACGCCGGATACCCGCCGCCCAGCACGGTCACCACGCCCACCCCGGGCCGGCGCACCACGGGCTGCGCGAACAGCGCGGCCGGACGCCCGCTGAACGACGTGTAGTTGTCGAAGAGCCGCGGCACGTACAGGCCCGACCCGGCGGCGATCTCGGTCACGGCGTCCTCCGCCGCGGTGTGCTGCACGCTGCCCGTGCCGCCGCCGTTCACGAACTCCAGGTCCGGGGCGACCGCCCGCACGGCCCGCACCACCTCGGCGCGGCGCACCGCCAGCTCCTTGCGGGCCGCGGCCTGCATCAGCCGGACCGCCCGCGACCGCAGCGGCCGCCCGGCGACCGAGTCGCCGACACCCGCCACGTGCCCCTCGTACGCCATGATCCCCACGAGCCGGAACCCGGGGCGCTCACCCACCGTCCGCGCCAGCTCGGCCAGTTGGGACGGCGTGCGCAGCGGCGAGCGCAGCGCCCCGATCCTGACCTTCCCGCCCAGCACCTGCCACGACGTGTCGAGCTCCAGACAGACCCGGATCTCCTCGCTCCCGCCGTCGCGGGCGTCGTCGATGAGCCGCAGCTGCGCCGGATCGTCGACCATCACGGTCACCGCGGCGGCCAGCTTCGGGTCGTGGGCCAGCTCGGCGAAGGAGGCCCGGTCGGCCGACGGATAAGCGAGCAGCACGTCGTCGAACCCGGAGCGCGCCAGCCAGATCGACTCGGCCAGCGTGAACGACATGATCCCGGCGAAGCCCTCGCGGGCCAGGACCCGTTCGAGGAGGGTGCGGCACCGCACGGACTTGCTGGCGACCCGGATCGGCTTGCCGCCCGCCCGTCGCACGAGATCGTCGGCGTTGGCGTCGAAGGCGTCCAGATCGACGATCGCCACGGGGGCGTCGAGGTGTGCGGTGGCCCGGTCGAAGCGGGCCCGGTCGGCGGCGCGCGGTGTCATGGCCGAAGCCTGCCAGACCCGATTACCGCAGGGTAGAGGGACGATCCGGGCAGATCGGCCGAGCCTGCGGACTGGTTGTCCCCTGACCTGGCCGGGCCCGTTAGAGTGACGCGCACGCAGGCTGAGGAAACGGGGAGGCATGAGCACGGAAGCCCGACGTGTCCCGCCACGCCCGACGACCCCGCCGCGCCCGGCGGAGGCACCGCCCCAACTGCCCCCGGACACCCCACCCTTGCCCCCCACCCCACCCCCACCACCCCCATCCGCCCGCTTCCCGGACACCCCACCCCCACAGACACCGTCCAGGGGCGCGAGCAACCACGACGCACCGGCACAGCCCCACGGCGGGAAGACGCCCCATAGGGGCGCGGGGAACGGCGCGACCAGCCACAACGCACCCGCACAGCCGCACACCCCCGCAACGCCCCACAACACGAAGGCCCACCCCCTCCCGCCGGAGGCCCCCCTCACCGAAACGACGACCCGCCTACGCCCCGTCCCCCCGGCACCCCCCATACCCCCGGCCCCCCGAACCGCACCCCCCCGCCGCCCGATCGGCACGGTCGACCTGACCCCCCGCCCGGAATCCGCCGGCAGGCCCTTCGTACGGTTCGCCCGCCCCGAGCACTACGACGACAGCACCACGCGCCTGCGCCCCGTCGGCGCCCGCATAGGGCCCCGCGCGGCCGCGGCGGCAGCCTGCCTCGTGCTCGGTCTCGGCCTGCTCGGCGGCGCGGCCACCGGCACCCTCCTCACCGGCGACGGCGGCAGCGGCACGGTCTCCGCCCGGACCGCCTACCACGACGCCGGCGAACTGTGGCACAGCATCCCGGTCGACCGGCTGTTCCCGCCCACCCTGAAGGGCGAGGGCGCCGGACCCGGCGGAGCCGACCGCACCTGGACCAGAGTGGCCGTCGCCCCGGACAGCGGCTGCAAGACCGCCTTCGACCCGCTCCTCTACAAGGCGCTGCGCCCGGCGGGCTGCCTGCGCCTGCTCCGCGCCACGTACACCGACGCCACCCAGAGCCAGGTCACCACGGTCGGCCTGATGTTCACCAAGGCCGATCTGGAGGCGACCAAGGCGCTGCGCACCCGCTTCACCGAGCAGGGCCTCGACCGCCGCACCGACCTCATGCCCCGCCCCTACGCCGCGAAGGACACCGTCGCCGCCGGCTTCGGCGACGCCCAGCGCGCGTCCTGGACGCTGAACGTCCTGACCGACGCCCCGGTCGTCGTCTACGCGGTCTCCGGCTTCGCCGACGGCCGCACCGTCACCGACCCGGAGCCCGCCGCCGAG
Source organism: Streptomyces sp. KL116D (assembly GCF_030766975.1). NCBI lineage: Bacteria > Bacillati > Actinomycetota > Actinomycetes > Kitasatosporales > Streptomycetaceae > Streptomyces > Streptomyces sp. KL116D. The sequence goes on along the minus strand of NZ_JASERH010000142.1, from coordinate 191,053 downwards.
GCGATGAAGCCGGGCGCCACCACCGCCCCCGCCCAGGCGGGCCTCGGCCACGAGGCCCAGGGCGTCGCCGACCGGATCGAGCGCGGTCTGCGCAAGGCCGTCCAGAAGTCCACGGAGCAGCCGTCATGACCCGCGCCGCCCACCGCGTCGCCGCCCTCGGCACCACCGCCGTCCTCGCCCTGCTGCCCACGACCGCGGCCCACGCCGACACGGTCCGCGCCCAGCAGTGGGGCCTGACCGCGATGCACACCCAGCAGGCGTGGCGCACCACCAAGGGCAAGGGCGTCACGGTCGCGGTCCTGGACACCGGCGTCGACGACCAGCACCCCGACCTCAAGGGCAACGTCACCGAGGGCAAGGACCTCATCGGCTTCGGCGCGAAGCGCGGCGACCGCCCCTGGGCCCGGCACGGCACCGCCATCGCGGGCATCATCGCGGGCCACGGCCACGGCGCGGGCCACGGCGACGGCGTCATGGGCATCGCCCCCGAGGCCACGATCCTGCCCGTCCGCGTGATCCTGGAGGACGGCGACCCGTCCCGCGCGAAGGCCCGCGAGACCCGCGGCACCGCCCTCGCCGACGGCATCCGCTGGGCCGCCGACCACGGCGCCGACGTCATCAACCTCTCCCTCGGTGACGACTCGGCGACCGCCCACCCCGAGGCGAGCGAGGACGCGGCCGTCCAGTACGCGCTGAAGAAGGGCGTCTCCGTCGTCGCCTCCGCGGGCAACGGCGGCGAGAAGGGCGACCACATCTCCTACCCGGCCGCCTACCCGGGCGTCATCACCGCCACGGCCGTCGACGCCTCCGGCTCCCGCGCCTCGTTCTCCACCCGCCGCTGGTACGCCACCGTCGCGGCGCCCGGCCGGAACATCGTGACCGCCGACCCCGACCGCAAGTACTACTCGGCGTGGGGCACCAGCGCCGCCTCCGCGTTCGTCTCCGGCGCCGTCGCGCTGGTCCGCGCCGCACACCCCGGGCTGAGCCCCGCCCAGATCAAGAAGCTCATGGAGGACACCGCCCAGGACCCGCCGTCCGGCGGCCGCGACGACTCGCGGGGCTTCGGCCTGGTCGACCCGGCGGCCGCCATCGGCGCGGCGAAGAAGCTGAAGCCGCAGGGCCTGGCCCCGGCCGCGTACGGCGAGACGTACTTCGGCCCGGGCCCCGACGACCCGGACGACGACGGCCAGGCCGCCTGGGTCGGCCCGGTCGCGGGCGGGCTCGGAGTGGTGCTGCTCGGTACGGCCGTCCACCTGTGGCGGACCCACCGCCGGCTCAGGAACCGCTGACCACCGCCGCCGCGGCCGCGGCCACCGCCTCCACGAGAGCGATCCCGGTTTCCTTGGTGGTGCTCCCGTTCGAGACCACGGCCACCAGACAGTCCGTCCCGCCGACGGTCACCCGCCCGACGCTGTTGATGTCCCACAGCCCGGTGGTGCTCCGCCGCAGCCACCCGTTCTTCAGCGCGCTCCCGTCGCCGTCCCCGGCCGCCGAGACCCCCCACGTCTGGTCGGACTCGACGTTCGCCATCAGCCCCTGGACGTAACCCCGCGAGTCCGCGCTCAGCACCGGGTCGTCCGCGACCCCGAACACCTGCTGGAGCAGGGTGAGTTGATCCTGCGCCGTGGTCTGCGTCAGCCCCCACAGCGACCCGTCGCCGCCGCTCGTGCCGGACAGCCCGAGCCGCCGGTTCGCGGCGTCGAGCCCGGCCGCCCGCCCGATGACGTCCCACAGCGCGGTGGTCGCCGCGTTGTCGCTGTTCTCGATCATCGTGGTGGCGTACGCCTTCTCCCGCGCGGTCAGCTCCCGCCCCTCGTCCTGCGCCCGCAGCAGCAGCGCGGCCAGGACGTCGACCTTGACGATGCTCGCCGTGTCGTACGTCCCGTCGCCCGACGCGTACGCGGCACGCGCGCCGCCCGCCACGTCGAGCACGGCCACGGAGACCTCGCCGTCGTGCCCGGCGACGGCGTCCGCCACGGCCTCGGCGAGCTGTGCGTCCCGGTCCACGGTCGGGGTTCCCCCTTCGGAGGGTGCGGCCACCTGCGACACCAGCGCGGTCGCGTCGTGCGCCTGCGCCTTGACGTAGACCGTAGTGGCGGCGGTGCCGGAGACCAGCACCGCGGCGGCGACGGCCGCGCACAGCGGCGCCCGGCGCCGACGGGGGGAGCGAGGGGACATGCCGCGATGGTCGATCGCGGTCCTGTGACGACCATGGGTCCGACCCCAGGGTCCGCTGAGAACCCGTGGGGCCGCGCTCTGTAGGGTCGGTGAACGTGGCGAACAAGAACATTCCCGACCCCGGCTTCTCCGACGACGACGGCACCGCGGACCCCCGCCTCGCCGAGGCGCTGGCCGCGTGGTCGGCCGACCGCACGGCCCACGGGCCGGTCCTGGACGCCCTGAAGGGCGCCCGCCTCCTGGTCCCCGTCGTCGCCGTCCTCGGCGAGGTCGAGGAGGACGAGAACGGGCTTCGCCGCGAGAAGACGTCCGACATGGCGGTCCCGACCCTGAAGGCGGGCCACCGCACGGCGCTCCCCGCCTTCACCTCCACCGCGTCCCTCGCGCTGTGGGACCCCGAGGCCCGCCCGGTCGCCGTCCCCCTCCACCAGGCGCTCCAGGCCGCCGCCCACGAGAAGGCCGACACGGTCGTCATCGACCTCGCGGGCCCCGTCCCCTACGAGCTCACGGGCCCCGCCCTGTACGCGCTCGCGGAGGGCCGCACCGGCACGGACCCGCTCACCGACCCCGCGGTCACCGACGCGGTCCGCGCCGCCGTCGCCGCCGAGCCCGCGGTGGCCCGCGCCCACCTCGGCCCCGGCGAGGCGGACGGCACCCTGGCCCTGGTCCTCGACGCGGACGCCGACGTGCAGGTCACGGCCCGGTCCCTGGCGGCCCGCATCGCGGCCGACGAAACACTGCGGGCCCGCCTGGTGCGCGGCCTCGACCTGGCACTGCTGCCGGCCGGGACCACGCCGCCGGGCGAGCCCTTGTACGTACGTGACTGAGTCCTGAGAGCGGGGGGCTGGGCTCCAGGCCCTAGCCGTAGATCGCGCCCGTGTACTTCTCGCCCGGGCCCTGGCCCGGCTCGTCGGGCACGATCGACGCCTCGCGGAAGGCGAGCTGCAGTGACTTCAGGCCGTCCCGCAGCGGCGCCGCGTGGAAGGAGCTGATCTCCGTGGCACTGCCGTCGAGCAGGCCGGCCAGCGCGTGGATCAGCTTGCGGGCCTCGTCGAGGTCCTTGTGGGCGTCGCCCTCCTCGGTGAGGCCGAGCTTCACCGCGGCGGCACTCATCAGGTTGACCGCCACCGTCACGATGACCTCGACGGCGGGAACCTCGGCGATGTCGCGGGTCAACGCGTCGTAGTCGGGAGACTCGGGGGAAACGGCTGCGGGAATGGCGTCACTCATGCCTCCCACGATATGCCGCCCGCGCACTCGGTTGGGCGCACCCCCCAAGTGCTGCTAACCTTGTGTAACGACCGGCCGGACACCCCTGTCGAGGACACCGTCCCAGACCTGAGTGACCGGCCCACAAGTGGAGGCTCCGATCTCCCACCTGGCCGCCCGATCACAGGGCGGCGGGTCACCGGTCAGACGGTCCCCATCGTTCCGTACGGACGATGGAACCGTCCGATGCGCGCCCCGCGGTCCACCGTGGCGGTGCTCCGGTAGTTCTTGGAGCCCCCTCATGTGTGCCGTCCGGGGCATTTTTTGTGCTTCGGCGCGGTTGGTACTTAGGAATCAGACGTACGCGGCGGTCCGCCAGACCGTCGTGTGGTGCTACCGAGGAGGATCCATCAGCGCCGAGCCCCGCATCAACGACCGGATTCGCGTTCCCGAAGTGCGACTTGTCGGTCCCAGCGGCGAGCAGGTCGGGATTGTTCCGCTTGCCAAGGCCCTTGAGCTTGCTCAGGAGTACGACCTCGACCTGGTCGAGGTGGCGGCGAACGCCCGTCCGCCCGTGTGCAAGCTCATGGACTACGGGAAGTTCAAGTACGAGTCGGCCATGAAGGCCCGTGAGGCGCGCAAGAACCAGGCGCACACGGTCATCAAGGAGATGAAGCTCCGGCCGAAGATCGACCCGCACGACTATGACACCAAGAAGGGTCACGTCGTCCGGTTCCTCAAGCAGGGCGACAAGGTCAAGATCACGATCATGTTCCGTGGTCGTGAGCAGTCCCGGCCGGAGCTCGGCTACCGGCTGCTGCAGCGCCTTGCGAACGACGTCGAGGACCTCGGTTTCGTCGAGTCGAACCCGAAGCAGGACGGCCGGAACATGATCATGGTTCTCGGCCCGCACAAGAAGAAGACCGAGGCCATGGCCGAGGCCCGCGAGGCGCAGGCCGCCCGCAAGGCCGACGCGAAGGCCAACCCCGGCAAGTCGCAGAACGCTGCCGAGGACCAGTCTTCCGAGGAGGTCGCCGAGGCTCCGGCCGAGGCCCCCGCCGAGGCTTCTGCCGAGGCATGATCCAGCGGCGCACAGCCTGTGCGCCTTGGATACCAACGGACACAACTGACGTTCCCCCGCGGCCGGTTCGCGCCTCTGGCACGGACCGGCCGGGAACGCCACTGACGAGGAGAGAACGGCGCTATGCCGAAGAACAAGTCGCACAGCGGTGCCAGCAAGCGCTTCAAGGTCACCGGCTCCGGCAAGGTGCTCCGTGAGCGCGCCGGCAAGCGCCACCTGCTCGAGCACAAGTCGTCGCGCCTGACGCGTCGCCTCACCGGCAACGCCGAGATGGCCCCGGGCGACGCCAAGAAGATCAAGAAGCTTCTCGGCAAGTGACGTACCGGCGCGTCAGCGCCCCGTACGTCGGCTAGACCGGGACCTATTCGAATTCGGGTCGGGTGACGTCAACCCCGGCCCCGCTACAAGGAGTTAACAAGTGGCACGCGTCAAGCGCGCAGTCAACGCGCACAAGAAGCGTCGGGCGATCCTCGAGCAGGCCAGCGGTTACCGCGGCCAGCGGTCGCGTCTGTACCGCAAGGCGAAGGAGCAGGTCACCCACTCCCTCGTCTACAACTACAACGACCGCAAGAAGCGCAAGGGCGACTTCCGTCAGCTGTGGATCCAGCGCATCAACGCCGCTGCCCGCCAGAACGGCATGACGTACAACCGCCTCATCCAGGGTCTGAAGGCCGCCAACATCGAGGTGGACCGCAAGATCCTCGCCGAGCTGGCCGTCAACGACTCCAACGCGTTCGCCGCGCTGGTCGAGGTCGCGCAGAAGGCGCTCCCGGCGGATGTCAACGCGCCCAAGGCCGCTGCCTGAGCCGTGCGTTGAGCCGGTCAAGCGGACCCGTAGGCCTCCCGGCCTACGGGTCCGCTTGCGTCTGCCGTCCTGTCCGCCGCACCCCCGTCGAGTCGAGCCCCAAAGGTGAGTTCATGGTTGCCGCCCCCGAGTTGATCTCTCCCAGGTCCCCCCGAGTCTCCGCCGCCCGGCGGCTCGGGAAGCGGAACTTCCGGGGGAAGGAGCGGCTGTTCCTCGCCGAGGGGCCGCAGGCCGTGCGGGAGGCCGCCGCGCACCGGGACACGCTCGTCGAGATGTTCGCCACCGTCGAGGCCGCCGAGCGGTACGCCGACATCGTGGCCGAGGCCCGGGACGCCGGGGCGCGGGTGCACCTCGCCGACGAGAGCGTCATCGCCGACATCTCCACGACCGTGACGCCGCAGGGGCTCGTGGGCGTGTGCCGGTTCCTGGACACCCCGTTCGACGAGGTCCTCGCGGCGCGGCCCAAGCTCGTCGCCGTCCTCGCGCACGTGCGCGACCCCGGGAACGCCGGGACGGTGCTGCGCTGCGCCGACGCGGCCGGTGCCGAGGCGGTCGTGCTGACCGACGCGTCCGTCGACCTCTACAACCCCAAGGCCGTGCGCGCCTCCGTCGGCTCGCTGTTCCACCTGCCGGTCGCCGTGGGCGTCCCCGTCGAGCAGGCCGTCGCCGGGCTGAAGGCGGCCGGGGTCCGGATCCTCGCCGCCGACGGAGCCGGCGACGACGACCTCGACGACGAGCTGGACAAGGGGACCATGGGCACCCCGACCGCCTGGGTCTTCGGCAACGAGGCGTGGGGGCTCCCGGAGGAGACCCGCGCGCTCGCGGACGCCGTGGTGCGCGTCCCCATCCACGGCAAGGCCGAGAGCCTCAACCTGGCGACGGCGGCCGCCGTGTGCCTGTACGCCTCCGCTCGTGCACAGCGCGCCCCCGGAGGGTGCCGCTCCGTCACCCCCGGCTAGTAGGGTGACCACCTCGGGTCCGTGACCGAGAGGTGGGATACGGGGAGATGAGCGTCGTCGGCACGAGCAGTTCGCGAGGAGCGCACGCGCGGTCAGGACCGGCCGCGCCCCGGGGCGGACTCGACGACCTGACCGGCCTCGGCGTGCACCCCGACGATCTGCCCGACGGACTCGTCGTCGCAGACGAGCGCGGCCAGGTCGTCTGTTTCAACGCCGCGGCCGAGCGCATCACCGCCGTCCCCGCCGACCGCGCGCTCGGCTCCCCGCTGGAGCGGGCCCTGCCGCTGGAGGACCTCGAAGGCCGGCGCTGGTGGCAGCTCACCGACCCGTACGGCGGCATCGCGACCCGCGTCGGACAGCCCGAGCGGAACCTGCTGCTGCCCGGCGGACGCGAGGTCCTGGTCACCGCGCGTTACGTGCGGACCAGGCCCACCGGCCCCGTGCGCCGCGTCGTCGTCCAGATCCGGGACACCGAGGCCAGGCGCCGCACCGAGCGCAGCCACGCCGAGCTGATCGCCACCGTCGCCCACGAACTGCGCTCCCCGCTCACCTCCGTCAAAGGCTTCACCGCGACACTTCTGGCCAAGTGGGAGCGGTTCACCGATGAACAGAAGCGGCTGATGCTGGAGACCGTCGACGCCGACGCGAACCGGGTGACGCGGCTGATCGCGGAGCTGCTCGACATCTCGCGCATCGACTCCGGCCGTCTCGAGGTGCGGCGCCAGCCCGTCGACATCGGCGCCGCCGTCTCCCGGCACATCCAGGCCCACGTCGCCTCCGGGCGGCCCGCCGACCGCTTCCTGCTGCGGGTCGGCCACCCGCTGCCCGATCTGTGGGCCGACCCCGACAAGGTGGACCAGGTCCTCAGCAATCTGCTGGAAAACGCCGTGCGCCACGGCGAGGGAACCGTCACCATTGACGTCGAGCCGAGTCAGAGCGGCACGTCGGTCACCGTGAGCGACGAAGGCCCCGGCATCCCGGAGGAGTCCATGAACCGCGTCTTCACCCGCTTCTGGCGGGGCAGCAAGCGCGGCGGCACCGGCCTGGGCCTGTACATCGTCAAGGGCATCGTCGAAGCCCACGGCGGCACGATCACCGTGGGGCGGGCGCCCGGTGGCGGCGCCCAGTTCCGATTTATGCTGCCCGTCGGGGCACCCGCGTATCTCACCAGCTGAGCGCCGGGCCCCCACGGGCGCATTCGCACACCTCACCCCCGTTAGACTCGTCCTTTGGCACGTTTGCGTCCCTGCCACTAGACGGCCGTCGAACGCGTCTGCGGGACCCATCAGCCAGCCAATCGGAAGCACGGGAAGAGATGTCGGCACCGAACAAGTCGTACGACCCTGTCGAGGTCGAGGCACTGAAACCGGAAGAGATCGAGCGCGTGCGGGACGAGGCGCTCGCCGCCTTCGCCGCCGCGGACTCGCTCGACGCGCTGCAGGCAGCCAAGGTCGCGCACACCGGCGGCACGTCGCCGCTGTCGCTCGCCAACCGGGAGATCGGCGCGCTGCCGCCGCAGGCCAAGGCCGCGGCCGGCAAGCTCGTCGGCCAGGCCCGCGCCGCCGTCGGCCGGGGCCTCGCCGCCCGCCAGGCCGAGCTGGAGGCCGAGCGCGACGCGCGCGTCCTGGTCGAGGAGGCCGTGGACGTCACGCTGCCCTACGACCGCACGCCGGCCGGCGCCCGCCACCCGCTCACGACCATGATGGAGCGCGTCGCGGACGTCTTCGTGTCCATGGGATACGAGATCGCGGAGGGCCCCGAGGTCGAGGCCGAGTGGTTCAACTTCGACGCGCTGAACTTCACGCCGGACCACCCGGCCCGGCAGATGCAGGACACGTTCTTCGTCGCCGGTCCCGAGGGCCGCGAGAAGACCGTCGGTGACGAGTCCGGCGTCGTGCTGCGCACCCACACCTCCCCGGTGCAGGCGCGCTCGCTGCTCGACCGGGAGCCGCCCGTCTACATCGTCTGCCCCGGCCGCGTGTACCGCACGGACGAGCTGGACGCCACGCACACCCCGGTCTTCCACCAGATCGAGCTCCTCGCGGTGGACGAGGGCCTCACCATGGCCGACCTGAAGGGCACCCTGGACCACATGGTCAAGGCGCTGTTCGGCGACGACATGAAGACCCGCCTCCGCCCCAACTACTTCCCGTTCACCGAGCCGTCCGCAGAGATGGACATGGTCTGCTACGTGTGCCGCGGCGAGTCCGTCGGCAACCCGGACCGGCCGTGCCGCACCTGCGGCAGCGAGGGCTGGATCGAGCTGGGCGGCTGCGGCATGGTCAACCCGCGCGTGCTGACCGCGTGCGGCGTGGACCCCGAGAAGTACAGCGGATTCGCCTTCGGGTTCGGCATCGAGCGGATGCTGATGTTCCGCCACAACGTCGAAGACATGCGAGACATGGTCGAGGGTGACGTCCGGTTCACCCGGCCGTTCGGGATGGAGATCTGATGCGGGTCCCGCTTTCCTGGCTGCGGGAGTACGTCGACCTCCCCGCCACCGAGACCGGCCGCGACGTGCAGACCAAGCTGGTGGGCGTCGGCCTCGAGGTCGAGACCGTCGAGCAGCTCGGCGCCGACCTCAAGGGCCCCCTCGTCGTCGGCCAGGTGCTGACGATCGAGGAGCTCGAGGGCTTCAAGAAGCCGATCCGGTTCTGCACGGTCGACGTCGGCCAGGCCAACGGCACGGGCGAGCCGCAGGAGATCGTCTGCGGCGCCCGGAACTTCGCCGTGGGCGACAAGGTCGTCGTCGTGCTGCCCGGCGCCGAGCTGCCCGGCGGCTTCGCGATCGCCGCGCGCAAGACGTACGGCAAGACGTCGCACGGCATGATCTGCTCCACCGACGAGCTGGGCATGGGCGACGACGGCACGCACGGCATCATCGTGCTGCCGCCCGAGCACGAGGCCGGCACCGACGCCATCGAGCTGCTCGAGCTGGTCGACGAGGTCCTCGACATCGCCGTCACGCCCGACCGCGGCTACTGCCTCTCGATGCGCGGCATCGCCCGTGAGGTCGCCATCGCGTACGGCCTGCCGCTGCGCGACCCGGCGCTGCTCGACGTGCCCGCGCCGAACGCGCACGGCTACCCGGTCCGGGTCTCCGACCCGATGGGCTGCGACCGCTTCACCGCGCGCACCGTCACCGGTCTGAGCCCCGAGGCCCGCTCGCCGATCTGGCTGCAGCGCCGTCTGCAGAAGGCCGGCATGCGCCCGATCTCGCTCGCCGTCGACGTCGCGAACTACGTGATGCTGGAGCTCGGCCAGCCGCTGCACACCTACGACAGCTCCCTCGTCCAGGGCGCGATCGGGGTGCGCCGGGCGGAGCAGGGCGAGAAGATCACCACCCTCGACGGCGTCAAGCGCACGCTGGACGCCGAGGACCTGGTCATCACCGACGAGCGGGGCCCCATCGGCCTCGCCGGTGTGATGGGCGGCGCGAACACGGAGATCGCCGACCACGACGCCGACGCCGGGACCACCGACGTCGTCGTCGAGGCCGCGCACTTCGACGCGATCACCATCGCCCGCACCGCGCGCCGCCACAAGCTGACCTCCGAGGCGTCCAAGCGCTACGAGCGCGGCGTCGACCCGCAGGCCGCCCCCGCCGCGGCCCAGCGCGTCGTCGACCTCCTGGTGCTGCTCGCGGGCGGCACCGCGGAGGAGGGCGTCACGGAGGTCATCGCGCCGGGCGCCCCGCGCACCATCACCATCCCGGCCGACCACCCGGACAAGGTCGCCGGCGTCACGTACGGCCGCGAGACCGTCGTGCGCCGCCTCCAGCAGGTGGGCTGCGACGTCTACGGGCAGGACGACCTGACGGTCACCGTGCCGTCGTGGCGTCCCGACCTGACCGACCCGAACGACCTGGCCGAGGAAGTCATCCGGCTGGAGGGCTACGAGAACCTGCCCTCCACCCTGCCGAAGCCCCCGGCCGGCCGCGGTCTGACCGAGCGGCAGCGCACGCACCGCCGCGTCGGCCGCGCGCTCGCCGGTGCCGGGTACGTCGAGGCGCTCAACTACCCGTTCATCGGGCAGGCCGTCCTCGACCAGCTCGGGCTGCCGGCGGACGACCGCCGCCGGGTCACCGTCGAGCTCGTCAACCCGCTCTCCGACGAGGAGCCCTCGCTCCGCACGACGCTGCTGCCGGGCCTGCTCGGCGCGCTGCGCCGCAACGACGGGCGGGGCAGTCACGACCTGGCGCTCTTCGAGACCGGCCTGGTCTTCCGGCCGACCGGCGAGGAGCACAAGGCGGTCCGGCTGCCCGTCGACCGGCGGCCGACCGACGAGGAGATCGCCGAGCTCACCACCGCGCTGCCGGCCCAGCCGCGCCGCGTCGCCGTCGTCCTCGCGGGCGCCCGCGAGCAGGCCGGCTGGTGGGGCAAGGGCTACCCGTCGACGTGGGCCGACGCCATCGAGGCCGCCCGCATCGTGGCCCGTGAGGCCGGTGTCGAGCTCGCCGTCGACCAGGACCAGCACGAGCCCTGGCACCCGGGCCGGTGCGCCGCGCTGCACGTGATCATCGACGGGGCGAAGACCATCGTCGGGCACGCCGGTGAGCTGCACCCGCGCGTCGTCAAGGCGCTCGGTCTGCCCGCCCGCACCAGCGCGATGGAGCTCGATCTGGACCTCCTGGAGCAGGCGAACGACGGTGCCCTCCAGGCGCCGCGGATCTCCACGTTCCCGGTGGCCACGCAGGACGTCGCGCTCGTCGTCGACAAGGACGTCCCGGCGGCGTTCGTCGAGCACCAGCTGCGGCTCGGTGCCGGTGAACTCCTCGAGGACATCCGGCTGTTCGACGTGTACGAGAACGCGGAGCAGCTCGGCGAGGGCAAGAAGTCCCTCGCCTACGCGCTCCGGTTCCGGGCCGCCGACCGCACCCTGACGGTCGAGGAGGCCAGCGCCGCCCGTGACACGGCGGTCGCCCAGGCCGCCGAGAGCGCGGGCGCGGTGCTGCGCGGCGCGTAACGGCGCAGGCAGGACCCCCTGAGGGGCGCATCCGGACCACCGGGTGCGCCCCTCACTCGTTCGGGTGAGGATTCTCGTCGATCCGGTCCGACCCGGGCAGCCGGTCGCAAGAATCATTGCGGCTGCCGGGCCGACCGGTGCGCGCGCTGAACAGGGCCTAGGGGGCCGTCGGCATGATTCGTACCAGGAACAGGGCACCCACCCGATCCGCTCGCAGCTCCTTCCGCGCCCGCCTCGTCAAAGCCGCCCGCAGCGAACCCGGGCGCATCCGGCGGGTGCTGGTCCTCGCCCTGCCGACGGTGTGGGGAGCCGTCGCGATCTCGTACAAGCTGGCCTGTCCGCTCGCGCAGCAGACCGGGCTCGGCGCCCGGATCGTCAGCAGCGTCGTCTTCTTCGCCGTGGGGACCGGGCTCATACTCCACGTGCGCCAGGGCCTGCTGCGGGAGTTGCGGGAGATCAGGGCCGTCGCGGGCGCCGCGCAGAACGTGCTGATCCGCCCGCTGCCACCCCGCCTCGACGGGCTCGCCCTCGCCGCCGGACAGCTCTCCGCCGACCGGGGGGCCAGTGTCGGCGGCGATCTGTACGACGTCGTGGCCACCGACCACGGGGTGCGGGTGGTGATGGGCGATGTGCGCGGGCACGGCCTGGCCGCTCTCGCCACCGTCGGTGCCGTCCTCGGCAGCTTCCGCGAGGCCGCCCACGACGAGCCCGAGCTCGGCCGGGTGCTGCGCCGGCTGGAGCGGGCGCACGCCCGGCACCTGCGGCAGCGGTCGCGGGACGAGCATCCGGCGACCCTGGGCGCGGAGCCGGACCATCCGCTCGCGGAGGAGTTCGTCACGGTGCTGCTCCTGGAGATCCGCCCGGACGGCGCGGTGCACGCGCTCAACTGCGGTCACCCGTGGCCGTATCTGCTGCGCCCCGGCGCCGAGCGCTGCGTCGAGCCGATGACCGGCGGCGACCCGATGCCGCCGCTCGGCCCGTTCCCGCTGCCCGCCGAGCTCGCGCCCGTGCGGTGCGGGCGGGTCCTGCCGGGCGAGGGACTGCTGCTGCACACCGACGGGATCGAGGACGCCCGCGACGGTCATGGCCGGTTCTTTCCGCTGCAGTCCACGCTGACGGACGTCGTGCGCCGCAGGACCGTCGTACCGCAGGCGGTGCTGCACGCGGTGTACGGCCGACTCCTGCGCCACATCGGCGGGTTGCCCAGCGACGACGCGGCCGTGCTGGTGCTGCGCAACGACCGCAGGCGGGTTCCGGTGCAGTCCGGCGAGCCCGTCGTCCGCACCGCCCACAAGGTCCTCTGACATCCGTAACCCCCAGGGGGCGTCGTCCGCCCGCCGCGGAGTGTCGGGCAGGCGAGCGGGCGGACGACGCGGGATCGGGCCGCCGCACTGTACGAGGGGGAGCCGGCGGCCCGGCCGGCCTCTTTCGAGGCAGTTCAGTCAAGCGGGTGGAAACCGGCCACAACAGAGTGCACAGCGCCCGGAGTTGGGCATTCCGATCACACCCCGTGTGAAGGCGCCTGGACTAGGCTGCCAGCACCGAGCCAACGGAGGGCATCCATGCAGCCCAACACCCTGCTCGACGCGATCCTGGACGAGGCCGGCATCTCCCACGCGGGCCTCGCCGCCCATGTGAACCACGCGGGCAAGGCCCGCGGGCTCGCCCTGCGCTACGAACACACCGCGGTCGCCCGCTGGCTGAAGGGTCAGCGGCCGCGCGGCCAGGTGCCGGACCTGATCTGCGAGGTGCTCGCCGGGCGCCTCCAGCGGCAGGTCACGCTCGACGACATCGGCCTCGGCATCCCGGGCGAACCGGCGGCTCCGCACGGCTCGACCCTCTCCGGGTTCGTCGAGCGGGCCACCGCCCTGTGGCGCTCCGACGAGCAGCAGCGGCGGCACATCCTCGACGCCCCGGCCGTCACCGGCACCCCGGCCGTGATGCCGGTGTGGGAGTGGGAGAACCCGCCCGAGGACACCGACGTCTCCCGCGGCGGCCGGGTGGCTGTCAGCCCCGCCGACATCGAGATGATGCGGTCGGCCCGCGCGCACTACGAGCAGATGTACCGCAAGGCGGGCGGCATCGCGACGCGCACCAGGATCGTCGGCTTCCTCAACAGCGAGGCGGCGCCCCTGCTGCGCGGCAGCTACACCGACGCGACCGGGCGCCAACTGCACCGCGCCACGGGCGGGTTGGTGGCCATCGCCGGGATCTGCGCGTACGACTCGGACGCGCACGGCCTCGCCCAGCGCTATTTCCACCAGGCGCTGCGGCTCGCGAAGGCGAGCGGGGACCGGGGGCTCGGCGCGTACGTCATAGCGCTGCTGGTGAACCAGTCGCTGCACATGCGCGAGCACCGGCAGGCGGTCGCCTTCGCGGAGGCGGCCCTGCGGGCCGCGGGCCGGCACATCACCCCCGCGCTCGCCTCGGATCTGTACGCGATGCAGGCGAAGGCGTACGCACACCTCGGCGACGGTACGAGTGCCCTGGAGTGCATCCGGCGTGCCGAGTCGGCCGCCGACCGGATCCGCCGCGGACACGAGCCGGACGAGACGGGCTATGTGCAGCCCGGGTTCGTGAACGTGCAGGTGGCGGAAGCGTTGTTGAGCCTCGGGGACTACGCGGGCGCCAAGGAGCACGCGACCGAGGCCGTGCACACCCCGGCGCACGACCGCGGCCGGGTGCACCGGCTCGCCGTGCTCAGCCAGATCCAGCTCCGCCAGGGCAATGCCGACCAGGCGGTGGCCACGGCCGTCCAGATGGCCGAGGCCGCACGGGGCATGGAGTCCCAGAGGCTGCGCGACAGACTCCGGGCGGTACGCGAGCACCTCGTGCGCAGCGGCTGCGCCGGCACGGCCGAGGCCGCCGAACTCATCGACGGGGCGCTGCGCGTACCGCTCTGAGCCCTTGCGTCCATTTCTCGGGCGCTCGTTCACGCCGCTGCTGCGATATTGCCATCAACTCGGCGGAAGGTGGCAGAACCGTGCAGTGGACGAAACAGAACGAACAAACTGTGTATGAAAACCGCTGGTTCAGCGTCAATCTGGCGGATGTCGAGTTGCCGGACGGCCGGCATCTCGACCACTTCGTCATACGGCTCCGCCCCGTGGCCGTGGCCACGGTGGTCAACGAGGCGAACGAAGTGCTGCTGTTGTGGCGGCACCGCTTCATCACCGACAGCTGGGGTTGGGAGCTGGCGGCGGGGGTCGTCGAGGACGGCGAGGACATCGAGTACGCGGCCGCCCGAGAACTGGAGGAGGAGACCGGCTGGCGGCCGGGACCACTGAAGCACCTGATGAGCGTCGAGCCGTCCAACGGCCTCACGGACGCTCGGCACCACATCTACTGGACCGACGAGGGAACGTACATCGGCCACCCCCTGGACGACTTCGAGTCGGACCGAAGGGAGTGGGTCCCGCTCAAACTCGTTCCCGACATGATCGCTCGTGGAGAGGTCCCGGCCGCCAACATGGCGGCCGCGCTACTGCTCCTGCACCATCTCCGGCTCGGCTAGCGCCCGTCAGGGCGAGCGCTAGTGACCGAGTGCCTGCCATACGGCGATGGCGAGTGCCCCGACGGCGGTCAGTGCCGCCACCGCGGGCAGCGGCCATCGGGTGTGTTCGAGCGCCTTGACGCGTGCGCTCAGATCGTCCTGATCCTTGGCGCTCTGGTCGTCGCGATGGGCGAGCAGGGCCAGTTGACCGTCGATACGGGTCAGTCCGACCTCGAAGACACGGCGTAACTCTGCGAGTTCTTCGGGGACCACGGGATGCTCCGGGTCGGTGGTCACGAGTCCGCTCCTTTCCGTAGTCGTCACATCCCTGTTGTGCGCATCGGAAGTCAACTCGCCTGGTGGACGCGGCGGGAGCGTGTGCGATGGGCATATGCGAGTCACCCTCGCGCGCCCCGTGCGAAGCGAACGGACCCGGTGCTAGAAAGAGCACCGGGTCCGTTCGGCGAATACGGAGTGTTATGGGGATCAGGCGTACGTGTAGAACCCCGAGCCCGACTTGCGGCCGAGCCGGCCCGCGTCGACCATCCGCTGCAGCAGCGGGGGAGCGGCGTACAGCGGCTCCTTGTACTCGGCGTACATCGAGTCCGCGATGGAGACGATGGTGTCGAGACCGATCAGGTCGGACAGCTTGAGCGGGCCCATCGGGTGGGCGCAGCCGAGCTCCATGCCGTTGTCGATGTCCTCGCGGCTGGCGATGCCCGACTCGAACATCCGGATCGAGGACAGCAGGTACGGCACCAGCAGCGCGTTCACCACGAAGCCCGAGCGGTCCTGGGCGCGGATCGCGTGCTTGCCGAGGATCTTCTCGACCAGGGCCTGGGCGCGGCTGATCGTGCCCTCGGACGTGGTCAGGGCCGGGATCAGCTCGACGAGCTTCTGCACCGGGGCCGGGTTGAAGAAGTGGATGCCGATGACGTGGTCGGGGCGGGACGTCGCCACGGCCAGCTTCACCAGCGGGATGGACGAGGTGTTCGAGGCGAGGATCGCGTCGGAGCGGGTCACGACCTGGTCGAGGACCTGGAAGATCTCCGTCTTGACCTGCTCGTTCTCCACGACGGCCTCGATGACCAGGTCACGGTCGGCGAACTCGCCCAGGTCGGTGGTGAAGGTGAGGCGCGACTGCGTCTCCTCCAGCTCCTCCTCGCTGATCTTGCCGCGGGAGGCCGCCTTGGCGAGGGAGTTGAGCAGCCGGGTCCGGCCGATCTCCAGGGCTTCTCCGGTGGTCTCGGCCACCTTCACGTCCAGTCCGGCCCGGGCGCAGACCTCTGCGATCCCGGCGCCCATCTGGCCACAGCCCACCACTCCGACGCGTGTGATGTCAGTCAAGGTGTCCGTCACCTCGTGCCTTTCGCTGATCGTCCGGGGTCGCCGGCGGCAGTGCTCTACAGGGTCTTTCGGATCTGCACGTTACCCCGTAGACATGGGAGGGGTGGAGTCCGGGTTAACGCCTGTTCATCCGGACAACACGGTGGCACAAGCGTGATGGGGGGAGCTATGGGACGTATCTCACGTCGGGGGTTCACGGTCGGCGCCGCGCTGACTCTGGCCGGGCTCACGGCGGGCGACGCCGTCGCGGCCGGCAGGAGCACAACGGGACAAAAGGCGCGTAACGGGCGGGAGATGCGCGGGATGTGGCTCGCGACCGTCGCCAACCGGGACTGGCCGTCGCGGTCCGGGCTGACCGCAGACGAGCAGCGCGCCGAGCTGCTCGGGCAGCTCGACACGGCCGTGCGGCGCCGGCTGAACGCGGTGGTCTTCCAGGCGCGGCCGACCGCCGACTCCCTGTGGCCGTCCCCGTACGAACCCTGGTCCGAGGTGCTCACCGGGACCCAGGGCAAGGACCCCGGCTGGGACCCGCTGGGCACGGCCGTGACGGAGGCGCACCGGCGCGGCCTGGAGCTGCACGCCTGGTTCAACCCGTACCGGATCGCCAACCACACGGATCCGGGCCGTCTCGTCCCCACGCACCCCGCCCGCCTGCACCCCGAGTGGGTCGTGCCCTACGGCGGCAAGCTCTACTACAACCCGGGTCTGCCCGAGGTCCGCCGCTTCGTGCAGGACGCGATGATCGACGCGGTGCGGAAGTACCCGGTCGACGCGGTGCACTTCGACGACTACTTCTACCCGTACCCCGTCGCCGGCCAGACCTTCGACGACGACGCGGCCTACGCGACGTACGGCGGCGGCTTCCCCGACCGGGCGGCCTGGCGGCGGGACAACATCGACCGGCTGGTGCGGGAGACGGCCCGCCGGATCAGGAAGGTGCGGCCGCGGACCCGGTTCGGCATCAGCCCGTTCGCGGTGTGGCGCAACCGGGCGACCGACCCCGAGGGGTCCGACACGACCGCGGGCGTGCAGACCTACGACAACCTGCACGCGGACACCCGCAAGTGGGTGCGGGAGCGCTGGATCGACTACGTCGTGCCGCAGGTGTACTGGAACATCGGCTTCGCCGCGGCCGACTACGCGAAGCTCCTGCCGTGGTGGAGCGACGTGGTGCGCGGCACCGGCGTGCGCCTCTACATCGGCGAGGCCCTCTACAAGGCGGGCGATCCGGCGCAGCCCGCCGCCTGGCAGGACCCGGCCGAGCTGTCCCGGCACCTCACGTACGCGAAGGGGTTCCCCGAAGTGCGCGGGCACGTCTTCTTCTCGGCCAAGGAGGTCGGACAGGACAAGATCGGGGCGATGGCCCGGGTGGTCGCGGACCACTACGCGAGGAGCGCCCCCGCCGTGCCGTCGGCGCCCGCTACTCCTGCTGACGGATGACGCGCCGCACGACCGAGTCGGGGCCCGGCGACATGATCGCCTCGTGGCCGTCCTCGAAGCGGACCCGGAACGGCGGCCCCTCGTCCGCGCCGAGGACCTCGATGATCTCCGCGACCCGGTCGTGCTGCCCGACGATCCGGCCGTGCACCAGGAGCTGGTCGCCTACGGTTGCGCGCATCAGGAGTGACCCCCTCGCCGTACCCGTGAGTTGCGGCAAGTGTACGGCCGGTCAAGGGAGTTGGAACCTCTCAGCCGCGTGAGCGTTGGGTGACCGCGATGCACACCAGGACCGCGAGCGCGGTGAGCGGAGCGGCCACCGGCAGGTCCTCCCCGAGCAGGAACACCGACCAGAGGAGGGTCAGCAGGGGCTGGGCGAGCTGGAGTTGGCTCGCCTTGGGGATGCCGATCAGACCCATGCCCTTGTACCAGACCACCAGGCCGAGGAACTGCGAGCCCGCCGCCACCCACAGCAGCCCGGCCACCGCGTGCCCGGTGAGACGCACGGGCTCGTACGCGAGGGCGACGGCCGTGCCGGCGACGGCGATCGGCAGGCAGAGCACCAGTGCCCAGGCGATGACCTGCCAGCCCGGCATGACCTTGGCGAGCCGGCCGCCCTCGGTGTAGCCCGCCGCGCAGATCAGCAGCGCCGCGAAGAGGTAGAGATCGGCCCGGGACAGGGCGCCGCCGCTCTGCTGCACGGTGAACCCGATCACCGCCGCCGCGCCGGCGCACGCGGCGATCCAGAACGTCCGCGACGGCCTGGCCCCCGTGCGCAGCGACGAGAACACCGCCGTGGTCAGCGGCAGCAGTCCCACGACCACCGCCGAGTGCGCGGTCGTCGCCGTCCCAAGGGCCAGCGTGGTGAGCATCGGGAAGCCGAGCACCACCCCGGCCGCCACGACGGCGAGTCCCGCCCAGTGCCGGCGCTGCGGCAGCGGCACGCGCAGGGCGAGCAGACTGGCCCCCGCGATCACGGCGGCGAGCACGCTGCGCACGCTCACCAGCGACCAGGGACCGAAGCCCTCCAGGCCCCAGGCGGTGGCGGGGAAGGTGAGGGAGAACGCGGTGACGCCGAGGGCGGCGAGCGCGGTGCCCGACCGGGTGACGGAGCGGGGCGCGAGGGGCTCCCGGCGGCCGGACACCGCTATCGTGTGGCGATCGGTAGCGCTATTCTCTGTCTTCATGCACGAGCGTAGCAGTGTGGATGAACTGGCGAAACAGCTCAGATCCGAGCTGAATCGCTACTCTCAGGGTGAGAAGCTGCCGTCCAGTCGCTCCCTCGTGGAGCGATTCAGGGTCAGCCCGGTCACGGTCTCGCGGGCCCTGGCCCAGCTCGCCGCCGAGGGGCTCGTCGTGACCCGGCCGGGCGCGGGCGCCTTCAAGGCCGGCGCCCGCACCGCGACGGCGCCGGTCGGTGACACCTCCTGGCAGGAGGTCGCTCTCAGCGCGGACGCCGCGACCGAACTCGTGCCCCGCGCCGTCGACGCGTCGGGCGTCCTGGTGACGCTGTCCGCGCCGCCGCCCGGCGTCGTCGAGTTCAACGGGGGCTATCTGCACGAGGGCCTGCAGCCGGGCGCCGCGATGGCCGCCGCGCTGGCCCGCGCGGGCCGCCGCCCCGGCGCCTGGAACCGGCCGCCCGTCGACGGGGTGCCCGCGCTGCGCGAGTGGTTCGCGCGCGGCATCGGCGGAGCGATCACCGCCGCCGAGGTGCTCGTCACCTCCGGCGGGCAGTCGGCGCTGGCCACGGCGCTGCGGGCGCTCGCCCCGCCCGGTGCGCCGGTGCTCGTCGAGTCGCCGACCTACCCCGGGATGCTGGCGATCGCGCGGGCCGCGGGCCTGCGCCCGGTGCCGGTGCCCGTCGACCGCGACGGCGTCCGGACCGACCTGCTGGAGCAGGCGTTCCGGGCGACCGGTGCCCGCCTCTTCGTGTGTCAGCCGCTGTTCCAGAACCCGACCGGCGCGGTGCTCTCGCCCGAGCGGCGCCCGGAGATCATGCGCATCGTCCGGGCGGCCGGGGCCTTCATGATCGAGGACGACTTCGTGCGCCGGCTGGTGCACGAGGACGCGGGACCGCTGCCCAGACCACTGGCCGCGGACGATCCGGACGGCGTCGTGGTGCACGTCTGCTCGCTGACGAAGGCGACCTCGCCGAGCCTGCGCATCGGATGCCTCGCCGCGCGCGGGCCCGTGCTCGAACGGCTGCGGGCGATCCAGGTCGTCGACCACCTCTTCGTGCCGGGACCGCTGCAGGAGGCGACCCTCGAACTGGTCGCCTCGCCCGCCTGGCCGCGTCATCTGCGCACGGTGGCAAGGGAGTTGAAGGTGCGGCGCGACATCATGGCGGCCGCGCTCACGCTGCGGCTGCCGGAGCTGCGGCTGCCGCACGTCCCGTCCGGCGGCTACCACCTCTGGGCCCGGCTGCCGGACGGCAAGGACGAGCGCCGCCTCGTCGCGAGCGCGCTGCGGGCGGGCGTCGCGGTCGCTCCCGGCCGCCCCTACTTCGCGGCCGAGCCCCCGGCCCCGTACGTCCGGCTGAGCTTCGTCGCGGTCGGCGGGACGGGGGAGATCGAGGAAGGGGTGCGCAGGCTGCGGACGGCGTACGACGACATGTAGCCGATCGGGTCGCCGCTGCGGAGGCGGAGTGGCGGCAGCCGCGCCGCCGGTGACACAGGGTCAACCCTTGACCCGGGCTACCCGTCGGTACACGATCGCCCGATGCAGCTCAGCGTCACGCTCCTCGCCGCCGCACGCAGCTCCTCCCTGCTCACCGAGCGCTTCGACGACGACCGGCCGCTCGACGAGGCCGGCTGGTACGAGGTGCAGCGCGCGGCGCCCGGGCTCGGCCCGCTCGCCGCCGCCGAACTGCGCTACTGCTCGCCGACCCCGCGCAGCCGGGCCACCGGCGACGCCCTGGGCCTGGCCCCGCTCGCCCAGCCCGCCCTGCGCGACTGCGACATGGGCCGCTGGCGGGGCCGCACCCTCGCCGAGGTCACCGCCGTCGAACCGGCCGCCGTCGACCACTGGCTCGGCGACCCGCGCTCGGCGCCGCACGGCGGGGAGTCGCTGCTCGGCTTCATCACCCGCGTCGGCACCTGGCTGGACACCCGGCCCGTCGGCGGCAGCGGCCGGATGGTGGCGGTCGCCGAGCCGTCCGTGGTCCGTGCCGCCCTGGTCTTCGCGCTGAAGGCGCCGCCGTCGACGTACTGGAACATCGACGTCCGGCCGCTGTCGACGGCGACGGTCGGCGGTCAGGCGGGGCGCTGGAGCCTCAGGCTCGGCGGTAGTCCGTCGTGAGGACCAGGTCCTTCGCCGGGCCCTTCACCCGCCACACCGTCCGCCAGCGCTCCGCGTCGTACACGGTGAACTCACCCCGGTAGAGGTCCGCCGAGCAGGGGTGGTCCGCCACGTGCCGGCCGGAGCGCAGATCGAGGTCGTGGAAGAAGCGGCCGTCCGAGAAGCGCACCACGGCGGTGCCCGGCAGGTCGCCCGGCTCGAAGCGGAGCGTGCGCTCGGCGGGCCGGGAGACCCCGCGCCACACGAACGTGCCGGACTCCACGTGCAGCAGACCGCCACCGTCCAGCGCCGTGAATGCCGTGCCGCCGGTGAACGTGCCGGTCAGGTCGTCGGCGAGGTCGCGCACCGTCCGCTCCACCAGCCAGTCTCCGGCCAGATGCGCCAACACATCGGAAACCGGCCAGAGTTCACTCGTCACGCCCACCACTCTCCGCCACTCCGGGCCACCTCTGCGCGAACCGTTGACGCGCGTTCCGCCACTTCCTATCTTGCCGTTCGCAGTTTAGGACGACGTGCGAGATATCGAACAGTTCCGCAACCACTGTGAAGGATGGCGAGCGCATGACGCGTGGACGACGCAGGCGCTGGAGAATCGGGCTCGGAGCGGCGGTGGGCGCGCTGCTCGCCGGGACGGCCCTCACCCCCTCGGCCGTGGCCGACGACGAGGTGACCGACTACACCGTGACCGTCGACCCGAGCCGCACGGGCGCGGCCATCGACGACACCATGTACGGCGTCTTCTTCGAGGACATCAACCGGGCCGCCGACGGCGGGCTCTACGCCGAGCTCCTGCAGAATCGGTCCTTCGAGTACTCGACCGCCGACAACGCGGCGTACACACCACTGACCGCGTGGACGACCAGCGGCCCGGCGAAGGTCCTCGACGACGACGGCCGGCTCAACGCCAGGAACCGCAACTACCTCTCCCTGAGCGCCGGTTCGTCCGCCGTGAACGCCGCGTACGGCACCGGCATCACCGTCCGGAAGGGCAGCACGTACGACTTCTCGGTGTGGGCGCGCGCCGACACCCGGCTCACCGTGACCCTCCAGGACGCCGACGGGACCCTCGCGACCCCGCGCAGGATCACCACCTCGGGCGGCTGGGCCAAGTACACGGCCACCTTCACCGCGAGCCGCGCCAGCACCACCGGCCGGCTCGCCGTGAGCACGTCCGCGGACGCCGCGCTCGACATGGTCTCCCTCTTCCCCCGCGACACCTACAAGGGCCGGCCGAACGGCCTGCGCAAGGACCTCGCCGAGAAGGTCGCCGCGCTCAAGCCCGGATTCGTGCGCTTCCCCGGCGGCTGCCTCGTCAACACCGGCTCCATGCGGGGCTACGACGAGGCGTCCGGCTACGAGCGCAAGCGCTCGTACCAGTGGAAGGACACCGTCGGCCCGGTCGAGCAGCGTGCCACGAACGCCAACTTCTGGGGCTACAACCAGAGTTACGGGCTCGGCTACTACGAGTACTTCCAGTTCTCCGAGGACATCGGCGCGATGCCGCTGCCCGTCGTGCCCGCCCTCGTCACCGGCTGCGGCCAGAACAGGGCCACCGACGACGACGCCCTGCTGAAGCGCCACGTCCAGGACACCCTCGACCTCATCGAGTTCGCCAACGGCCCCGTCACCAGCACGTGGGGCAAGCTGCGCGCCCGGATGGGGCACCCCGAGCCGTTCCACCTCACCCACCTCGAAGTCGGCAACGAGGAGAACCTGCCGGACGAGTTCTTCGCGCGCTTCACGCAGTTCCGGGCGGCGATCGCGGCGAAGTACCCGGACGTCACCGTCATCTCCAACTCAGGCCCTGACGACAGCGGTGCCACCTTCGACACGGCCTGGAAGCTCAACAAGGACGCCGGCGTCGACATGGTCGACGAGCACTACTACAACAGCCCTCAGTGGTTCCTCCAGAACAACGACCGCTACGACTCCTACGACCGCAGCGGCCCCAAGGTCTTCCTCGGCGAGTACGCCTCGCTCGGCAACCAGTGGTCCAACGCCCTGTCGGAAGCCGCCTACATGACGGGCCTCGAACGCAACGCGGACGTGGTGAAACTCGCCTCGTACGCACCGCTGTTCGCCCGGGACGACACCGTGCAGTGGCGGCCCGACATGATCTGGTTCAACGACCAGAAGTCCTGGGGCTCCGCGGACTACGAGGTGCAGAAGCTGTTCATGCGCAACGTGGGCGACCGGGTCGTGCCGTCCACCGCCACCGCCACCCCGGCCACCCTCCGGCCGATCACCGGCGCCGTCGGCCTGTCGACGTGGGCGACCAGCGCCGCCTACGACGACGTTCGGGTCACGGGCGCCGACGGCACGAGCCTGCTGACCGACGACTTCAGCGGCGACGCGGCGCAGTGGACCGGCTCGGGCAGCGGCGACTGGAGCGTCCAGGACGGCCAGTACGTGCAGTCCGACGCGGCCGCCGAGAACACCATGGTCACCGCGGGCGACCCGAGCTGGCACGACTACGACCTGCACGTGAAGGCCACTAAGAAGTCCGGCAAGGAGGGCTTCCTCGTCGCCTTCGGAGTCAAGGACACCGGCAACTACTACTGGTGGAACCTCGGCGGCTGGAACAACACCTCGTCCGCCGTCGAGCAGGCCGTGAACGGCGGCAAGGGAACCCTGATCTCCAAGGCCGGATCCATCGAGACGGGCCGCGCCTACGACATCGACATCAAGGTGCGCGGCCGCCAGGTGACCCTGTACCTCGACGGTCAGGAGTGGGGCTCGTTCAAGGACGACAAGCCCGCCGAGCCGTTCCGCCAGGTCGTCACTGAGGACAAGAAGACCGGTGACCTGATCGTCAAGGTCGTCAACGCGCAGGACGCGCAGGCCCGGACGACGGTGGACCTCGGCGGCGTCAAGGCCGCGAAGTCCGCCGCCGTGACGACGCTGACGGCGGCGCCGGACGCCGAGAACACCGCCACCGAGATGCCCGTGAAGCCGGTGACGTCGACCTTCAAGGGGGTCGCGGACACCTTCACCTACACGTTCCCGGCGAACTCGGTGACCTTCCTGAGGATCAAGAAGGGCTGACACCCGGGGCCGCGGTCACGGTGTGCCCGGGGGCGAGCAGGGCCGTCCCCGCGAGCGCCGTGACCGCGTGCTCCACCCGGGCCGTGCACCGCGTGTCCCCGCACTCGCAGGAGAAGGGGGCGCGCAGACCGTCGGGCGGGCCCGGCGCCCAGGGGCGGGCGAAGAACCCGGCGTACTGCGCGACGACGGCCTCGTTCGCCTCGCGCAGCAGGTGGCACCGCTCGGCGCGGCCGGCGGCGTGCGGGCCCGCGGCGAGCTCCGCCCGCCAGCGGTCGGCGACCGCGGCCACCACGTCCGTGTCGCCGTCGACGGTCAGGAACGGTGCGCCCGCGTCCCGCACCTCGGCCTCGATCACCTCGGCGAGACGCCGGTACAGGCGCAGTCGGCCCGCGTCCAGTTCCCGCTCCCCGAGCCGCTTCCCCAGCAGCTCGGGGGTGGGCAGCAGCCACAGTGCGGCCCGCCCCGGCAGCGCCCCGGCCAGCCGCGGCGTGATCACGGTGCCCTCCGCCACGGTCAGTGGGGCGGGCGGCAGGGCCCGTACGTCGTCCGCGACCATCGGCCCCCGCTCGTCGTGCAGGGCCATGGCCAGCAGCTCGTCCACCGGGGCCGCCCAGCGCTCGTCGGGCGACAGCGTCTCGAACCGCACGGCGGCCGCGACGCCCCGCGCGACGGCCAGGGCCCGGTGCGCCCAGGTGCGGGTGTCCGCGTGGTACCGGCGCAGCCCGTGGCGGCGGGCCAGCAACTCGGCGACGGTCGACTTGCCGGCGCCCGGCGGACCGCCCAGCCACAGCACGTCCGGCCGCCCGACCGGCAGTACGTCCGGCATCCGCCTAGCCGTTGACGAACTTGATGCTGTTGGCGTCGTAGCGGGCCCCCGCCACCTCGTCGGCCGGAGCCGCCGCGTCGATCGCCGCGAGGTCGTCGGCGGAGAGCTCCAGGGTGGCCGCCGCGACGTTCTCCTCCAGGTACTTCTGGCGGCGCGTGCCCGGGATCGGCACCACGTCGTCGCCCTGGTGCTGCACCCAGGCGAGCGCCAACTGACCGGCCGTGACGCCCTTCCGGGCCGCCAGCTCCTCCAGCCGGGCCACGATCCCGAGGTTGCGCTCCAGGTTCCCGTCGGTGAACCGCGGCTGGCCGCGCCGCATGTCGCCGTCCTCGAAGCTGTCCGCCGACTTGTAGGCACCCGTGAGGAAGCCGCGCCCGAGCGGCGAGAACGGCACCAGCCCGATGCCCAGCTCCCGGCAGACCGGCAGCACGTCGGCCTCCAGGTCGCGCGTCCACAGCGAGTACTCGCTCTGCAGCGCCGCGACCGGGTGCACGGCGTGCGCCCTGCGCAGCGTCTCAGGACCCGCCTCCGACAGCCCGATGTGCCGGACCTTGCCCTCCTTCACCAGGTCCGCGAGGGCGCCCACCGTCTCCTCGACGGGCACCTCGCGGTCGACGCGGTGCACGTAGTACAGATCGATGTGGTCGACGCCGAGGCGGCGCAGCGACGCCTCGCACGCCTGCCGCACGTACGCCGCGTCGCCCCGGATCCTCGTGGGCTCGCCCAGCCTGTTGGCGAAGCCGAACTTCGTCGCGACGACCGCCTGTTCGCGTCGGCCGGGGGCGGCGAGGGCGCGGCCGATCAGCTCCTCGTTGTGTCCGACGCCGTAGAAGTCGGAGGTGTCGAGCAGCGTGACGCCCAGGTCCAGGGCGCGGTGCAGGGTGCCGATCGACTGCTCGTCGTCGGCGGCGCCGTAGGCGTGACTCATCCCCATGCAGCCCAGGCCCTGCGCGGAGACGGTGAGCGCGCCGAGCCGGCGCGTCGGAAGGTCCGTCATGGGTGTCTGCCTCCTGCGGTGTGCCGGTGGGTAACGATTCCGACCGTATGACGTCGAGTGCGCTCCAGGTCAACCGGCGCCGCCGGCGACGGACGGCATCAGGTGCCCTTCCGGCCGCTCGCGCCGGTGAGTCCGGCGACGGTCCCCAGCTGCTTCCACCTGCCGTCCACCCGCCGGTCGACCCACACGGGCCGGTTCTGCGCGCGGTGGTCCTTGAACGAGTAGTGCCCGAGCAGGCCGTCCACCTCGACGTCCTCCAGACCGGCACGCAACCGCGTCCGCACCGTGTCCAGTTCACCGACCCCCGGCCGGTCGCCGGCCAGTGTCCTGTCGACGCCCGCGGCGACGGCGAGCGTCGCGTCGTACAGTTCGGCCGTCCCCCGGTCCGTCAGCCAGTCGCGCATCTCGGCGGAGACGGAGCACAGCCGCGGGAAGTCCGCGCAGTCCGGCTTCTGCCGCTCGTCGCTGAACGTGCGGAACCGCAGCGTGCCGTCGGGCAGTTCCGCGTCGTGGCGGTCGTACATCTGCCGGTCCTCAAGGGTGTCGCAGGCGTTCGCGTACGCGTTCCGGACGGCGAGTCGCTCGCCGCGCTCCTTCAGCGCGGCGATCCGGTCCTCGTCGTCGTGGCCCGGCAGGTCGCTGACGACGACGGCATCCGGCTCCTTCTTCGTGAAGTCCCGCAGGAACTCGTCGACGGGCACGTCGCTCCCCGGCCGGTCGAGCGCCGGGAACGCCGTCAGACCGGAGGCGCGCAGACCGTGCCCGAACGTGTCCTTGTCGCTGTACGAGGTGTCCCAGTGGTAGTCCGCCGCGTCCATCACCCGGTCCATGGCGAACGCCCCGCGCAGATAGCGGCCCGCCTGCCGCCCGGCCTCGAAGTCGGTGGCGGGCATCCCGTACGTGCCGTCGCCGGCGGCCCAGCGGGCATTGCACACGTCGACCACGGCCATCCCGGTGTCGTAGTCGTCCAGGTCCGACACGTCTCCGAGCAGGGCGAGCGTCTCCGGGTGGCGGTCGACGACGGTGGCGCCGGGCGACTCGTCGTCCTCGCTCACCACCACCACGTCCAGCGGCACCTTGTGCTTCGACCGTCGCTCCGCCTCGGCCAGCGCCGCCCGCACGACCTGCTCCCGGATCCGCATGAGCTCCCCGTCCCGCTCACCGCTGCGGTGCGCGAGCGCGATGGTGTACGCGTCCGGGGGGCCGGTCGGCCGCGGCGCGGGCGGCGGACCGGCGACCGCACCGCCGTCCGCCGATTCGCCCCCGGACGACTGGCGCAGTTCGACCCCGGCCGTGACACCGACGGCCAGCAGCGCCGCGGCGATCCCGAGCACGAGCCCGCGGCGGGAGCGGCGCACGGGCGGCGGGGGAGCGGCGGGCGGGGTCCTGGCGACGACGTGCGGGACGGTGCGGTGGGGGCGGTCGTCCTCGGGGGCCGGATCCGGCACGGCGCGCGCGGGCCCGGAGGCGGCCTGGGCTGCCGGGCCGGACGGCTCCTGCGGTCCCGGCGTCTTCGACACGTTCGTCGGCACCTCCGTCGACGGACGTGCCGACGGAGGTGCCGACGGAGATGTCGACGGAGCGTCCGCCGGGGCCGACACGGCCAGCACCCGCTCCAGGGCGGCCCGTGCGTCGGCGGGCCGCTCGTCCGGCTCCTTCGCCATCAGGTCGAGCACCAGCCGGTCCACGGCGGGCCCCACTCCGGAGCGCGCCCGGCTCGGCCGCAGCGGCACGTCGTGCAGGTGGTTGAACATCACGCCCGCCGCGTCCCCCACGAACGGCGGCCGCCCGACGAGCAGTTCGTACAGCACGCACCCCACGGCGTACAGATCGGTCCTGGCGTCCCCCGCGCCGTCCCTGAACCGCTCCGGCGCCATGTACTGCACGCTACCGAACGGCAGCTGACCGGTGTGCGTCAGCCGCGGGTCGGCGGCGCGGTACGCCACGTAGCGCGCGATGCCGAAGTCCACGATGCGGGCCCGCGAGGCGTCGCCCTCCCCGGACACCATGATGTTGGCCGGTTTGATGTCGCGGTGCACGACGCCCGCCGCGTGCGCGACGGCGAGCCCCCGGCACACGTCGGCGGTCCACCGCAGCGCGTCCGCCACGGGCACCCGCACGTCGTCCCGGAGGATCTCCTGGAGCGTCCGCCCCTCCACCAGCGCCATGACGAGGTACGGACGCGCCCCGTCGGTGCCGTGGTCGTGCACCGCGACCACGTGCGGGCTGTCGATGGCGGCGGCGACCCGCGCCTCCCGGCGGAACCGCGCCAGCGCCTCGCCGTCCTCGCCCGCCCCGCTGTCCGACGGCCCGGCGCGCAGCACCTTGACGGCGACGTCCCGCCCCAGCTCGTGGTCGCGGGCCCGCCACACCTCGCCCATCCCGCCGGACCCGATGACCTCGACCAGCTCGTACCGCCCGTTGAGCCGACGCCCACGCACCCCGTTCCCCCTCCGCAGACCGTGCAGTGCCGTCGAGCGTAGTGGGCGGGGCGGACAACACCCGGGGCCGGAGGGGCGAACCGTCAGTCGCCGACGGCGAGTTCGCCGCTGAGGCGGCGGTGCAGGTGCGCGCTGGGTTCGTTCAGACCGATGATCTCGACCTGCTTGCCGCGCTGCGCGTACTTCGCCTCGATCGCGTCGAGGGCGGCGACGGACGACGCGTCCCAGACGTGCGTGCCGGACAGGTCGATGACGACCTTCGCGGGGTCCGTGGCGTACGCGAACCGCGTCACCAGGTCGTTCGACGAGGCGAAGA
This sequence comes from Streptomyces sp. KL116D, assembly GCF_030766975.1. Taxonomy (NCBI): domain Bacteria; kingdom Bacillati; phylum Actinomycetota; class Actinomycetes; order Kitasatosporales; family Streptomycetaceae; genus Streptomyces; species Streptomyces sp. KL116D. The sequence goes on along the minus strand of NZ_JASERH010000142.1, from coordinate 162,657 downwards.
ACAGCTCGCCGGACACCCGGTAGACGACCTGACCGCCGTCCGGATCGACGACCGCGGTGACCTCGGCGAGGTGGGCGACCCGCCGGGCGAAGACCACCATCGCGGTGACGGTGCCGACGACGACACCGATGGCGAGGTTGTGGGTGGCGACCACGACGGCCACGGTGAGCAGCATGACCGCGATCTCCCCGGCCGGCATCCGCCGGAGCGTCCGCGGGGCGATCGAGTGCCAGTCGAACGTCGCGAACGACACCATCACCATCACGGCGACCAGCGCGGCCATCGGGATGTCGGAGACGACCGGCCCGAAGACGATGCACAGCACCATCAGGAAGGCGCCCGCGAGGAACGTCGACAGCCGGGTCCTGGCACCCGACACCCGTACGTTGATCATGGTCTGGCCGATCATGGCGCAGCCGCCCATGCCGCCGAAGAAGCCGGTCACGATGTTGGCGATGCCCTGTCCGACGGACTCGCGGGTCTTGTCGGACCTGGTGTCGGTGATGTCGTCCACCAGCTTCGCCGTCATCAGCGACTCCATCAGGCCGACCAGGGCCATGGCGAGCGCGTACGGGGCGACCGTGGTGAGCGTGTCGAGGGTGAACGGCACGTCGGGCAGCCCGGGCACCGGCAGCGCCGACGGCAGCTCGCCCTTGTCGCCGACCGTCGGCACCGCGATCGCCGCGCCGACCGTGACGACGGTCAGGACGACGATGGAGACCAGCGGCGCCGGGACCACCTTGGTGACCTTGGGGAAGAACACCATGAGGGCGAGCCCGGCCGCGATGAGCGGATAGACGGGCCACGGCACGTCGGTCATCTCCGGCAGCTGCGCCATGAAGATCAGCACGGCGAGGGAGTTGACGAAGCCGACCATCACGCTGCGCGGCACGAACCGCATCAGCCGGGCCACCCCGAGCGCGCCGAGGACGATCTGGAAGACGCCCGCCAGGATCACGCAGGCGACCAGGTACCCGAAGCCGTGCTCCCGGTTGAGCGGGGCGATGACGAGGGCGACGGCACCGGTCGCCGCGGAGATCATCGCGCGCCGCCCGCCGACGACCGAGATCGTCACGGCCATGGTGAAGGACGCGAACAGGCCGATCGCCGGATCGACCCCCGCGATGACCGAGAACGAGATCGCCTCGGGGATCAGGGCGAGCGCGACGACGAGTCCGGCGAGGACCTCCGTGCGCCACACCTTCGGGTCGGAGATCCAGTCGGGCCGGAGGCCGCGCAGCAGCGCGGTGGGGGAGAGCGCGGGGGCAGACAAGAGAAGCGGTACCTGTCGTGATCGGAGGCGGGCCCGGCCACCGGATAGGGGTGTGAGGGGCGCGAGGGGGCGAGGGGCGTGGCATGCGTGCGGGAGGTCGCAGAAGGACCGTGTCGGCCCTGGCGCGGCGCAGACTCTACCCTAACGTTAGGGTAGAGATCGCGGCCGTTCCGGCCGGGGCGGGCGGAACGGCGTGGAAGGCGGGCGCGTGAGCGGCGGGCACATGCAGATCGGCGAGGTCGCCGTGCGGACGGAGCTGTCCCTGCGCACCATCCGGCACTACGAGGACTCCGGCCTCGTCATTCCGTCGGCCCGCTCCCAGGGCGGCTTCCGCCTCTACACGGAGGCCGACGTCGCCCGCCTCATGGTCGTCCGCCGCATGAAGCCGCTCGGCTTCAGCCTCGACGAGATGCGCGACCTGCTCGCGGCCACCGACCGCCTCGACTCCGGGGACCGGCTGCCCGACGACGAGCGCGAGCGGCTCCTCGGCCGCGTACGGGACTTCGAGCAGGCGGCGCAGCGCCGGGTGGCCGATCTGCGCACCCAGCTGGCCCGCGCCGAGGAATTCGCCGCCACGCTGCGGCGCCGCCTCCCGTAACTCCCGACGAGAACTCCTGACGAGAAATCCCGACGAGCCGGCCGGGTCCACGGGCTCCCGGACGTCAGCACCTCGATCACTCGATTGCATAAACGTGCAGCGAGACGTATAGTCATGCCATCGAGGAGGAGGGTTCCATGGTGGTACGTGCGGCGGTGGCCGGTGCGAGTGGATACGCGGGCGGAGAAGTGCTGCGACTGCTGCTCGCCCACCCCGAGGTGGAGATCGGCGCCCTGACGGGCAACTCGAACGCGGGGCAGCGCCTGGGCGCGCTCCAGCCCCACCTGTTCCCGCTCGCCGACCGCGTCCTCCAGGAGACCACCGCCGAGGCCCTCGCCGGCCACGACGTCGTGTTCCTGGCGCTGCCGCACGGGCAGTCCGCGGCCGTCGCCGAGCAGCTCGGTCCCGACGTCCTCGTCGTCGACATGGGCGCCGACTTCCGGCTGAAGGACGCCGCCGACTGGGAGAAGTTCTACGGCAGCCCGCACGCGGGCACCTGGCCGTACGGCCTTCCCGAACTGCCGGGCGGCCGCGCCGCGCTGGAGGGGTCCAAGCGCATCGCGGTGCCCGGTTGCTACCCGACGGCGGTCTCGCTCGCGCTCGTCCCGGCGTACGGGGCGGGGCTCGTCGAGGACGAGGCCGTGATCGTCGCCGCCTCCGGTACCTCGGGCGCGGGCAAGGCGGCCAAGCCGCACCTGCTCGGCAGCGAGGTCATGGGCAGCATGTCGCCGTACGGCGTGGGCGGCGGTCACCGGCACACCCCCGAGATGATCCAGAACCTCGGCGCGGCCGCGGGCCACCCGGTCTCCGTCTCCTTCACGCCGACCCTCGCACCGATGCCGCGCGGCATCCTCGCCACCTGCAGCGCCAAGGCCAAGGACGGCGTCACCGCCGAGTCCGTGCGCGCCGCGTACGAGAAGGCGTACGGCGACGAGCCGTTCGTGCACCTGCTGCCCGAGGGCCAGTGGCCCGCCACGGCCGCGGTGTACGGGTCGAACGCGGTGCAGGTCCAGGTCGCGTACGACGAGGCGGCCGGCCGCGTCATCGTGATCAGCGCCATCGACAACCTCACCAAGGGCACCGCCGGCGGTGCCGTCCAGTCCATGAACATCGCCCTCGGTCTCGACGAGACCACCGGGCTCTCGACGATCGGAGTCGCGCCGTGAGTGTGACGGCAGCCAAGGGATTCCAGGCCGCGGGCATCGCCGCCGGAATCAAGGAGAGCGGCAACCCGGACCTGGCCCTCGTGGTCAACCGCGGGCCCCGCCTGGCGGCCGCGGGCGTCTTCACCTCGAACCGCGTGAAGGCCGCCCCGGTCCTCTGGTCCGAGCAGGTCCTCAAGGGCGGACTCGTCTCCGCCGTCGTCCTCAACTCCGGTGGGGCCAACGCCTGCACGGGCCCCAAGGGCTTCCAGGACACGCACGCCACGGCCGAGAAGGTCGCGGAGGTCCTCGATCTGAACGCGGGGGAGGTCGCCGTCGCCTCCACCGGACTCATCGGCGTCCTGCTGCCGATGGACAAGCTGCTGCCGGGCGTCGAGACCGCCGCGGGACAGCTCTCCGAGCACGGCGGCGAGAAGGCCGCCATCGCCATCAAGACCACCGACACCGTGCACAAGACCGCGGTGTTCCAGGGCGACGGCTGGACCGTCGGCGGCATGGCGAAGGGCGCCGGCATGCTGGCCCCCGGCCTCGCCACCATGCTGGTCGTCCTCACCACCGACGCCGGCCTCGACAGCGAGGTGCTCGACAGGGCGCTGCGCGACGCCACCCGCCTCACCTTCGACCGGGTCGACTCCGACGGCTGCATGTCGACGAACGACACGGTGCTGCTGCTCGCCTCCGGCGCGGCCGACGTCACCCCGGAGTACGCGGAGTTCGCCGAGGCCGTCCGCGTGGTCTGCGACGACCTGGGGCGCCAGCTCATCGGGGACGCCGAGGGCGCCAGCAAGGACATCAAGGTCGAGGTGATCAACGCCGCGAGCGAGGAGGACGCCGTCGAGGTGGGCCGCTCCATCGCGCGGAACAACCTCCTCAAGTGCGCCATCCACGGCGAGGACCCCAACTGGGGCCGGGTCCTCTCCGCGATCGGCACCACGAAGGCCGCCTTCGAGCCGGACGAGCTGAACGTCGCGATCAACGGCGTGTGGGTCTGCAAGAACGGCGGAGTGGGCGAGGACCGCGACAAGGTCGACATGCGCTACCGGGAGGTCGTCGTCACCGCCGACCTCGCCGCGGGCACCGAGACCGCGACGATCTGGACCAACGACCTGACCGCGGACTACGTCCACGAGAACAGCGCGTACTCGTCATGAGCGAACCCGACAAGACAGTGCAGCCCGGCGCGCGGAAGCACACCGCGCTGCCCAAGGCGCAGACCCTCATCGAGGCGCTGCCCTGGCTGACCCGGCACCACGGCAAGACCGTCGTCATCAAGTTCGGCGGAAACGCCATGATCGACGAGGAGTTGAAGGCCGCGTTCGCGCAGGACGTCGTCTTCCTGCACCACGCCGGTCTCAAGCCGGTCGTGGTGCACGGCGGCGGCCCGCAGATCAGCAAGGCCCTCGACCGGCACGGCATCGTCAGCGAGTTCAAGGCGGGCCTGCGCGTCACCACCGAGGACGCCATGGACGTCGTCCGGATGGTGCTCGCCGGACAGGTCCAGCGCGAGCTCGTCGGCCTGCTCAACCAGCACGGCCCGCTCGCCGTCGGCCTCACCGGCGAGGACGCCCACACCATCACCGCCACCAAGCACCGGCCCCGCATCGAGGGCGAGCTGGTCGACATCGGCCGCGTCGGCGAGATCACCGAGATCGACACCGGCGCCATCGAGGCCCTGCTCGCCGACGGCCGCATCCCGGTCGTCTCCTCGATCGCCCGCTCCCAGGACGACCACCATGTCTACAACGTCAATGCTGATACGGCGGCTGCGGCACTCGCTGCTGCGCTGGACGCCGAGACCCTGATGGTGCTGACCGACGTCGAGGGCCTCTACGAGGACTGGCCCCACTCCGACGAGGTCATCAGCCGGCTCACCGCCACCGAGCTCGAAAAGCTGCTCCCGGACCTGGCGAGCGGCATGGTCCCGAAGATGGAGGGCTGCCTGCACGCCGTGCGCAACGGCGTGCACACGGCCCGCGTCATCGACGGCCGGGTCCAGCACTCGATCCTGCTGGAGATCTTCACGGACGAAGGCATCGGCACGATGGTCGTGGCCGACGCGGAGGGGGAGACGCACTGATGGGCGGCACCGCAAAGAACGCGGAGTTGACGACGCGCTGGCAGGGCGCGCTGATGAACAACTACGGCACGCCCCGGCTGCCCCTCGTGAAGGGCGCGGGCGCCCGGCTGTGGGACGCCGACGACAAGGAGTACCTGGACTTCGTCGGCGGCATCGCGGTCAACGCGCTGGGCCACGCCCACCCCGCGGTCGTCGAGGCCGTCGCCACCCAGATCGGCTCCCTCGGCCACGTCTCGAACCTCTTCATCGCCGAGCCGCCCGTCGCCCTCGCCGAGCGGCTCCTGCAGCTCTTCGGCCGGGACGGCGCGGTCTACTTCTGCAACTCGGGCGCCGAGGCCAACGAGGGCGCGTTCAAGCTCGGCCGGCTCACCGGCCGGCGCCACATGGTCGCCACCACCGGCGGCTTCCACGGCCGGACCATGGGCGCCCTCGCGCTGACCGGCCAGCCCGGCAAGCAGGATGGTTTCACCCCGCTCCCGGGCGACGTCACGCACGTCCCGTACGGAGACGTGGACGCGCTCAGGGCGGCCGTCACCGAGGAGACGGCCTTCGTCATCATCGAGCCCATCCAGGGCGAGAACGGCGTGGTCGTGCCGCCCGCGGGCTACCTCAAGGCCGCCCGCGAGATCACCCGCGCCACCGGCACGCTGCTCGTCCTCGACGAGGTGCAGACCGGCGTCGGCCGGACCGGGCACTGGTTCGCGTACCAGGCGGACGAGGGCATCGAGCCGGACGTCGTGACGCTCGCCAAGGGCCTCGGCGGCGGACTGCCGCTCGGCGCGACCATCGCGTTCGGCGAGGCGGCGCACCTCCTCAAGCCCGGACAGCACGGCACGACGTTCGGCGGCAACCCCGTCGCCTGCGCCGCCGGCCTGGCCGTCCTCGACACGATCGCGGGCGAGGGCCTCCTGGAGAACACCAAGGGCGTCGGCGAGCGGCTGACGGCCGGAATCGAATCCCTTGGCCACCCGCTGATCAGCCACGTCAGGGGCGCCGGGCTCCTGCTGGGTATCGTGCTCACGGGGCCGCGCGCACCCGCGGTGCAGCAGGCGGCCCAGGACGCGGGCTTCCTGGTGAACGCGCCCGCACCCGACGTCGTCCGGCTGATGCCCCCGCTGAACCTGACCGACGCCGAGGCGGACGCGTTCCTCACGGCGCTGCCCGCGGTCCTGGACGCGGCAGCGGCCGACGGGGAAGGACGATCCTGAGGAATGGGACGACGACGATGAGCAGCAAAGCGGAGAGAGACCTGCAGGCCGCGTCGAACGCGGCGCTGGCTCACGGCCCCGCCGTACCGCAGACACGCACCGCGCGTCACCGCCGGATCGTGGACATCCTCAACCGGCAGCCGGTGCGCTCGCAGAGCCAGCTGGCGAAACTGCTGTCCGACGACGGGCTGAGCGTCACCCAGGCCACGCTCTCCCGTGACCTGGACGAGCTCGGCGCGGTCAAGATCCGCAACACCGGCGGCGAGCTGATCTACGCCGTGCCCAGCGAGGGCGGCTTCCGCACCCCGCAGGCCCCGCTCGGCGAGTCGGCGAAGGAGGAGCGCATGCGCCGCCTCGCCGGTGAACTGCTCATCTCCGCCGAGGCGTCGGCGAACCTGGTGGTGCTCCGCACGCCGCCGGGCGCGGCCCAGTTCCTCGCCTCGGCGATCGACCAGGCCGAACTGCACGTCATCCTCGGCACGATCGCCGGTGACGACACGCTGATGCTGATCAGCCGGGACCCGGCGGGCGGTCAGGCGCTGGCGGACCACATGCTGCGCCTGGCGCAGAACGAGCACTGACGCGGACGCGGCCGGGGCTTCACTCCTCGGCCGCGGCCCGCGCCCGGTAGGACATCCACGCCGCGACCAGCGCGCCCGACACGTTGTGCCAGACCGAGAAGACGGCCGCGGGCAGGGCCGCCAGCGGGCTGAAGTGGGCCGTGGCCAGGGACGCCGCGAGGCCCGAGTTCTGCATGCCGACCTCGAAGGCCATCGCCCGCGACGCCGGCTTCCCGAGCCGCGCCACCTTCCCCGCGCCGTACCCGAGGGCCAGGCCGAGCCCGTTGTGCAGCACCACGGCCAGCAGCACCAGCGCGGCCGCCGACTTGATCGCGTCGGCGCTGCCCGCCACCACCACGGCCACGATCACGGCGACGGTGAGCGCCGACAGCCACGGCAGCACCGGCAGCACCCGGTCCACGAACCGGCCGAGCAGCAGCCGCACCACGACGCCCGCGACGACCGGCAGCAGCACGGTCTTCAGGATGTCCGTCATCATCGACCCGGCGTCCACCGGCAGGTACTCGCCCGCGAGCAGCAGTGTCAACGGCGGGGTGATCAGCGGCGCGAGCACGGTGGAGACCGTCGCGACGGACACCGACAGGGCCACGTCACCGCGCGCGAGATACGTGACGACGTTCGACGCCGTGCCGCTGGGCGCGCAGCCGACGAGGATCACACCGGCCGCCAACTGCGGTGACAGGCCCAGCGCGTGGGCGATCAGCCAGCCGAGCCCCGGCATGATCACATAGTGCGCCACGAGGCCGAGCCCCACGGCCCAGGGGCGCCGGGCGACGCCCCGGAAGTCGTCGAGCGACATGGTGAGACCCATGCAGAACATCACCGTGCCGAGCAGATACGGCACGTTCGTCCCCCAGCCGGCGAAGGTGCCGGGGGCGGCGAGGCCCCAGGCGCCCGCGAGGAGCACGAGGACGGGAAAGACGGTGACCGCGAGCCGGGCCGCCCGGTCGGCGGTCGCGGTTCCGGTCGTGTCGGTGGCGGGTGGGGTCGTGTGTTCGGTTTCGCTGTGCACCGGGCGATGCAACGTCTCCGTGCCGGGGGCACGCAACCGCGTCTCGATATGTGGTCGCTACACGCGTATCAGTACCGGGTGATCGCCGTCGCCCCGCCGGTCGTCCCGATCGCCATGTGGGGCGCCCGCCCCGGCTTCGCCCAGGCCAGGATCCGCCGCATGTCCGCCTTCGGCACCGAGACGCAACCGGCCGTCGCCGCGCGCCCGTTGACGTGCAGGAAGATGCCCGCGCCGCGGCCGCGCACCGGGCGGTGGTAGTTGAAGCCGATGACGAGCGCGTGCGCGTACTGCGTGCCGTAGTCGGCGAGGTGCTCGGACTCGGCGGCCCGGCAGTCGGCGGGGCGGGGCTGGGTCCAGCGGTTGTAGGAGCGGGAGTCGTTGTCCTGGCACCACCACGAGGAGCGCTGGACCCGCCGGTACGCCACCGTCGTGCCGCCCGGCGCCGCCACGGTGCCGAACGCGAACGGCAGGTCGTACAGGCCGGCCGGCGTGGTGTTCGTGCCCTGCGCGCGGCGCGAGCCCTCGACGAGCCCCTTCGCGCCGAACCGCGCGGGCGCCGAACCCGCCTTCACCCAGCGGCCGTTCGCCCGGCGGTCCCACCAGGTGACGGTGCCGGTGGTGGCGGACGCGCGGGGCGCCTCGGCGGTGACGAGCTGGCTGCCGCCGCCGGTGTCCGCCATCCGGGCGGGCAGCGGAGCGGACGCGGCGCCGCCCGGCGGGGCGGCACCGAGCGCGACGACGGACACGACGAAAGCGGCGATACCTGCTCGCAAAGGGCGCATGCTTCAGAACGTAGCGGGTGGCAACGGCAGGGGCAGCCCCGGAAGTCCGTCCATGCTCCGCCCGATGTACTCCTTCTTCTGGAAGTACGCGTCGAGCGCCTCGTCGTCCTTGCGGGCGAAGTAGTCACCGTGGAGCGTGCGCTCCTCGTCGTACGTCATGTAGGGCACGGCGAATCCGCAGGTGTCCCGGACGTGTTCGGCGTGCACGACGATGATCGCGCGCAGGCCGCTGCGGGTCACGTCGACGTCCTCGAAGTGCCCGAGCAGCTCCGTGAACCGCGGGTCGTCACGGAAGACCGGCTCGCCGCGGCCGTGCACCCGGACGATGTTCGGCGGCCCCTGGAACGCGCACCACATGAGCGTGATCCGGCCGTTCTCGCGGAGGTGGGCGATGGTCTCCGCGTTCGACCCGGCGAAGTCGAGGTAGGCGACGGTGTGTTCGTCGACGACGGCGAAGGAGCCCTTGAGGCCCTTGGGGGACAGGTTGACCGTGCCGTCGCCGGACAGCGGCGCGGTCGCCGTGAAGAAGACCGGCTGCTCCTCGATGAAACTGCGCAGCCGGCCGTCTATGCGTTCGTAGCTCTTTCCCATGCGGGAATTATGGGCGTCGCCGGGGCGGGCGAATCGTGTGGATCGTACGGACGTCCCGGCGGGCCGCACGTCCGCGTCGATTGACGAATCATGCAGAGTTCTGCATACTCATGCATGACACCCACCGGCTTGAGGAGCAGAGCACGTGAGCAGCAACACCGGCGATGTCCGCCTCTGGGGTGGCCGGTTCGCCGACGGTCCCGCCGAGGCCCTGGCGAAACTCTCCGCCTCCGTCCACTTCGACTGGCGCCTCGCCCCGTACGACATCGCGGGCTCCCGCGCCCACGCGCGCGTGCTCCACAAGGCGGGGCTGCTCACCGAGGACGAGCTGACCCGCATGATCGCCGGGCTCGACCAGCTGGAGTCCGACGTCGCGGACGGCTCCTTCGTGGGCACCATCGCCGACGAGGACGTGCACACCGCCCTTGAGCGCGGCCTGCTGGAGCGCCTCGGTCCGGACCTCGGCGGCAAGCTGCGCGCGGGACGTTCCCGCAACGACCAGGTGGCGACGCTCTTCCGGATGTACCTGCGGGACCACGCCCGTGTCATCGGCGGTCTGATCGCCGACCTCCAGGAGGCCCTCGTCGGTCTCGCCGAGGCGCACGCGGACGTCGCCATGCCGGGCCGGACGCACCTCCAGCACGCCCAGCCGGTGCTCTTCGCCCACCAGATGCTGGCGCACGTCCAGCCGCTGTCCCGGGACGCCGAGCGGCTGCGGCAGTGGGACGAGCGGACGGCCGTCTCGCCGTACGGGTCCGGCGCGCTGGCCGGCAGCAGCCTCGGCCTCGACCCGGAGGCCGTCGCGCAGGACCTCGGCTTCGAGCACGGCTCCGTCGCCAACTCCATCGACGGCACGGCCTCCCGTGACTTCGTCGCCGAGTTCGCCTTCATCACGGCGATGATCGGTGTGAACCTCTCCCGCATCGCGGAGGAGATCATCATCTGGAACACGAAGGAGTTCTCCTTCGTCACCCTCCACGACGCCTTCTCCACCGGCTCGTCGATCATGCCGCAGAAGAAGAACCCGGACATCGCCGAGCTGGCGCGCGGCAAGTCCGGCCGCCTCATCGGCAATCTGACGGGCCTGATGGCCACGCTCAAGGCGCTGCCGCTCGCGTACAACCGCGACCTCCAGGAGGACAAGGAGCCGGTCTTCGACTCCTGCGACCAGCTGGAGGTCCTGCTCCCCGCGTTCACCGGCATGATGGCCACGCTCACGGTCAACCGGGAGCGGATGGAGGAGCTCGCCCCGGCCGGCTTCTCGCTCGCCACCGACATCGCCGAGTGGCTGGTGAAGCAGGGCGTCCCGTTCCGTGTCGCCCACGAGGTCGCCGGCGAGTGCGTGAAGGTCGCCGAGGCCGAGGGCAAGGAGCTGGACGAGCTCACCGACGAGCAGTTCGGCAAGATCTCCGAGCACCTCACCCCCGAGGTCCGCACGGTCCTGAACGTGCCGGGTGCCCTCGCCTCCCGCTCCGGCCGCGGCGGCACCGCGCCGAGCGCGGTCGCCGTCCAGCTCGCCGAGGTCAAGCAGGACCTCACGGTGCAGCGCGCCTGGGCCGACGCCAAGAAGTAGCCCCCGCGGCCGTACGCAGGGCCCGGTTCGTCCATCCGTGGACGGGCCGGGCCCTGTTGTCGTGCGGGGGCGGGGATCAGCGGCGGGCCCGCGCCCCGCTCCCGTAGCTCGACAGGTCGAGCAGCAGGCCGAACAGCACCACGACCCAGCCGATGCCGCGCACCCCGGTGACCGGCGCGTACGCGAACACGTACCCGAGCGTCGTCCACGGCAGCAGGATCAGCCCGGCGAGCGGCAGCAGGACGCCGCTGAAGGCCCGGTCCACCAGGTTCGTGAACAGCCAGGTGATCACCAGGGCGACGCGCGGTCCGATGGCCGCCATCGCGGCGAAGATGCAGCACCCCATGCCGGTACCTCCCGAGAGACCTCACCGTCCCGACAGTCGTAACACCGGGTGACCGGACGGGCCACCGGAGTGGCGAGACAGAAAGCCGCGAGAAAAGGATGAGACATCAATGTCTCATCTGGTCTACTCTTGTCTCATGTCAGTCGATCGCGAACAGGTCCTGCGCAGTGCCGCGGCCCTGCTCACCCGCAAGTCCACGGCCACGATGGACGAGGTCGCCCGCTCCGCGGGCATCAGCCGCGCCACCCTGCACCGGCACTTCGCGGGCCGCGACGCCCTCGTCCGCGCCCTGGAGGAGCTGGGCATCCAGGAGTGCGAGGCGGCGCTCGACCGGGCCCGTCTCGACGAGGGCCGGGCCGAGGACGCGCTGCGCCGGCTCATCGGCGAGATCGAGTCCTGCGCACCCCTGCTCGCCTTCCTCGTCACGGAGAACCAGCTGTTCGAGGGCGACGAGCAGCACGCGGGCTGGGCCCATCTGGACGCCCTCATCGCCGCGCTGTTCCGGCGCGGCCAGGAGGCGGGGGAGTTCCGCATCGACCTGACACCCGCCTGGCTGACCGAGGCGCTGTACGGCCTCGTCGGCGGCGGCGCCTGGGCCGTGATGGACGGCCGCGTGGCGGCGAAGGACTTCCAATACATGATCGCCGAGCTGCTGCTCGGCGGCGCACGACGGAGCGTGGAACCATGACCGGCACACAACAGCGCACCCCCGCGGCGGAGGTGGTGGCGCGCCCCGGCCGGTGGCTCGCCCTCTCCGTCCTCGTGCTGGCCGTGCTGCTCGTCGCCGTGGACGCGACGGTCCTCGGCCTCGCGACCCCGTACATCAGCGAGGACCTCAAGCCCTCCGGCACCCAGCTGCTGTGGATCGGCGACGTCTACTCGTTCGTCATCGCCGGTCTGCTCGTCTCCATGGGCAGCCTCGGCGACCGCATCGGCCGCAAGAAGCTGCTGCTCATCGGTGCCGTCGCCTTCGGCGCGGTCTCGGTGCTCAACTCCTACGCCACCACACCGGAGTTGATGATCCTGGCGCGCGCCCTGCTGGGTGTCGCCGGTGCGACGCTGATGCCGTCCACCCTGGCGCTGATCCGCAACATCTTCCACGACCCGCGCGAGCGCTCGCTCGCCGTCGGCATCTGGGGCGCCATGGCGTCCGCCGGTGCGGCGGTCGGGCCGGTCGTCGGCGGCTTCCTGCTCGAACACTTCTGGTGGGGCTCGGTCTTCCTGATCAACCTGCCCGTGATGGCGATCCTGGTCGTCGTCGGCATCAAGCTCATCCCCGAGTCGAAGAACCCGGTGCCCGGTCCCTGGGACCTCGCGAGCGTCGTGCTCTCCCTGGTCGGCATGATCGGCGTCGTCTACGCCATCAAGGAAGCGGCGGCGCACGGCTTCCGCTGGGACGTGGCGGTGTCCGCGGTCCTCGGTGTGGCGGCCCTCGTCACCTTCGTCCGGCGCCAACTCACGCTCAAGTCGCCCCTGCTGGACATGCGCCTGTTCCGCAACCGCGGCTTCTCCGGCGCCGTCCTGGCCGACCTCCTGACGATCCTCGGACTCGCGGGCCTGATCTTCTTCCTGTCCCAGTTCCTCCAACTGGTCCAGGGGCGGCAGCCGTTCGAGGCGGGCCTCGCCGAACTGCCCGCCGCCGTGGGGGCGGTGGCGGCCGGTCTGGTCGCCGGTGTCGTGGCGCGCCGCTTCTCGGTGCGCGCCGTGGTGGCGGGCGGCCTCGCGGCCGTCGGCCTGGCCCTGGCGGCCCTCACGACGCTGAGCCAGTCGACCGGCTACCCGCTGCTTGGCGCGGTGCTGCTGGTCGTCGGCGTGGGCGCGGGCTTCTCGTTCACGGTCACGGCGGACGTGATCCTGTCCAGCGTGCCCAAGGAGCAGGCGGGCGCGGCGTCGGCGGTCTCCGAGACGGCGTACGAACTCGGCGCGGCCCTCGGCATCGCCCTGCTCGGCTCGATCGTCACGGGCGTCTACGCGGGCTTCACGGCTCCGCCGGGCACCCCGGCGGACGTCGCGGCGGCGGCCCACGAATCGCTGGGCGGCGCGGTCGAATCGGCGTCGGGCCTCCCGGCCGCACAGGCCCAGGAACTGCTGACCTCGGCCCAGACGGCCTTCGTGGACGGCCTCCAGGTCGCCGCGGGCGTCGGCGCGGCGGTCCTCCTGACGACGGCGGTGGCGGCCTGGTTCATGCTCCGAGGCCAATCCCTGGAATCCTGACCACCCCCGCCTTGGGCAATCTGCCGCCTGGGGCGGCAGGGTGGGCAAGGCGGCCCCCGGTGCGGCGGGTCAGAACCGCGGGGCTGCGCCCCGGAACGGCGAAAGGCCCGGCCCACCGGAATCAACCGGTGGGCCGGGCCCACATCGCCGTAGAAACGCTTACGCGGCCTTCGCCTTCGTGGCGTACATGTCGACGTACTCCTGACCGGACAGCCGCATGACCTCGGCCATCACGGAATCGGTCACGGCCCGCAGCACGTACCGGTCGCGCCCCATCCCGTCGTACCGCGAGAACTCCATCGGCTCGCCGAACCGCACGGTCACCCGCCCGGGCCGCGGCATCCCCGCCCCGCCCGGCTGCAGCTTGTCCGTGCCGATCATGGCGAAGGGCACGACGGGCGCCCCCGTCATCAGGGTCAGTCGCGCGATGCCGGTCCGGCCGCGGTACAGCCGGCCGTCGGGGGAGCGGGTGCCCTCCGGGTAGATACCGAAGATGTTGCCCTCCTCCAGGATGCGGCGGCCGGTCATCAGCGCCGCCACACCCCCGTTGGCACCGTCCCGGTCGACCGGGATCATGCCGACCCCGGTGAAGAACCACGCCATGAGGCGGCCCTTGAGAGACGTGCCGGTGACGTACTCGTCCTTACCGATGAAGCACACCTGCCGGTCGCAGACGAGCGGCAGGATCATCGAGTCGATGAAGGTCAGGTGGTTGCCCGCCAGAATGACGGGGCCGTTCCCCGGGATGTTCTCGGCGCCTTCCACCCGTGGGCGGAACATCAGGCGCATGATCGGTCCGAGCACTGCCTTGATGAGCGCGAAGCGGGACAACGGGCCCTCCGGTGTCAGGGATGGACTGGGAATGTACGTGGGTCTGTGCAGGTGAGGACGATACTCGCGGCCGGGTACCCGGCGCACATCGGGGTTCACGGACTGGATACGCAGAGTTGACCCTCGTTTGCCTCCCGTTGATGTGCAGGTGACACCCAGGAGTCACCTCGCATCACCCCGCCGTTCCGCACGGGGTCTCCCGTTCGTCACTCCTGTCCACCTACCATCGGTCCCGCTTTGACAGGTGCAAGGCAGTACTTGGTGGGAGGAGTGCTCCATGGGGAACGAGAAGGCACAGGCGGCACACGAGGCGCAGGCCGGCGGCACGATGGGACGCCGTTCGCTGCTCGGTGCGGCCGTGCTCGGCGCGGGCGCGGCCGCCCTCGCCGTGCCCGGCACGGCAAGAGCCGCCGACCGCGACAGTGGTGGGAATCACTCGGGCCAGGGCTACAAGAGCCTGCCCGTCCCGACGATCGTCGCGCACCGCGGCACCAGCGGCTACCGGCCCGAGCACACGCTCGGCTCCTACCAGTTGGCGCTCGACATGGGTGCGCACGTCATCGAGGCCGGTGACATCGTCCCGACCAAGGACGGTCACCTCGTATGCCGTCACGAGCCGGAAATCGGCGGCACCACCGATGTCTCGGCCCACACCGAGTTCGCGTCCCGCAAGACCACGAAGGTCATCGACGGGGTCTCCACGACCGGCTGGTTCACCGAGGACTTCACGCTCGCCGAGCTGAAGACGCTGCGCGCCAAGGAGCGCATCCCGGCGACGCGCCAGCACAACACCCTCTACGACGGCCGCTGGGAGATCCCCACCTTCGAAGAGGTCCTCAAGTGGCGCGCCGAGCAGAGCCGCAAGCGCGGCCGCGAGGTGTGGATCCACGTCGAGACCAAGCACCCCACCTACTTCCGCAAGATCGGCCTCGGCCTGGAGGAGCGGCTCGCCAAGCTGCTGCGCGCGTACGGCCTGCACAAGAAGAACTCCCCGGCGTTCCTGCAGTCCTTCGAGCCGACGAGCATCCAGCGCCTGAACAAGCTCGTCGACAACCCGCTCGTCGTCCTGCTCTCCACGGCGAACTCCCGCCCGGCGGACTTCGTCGAGATCGGGGACCCGCGCACCGTCGCCGACCTGATCACGCCCAAGGGCCTCGCGGAGATCGCGAGGTACGCGCAGGGCATCGGCCCGACCCTCGACCTGGTCATCCCGAAGGACGCGAGCGGCAAGCTGCTCCAGCCCACCACGCTCGTCAAGGACGCGCACGCCGCCGGGCTGATCCTGCACCCGTACACGATGCGCAACGAGAACACCTTCCTGCCCGCCGACTTCAAGAAGGGCACGGACCCGAACGCGTACGGGGACGCCTTCGGCGCCTTCAAGGCGTACTTCGCCACCGGGATCGACGGCATCTTCTCCGACAACTGCGACACCGCCCTCCTGGCCCGCGAGGACTTCGTCAACGGCTGACCGCCCGGCCCCGGTTGGAGTGACCCGCGGCCGCCCCGGCAACCACGAGCCGAGGCGGCCGCGTCCCGCCGGACATGAACGCACCGGACCCGAACGCACCCACGCACGACCTGGTCATCGAGACCCTGCGCCCCCTCCTCGCGGCGGAGGTCCGCGCCGAACTCCCCGCGGCCGCCGAGCCGCACGACCTCGAACAGGCCGTCTGGGTCCGCCTGTTGGAGCACCTCGGCACCCAGGGCCCGCCCCCCGACCCCGCCGCCTGGCTCACCGCCACGGTCCGCTCGGAGGCCCGCCGCCAGCGCCGTACGACCTTCCGTGAGCTCCCGTACGCCACCGAACCCGCCGCCGACACCGCCGAGTCGGACCCCGAACGCCGCGCCATCGCCCGGGAGCGGGCCGGCGCGCTGCACGCCGCGGTTCGCCGGCTGCCCGGACGCTGCCCCCGCCTCATCGGTGCGCTGCTGTCCCCGAAAGATCTCACTTACCGTGAAATCGCAGGCGAGTTGGGTATCTCACAGGGCAGCCTTGGGCCGGAACGTTCCAGATGTCTGGGATGCCTGCGCAGAATCATGGTTTCCGAGGTTGCGCCGACGTCCGGTAGGGGAAAAGGGTGAGGGACAACCGGCGGACAGGTGAGCGGGAGGCATGCACACATGGGCATGAGCGTGACCATCTCTGCGGCGACCGAAGCGGATGCCGAGCAGATCCTGAAGTTGCAGTACCTCTGCTACCAGAGCGAGGCACAGCTCTACGGGGACTACTCGATCGAGCCGCTCACACAGTCCCTCGACTCGGTGAGGGCCGAACTCGCGGGCGGAAAGGTCCTGGTGGCCCGGCTCGGCGACGAAGTGGTGGCGTCCGTGCGCGGCACGGTCGACGCCGACGGCACGGCCCGGATCAACAAGCTGATCGTGCACCCGCGCATGCAGCGCCACGGCCTGGGCGGCCGGCTCCTGTCGGCCATAGAGGCCGACCTCGGCACGACGGGCGCGACGAAGCGCTTCCAGCTGTTCACCGGCCACCGCAGCGAGCACAACCTGCGGCTCTACCGGAAGCACGGCTACGCCCAGGTGTCCACGAAGCGGGTCGACGAGCGGCTCACCCTGGTGACCCTGGCCAAGGACACCGAGGCGAACGCGTTCGCGGCGAGCGCCTGAGGCTCAGGCGGCGACGTCCGGCTGCTGCTGCCGCAGCACGCCCTTGCGCAGCCAGTACATGGCGGTGAGCGGCAGCAGGACCGGAATGAACAGATAGCCCATGCCGTAGTCCGACCACACGGTCGCGTCCGGGAACGCCGACGGCTCCACCAGCGTCCACGTCCCGACGATCAGCACGCCCGCCAGTTCCAGCGCACAGCACACGAACGCGGCCCGCCGCGCCGTGTCCCCGCCGCGCACCAGCGAGTACGTGATGAACCCGTAGACGATCCCGGCGATCGCGGACAGCGAGTACGCGAGCGGCGCCTTGTCGAACTCGGTGGAGATCTGCACGGCAGACCGCGACACGGCGCCGACCACCATCACGCCGTACAGCCACACCAGCAGCATGCCGGGTCCGCTGATCAGCCGGCGCCTGTCGGTGCCCTTGCCCGGTCCGGCGTCCTGTCTGTCGTCCGGTCCGGCGTTCTTCTCCGAAGAGGCCACGGCCATCTCATCCTCCCCAGATGTCGTAGAGGCGTACTTCGAGGACGGCGAGCACCACGCCGCCGGCGGCGACGGTGATCGAGCCCCAGCGGGTGCGCTCGGCGAGGGACATGAAGCCCGCCGCGGGAATGCACGCGAACGCCCCGATCAGATACGCCACGAAGATCGTCGTGCCCTGGTCCGGCTCCTCGCCCCGCGCCAGCTGCACGATCCCGACCACCAGCTGCGCCAGCGCGAGCACCGACACCACGGCCATGCCGATGAAGTGCCAGTCCTTGGTCGGCTGGTCGCGAGAGGCGGCGAAGCCGCACCAGGCCGCGAGCGCGAGCGCGGCGAGACCCGTCACCAGGGTCAGGACATCAAGCATGGCCGTGAGCCTATTACGGGCCAAAAGGCCCCGTGCGCCCGCCCCCGGGGCGCCCCGTACGCTCGGGAGACATGAAGATCCACGCTGACGCCCTGCTGTTCGACAACGACGGAACCCTCCTCTCGTCCATGGAGTCCGTCTACCGCTGCTGGACCCGCTGGGCGCAGGAGTACGGGATCACCGCCGAGGACTTCGCCGCCGTGGAACTGCACGGCCGCCCCGCCGCCGAGATCGCCGCCGACCTGCTGCCCGCCGACAAGGTCGCCGAGGCCGTGGCCCGGATCGAGGAGCTCGAGGTCGACGACGTGCCCAACGGCGGCACCCACGTCCTGCCCGGCACGCTCGACCTGCTCCGTTCCCTGCCCGACGGCCGGTGGGCCGTCGTCACCTCCGCCACCCGCCGCCTCGCCGAGGCCCGGCTCGCCGCCGTCGGCATCGAGCCGCCGCTGCTCATCGCCGCCGACGACATCACGCGCGGCAAGCCCGACCCCGAGCCGTTCCTGCTCGCCGCCGGGAAGCTCGGCGTGGACCCGGCCCGCTGCGTCGTCTTCGAGGACGCCCCCGCCGGGCTCACCGCGGGCCGGGCCGGCGGCATGCGGACCGTGGCCTTGGCCACAACGCACGAGGCCCACGAGCTCTCCGCCGACGTCGTGGTGAAGGACCTGTCGGCCGTGTCAGCACTGGCCACGGAGGCCGGGATCGAGATCACCGCAACCCCCTGACCGTCCCACGCACCCGTCCACCGCTGTCCGCTATTCGGACAGCGGTGGCGGTCCGGGACCTCACGTCTGCTTTACTTGCCCGCATGACCACGACGAGCAGCCGCACCCTTGCGACCGAGGCGACGATGACGCCCGGTGCTCGTTGTATGTGTCGAATGTGCGCCTTCTGAGGGCCCCCACCACGCCTGTTCTCGCGCCCCGAAGCGAGACCCGCGCGCCCTGTCCGTAGGGAGTGACTCCGCAGGGAGAAACCGCTCGACTACGTGACCGGGTCTGCCCCGCGCACAGCTTCTCCGTACTGACAGCGACTGATCCAGTACTGGCACACGCCACCAGCGAGAGCCTGCCGCGCCCGGAAACTCCGCAAGTTCCCGAACGAATGCCCCGTGCCCGGCGCCACCCGTGTCGCGCACTCGACAGCTACGGAAACCCACGTGATCACCACCCAGGGCCTCACCAAGGTCTACCGCTCGCGCGGCCGCGAGGTCACCGCCCTCGACGGCGTCGACCTGCACGTGCGCGAAGGCGAGGTGTACGGCGTCATCGGCCAGTCCGGCGCCGGCAAGTCCTCGCTGATCCGCTGTGTGAACCTGCTGGAACGCCCCACGTCCGGCACCGTCACCGTGGCCGGCCAGGACCTCACCGCCCTCGCCGGCCGCGGACCGCGGGCCGGCCGGGAGCTGCGCGAGGCGCGCAGCCGCATCGGCATGGTCTTCCAGCACTTCAACCTGCTGTCCTCGCGCACCGTCCAGGACAACATCGAGCTGCCGCTCGAAATCCTCGGCAAGTCGGGGAAGGAACGTTCCGCCAAGGCGCTGGAACTGCTCGACCTCGTCGGCCTCGCCGACAAGGCCAAGTCCTACCCGGCCCAGCTCTCCGGCGGCCAGAAGCAGCGCGTCGGCATCGCCCGCGCGCTGGCCGGCGACCCGAAGGTGCTGCTCTCCGACGAGGCGACGTCCGCCCTCGACCCGGAGACCACCCGCTCCATCCTCCAGCTGCTGCGCGACCTCAACCAGCAGCTCGGCCTCACCGTCCTGCTCATCACGCACGAGATGGACGTCGTCAAGACCGTCTGCGACTCCGCCGCCCTGATGGAGCGCGGGCAGATCGTCGAGTCCGGCACCGTCAGCGAGCTCCTCGCGACGCCCGGCTCCGAACTCGCCGCCGCGCTCTTCCCGGTCAGCGGCGACGCCTCCGGCACCGACCGCACCGTCATCGACGTCACCTTCCACGGTGAGTCCGCGACGCAGCCGGTCATCTCGCAGCTGTCGCGCACGTACAACATCGACATCTCGATCCTGGGCGCCGCGATGGACACCGTCGGCGGCAAGCAGGTCGGCCGGATGCGCATCGAACTGCCCGGCCGCTACGAGGACAACGTCGTGCCGATCGGGTTCCTGCGCGAACAGGGCCTCCAGGTCGAGATACAGGGCAACCAGGACGGCCGGTCCGTACTGCTGAAGGAAGGTGTCACCAAGTGACCTGGTCGGAGATGCAGCCGCTGCTGTCCCAGGCGTGTTGGGACACCCTCTACATGGTCGGCTGGTCCACGCTGATCGCCGTCGTCGTCGGCCTGCCGCTCGGCGTCCTGCTCGTGCTCACGGACCGGGGCGGGCTGCTGCAGAACGCCCTGGCGAACAAGCTCATCGGGCAGCTCGTCAACGTCGTCCGCTCGATGCCGTTCATCGTCCTGATGCTCGCGCTGACGGCCTTCACCCGCTGGGTCGTCGGCACCAGCATCGGCCGCGAGGCCGCCATCGTGCCGCTCGCCATCGGCGCCATCCCCTTCTTCGCGCGCCTCGTCGAGACGTCCGTGCGCGAGGTGGACCGCGGCCTGGTCGAGGCCGTGCAGTCGATGGGCGGCAACACCTGGACCGTCGTCCGCAAGGTCTTCGTGCCCGAGTCGCTGCCGTCGCTGATCTCCGCGACCACGACCACGATCGTCGCGATCATCGGCTACTCCGCGATGGCCGGCACGGTCGGCGCGGGCGGCCTCGGCGACGTCGCCATCCGCTACGGCTACCAGCGCTTCGAGGCGACCCTGATGTGGATCGTCGTGGCCGTCCTCGCGGTCGCCATCGCGATCATCCAGTTCGCCGGCGACAGCGCGGCCCGCGTCCTGCACCGCCGCGCCGGCAAGGGCGGCGAGCCGTTCCGCTTCCGTCTGTTCGGCGGCTTCCTGCCCGCCGGTCCCGTCAGCGCCGAGGCCACGCCGGCCAAGAACCGCTGACCCCCGTAATCCCCAGACT
The DNA here is from genome assembly GCF_030766975.1 of Streptomyces sp. KL116D. Lineage (NCBI taxonomy): Bacteria > Bacillati > Actinomycetota > Actinomycetes > Kitasatosporales > Streptomycetaceae > Streptomyces > Streptomyces sp. KL116D. The sequence continues at coordinate 141,956 of NZ_JASERH010000142.1, read as the reverse complement.
CCCCGTCCCACCCGGCGGGTTGCACCACCCATGGAGAAAGGCACTTTTCGTGCGTAACACCACCAAGATCACCGCAGCTGTCCTCGCCACCGGCGCCCTCACCCTGGGCCTGACCGCCTGCGGTTCGGACAAGGCCGACACCAAGGCCAAGGCGTCCGACCCGCTCGTCGTCGCCGCGACCCCCGTCCCGCACGCCGAGGTCCTCGACTACATCAAGAAGAACCTGGCGAAGAAGGAAGGCCTCAACCTCGAGGTCAAGGAGTTCACGGACTACGTCCAGCCGAACAACGCCACCGAGGACGGTTCGGTCGACGCCAACTACTTCCAGACCGTCCCGTACCTCGAGGACTTCAACAAGAAGAACGGCACGCACCTCACGTCGGTCGCCACCGTCCACCTGGAGCCGCTCGGCCTCTACTCCGAGAAGGCCAAGAAGCTCGACGACATCAAGAAGGGCGGCACCATCGCCGTCCCGAACGACGCCGACAACGAGAGCCGCGCCCTGCGCTTCCTCGCCGCCAACGGGATCATCACGCTCAAGAGCGGCTCCGAGGCCACCGCGACCCCGCAGGACATCGAGAAGAACCCGAAGGACCTGACGTTCAAGGAGGTCGAGGCGGCCCAGACCCCGCGCTCCCTCCCCGACGTCGACGGCGCGGTGATCAACGGCAACTACGCCATCGGTGCCGACCTCAGCCCGGCCAAGGACGCCCTCGCGCTCGAATCCACCAAGGGCAACAAGTACAACAACGTCCTCGCCGTCAAGGAGGGCAACGAGGACGACCCGCGCGTCAAGAAGCTCGCCAAGCTCCTGACGTCGCCCGAGGTGAAGAAGTTCATCGAGGACAAGTACAAGGGCTCGGTGCTCCCCTCCTTCTGATGCGTACGTACACGCTTCCCGCCGCCGTGATCGCCGGGGCACTGGTCCTCGGCGTCACGGCCTGCGGTTCCGACCAGACCGACGGCTCCGACGGGGGCGGCAAGCTCGTCGTGGGCGCCACCCCCACCCCGGCCGGCGAAGTTCTCGCCTACGTACAGCAGAATTTGGCGAAGAAGGCCGGACTCGACCTGGAGGTCAAGGAGTTCACGGACTACGTCCTGCCGAACACCGCGCTCCAGCAGGGCGAGCTCGACGCCAACCTCTACCAGCACACGCCGTACCTGGAGGACTTCAACAAGTCCCGGGGCACCACCCTGACCCCGGTCACCGAGGTCTACCTGCCGCCCCTCGGCTTCTACTCCGAGAAGGTCGAGGACGTCACGAAGCTGCGCGAAGGAGCCACCGTCGCGCTGCCCAACGACGTCACCAACGAAGGCAGGGCGCTCGGCCTCCTCGCCTCCCAGGGCGTGATCGGGCTCAAGAAGGGCGCGGGGGTGAACGCGACGCCGCGCGATGTCGCCGACAACCCCAGGAAGCTGAAGTTCAAGGAGCTCGAAGCGGCCCAGCTGCCACGCTCGTTGGGCGACGTCGACGTCGCCGCCGTCAACAACAACTTCGCGCTCGACGCGGGCCTCAGCCCCCAGAAGGACGCCATCCTCCTGGAGTCGGTGAAGGACAACCCGTACAACAACGTCCTCGCCGTGAAGAAGGGCGACGAGGACGACCCGCGGGTGAAGAAGCTCGCCGAGCTGCTGACGTCGCCCGAGGTGAAGAAGTTCATCGAGGACACGTACAAGGGCGCGGTGCTCCCCGCCTGAGTCACCCGTCCCCGCACCTCGTCATGGGGGCCGTTCCTGCCAACAGGAGCGGCCCCCATGTGCAGTTACGTGCCTTCATGCTGCATGCTGGGCACTCACCCCCGGCCGACACGAGGGACGCAGGCGGCCACGAAGGTTACGGAGCGGCACATGACGAACACCTTCCCCGAGATCTCCATCAGCACGGAGCGCTTGGTGCTGCGTCCGCTCGACGAGGACGACGTCCCCGCCCTGGCCGAGATGATGAACGACGAGCTGGTCGCCGCCTGGACGTCGGTGCCTCAGCCGTTCACCGAGGACGGCGCGCGCCGCTGGATCACCGACTACGCCCCCACGGAGCGCACGGCCGGACACGGACTCGACCTCGCCGTCACCGAGTTCCTCACCCAGCGCCTGGTCGGCATCGTCCAACTGACCAAGACGAACTGGCACGTTCGCTCCACCGAACTGTCGTACATCGTCGCCCCCTGGGCCCGCGGCGAGGGCTACGCGTCCGAGGCCGCGCTCGCCATGGCCCAGTGGCTCTTCCGCGACCGCGGCTTCGAGCGCATCGAACTGCGCACGGCCGCCGACAACACCGCGTCCCAGCAGGTCGCCCAGAAGATCGGCTGCATCAGCGAGGGCGTGCTGCGCAACGCCTGCATAGCGCGTACGCGCACCGAGGACGGCACCCTGGCGGAGGTCCGCACCGACTTCATCGTCTGGAGCCTGCTGCCCGAGGACCTGGACGGCGTCACCGAGCAGCTCGCCGAGGCCGGGGGTTTCACGGCCTTCTCGGACTGGAACTGACCTCACAGGCGGTTCCCGGACCCAGCAGGTACGCTCTCGGTGCCCCGCCCGGCCCGACACCGGCGGCATCCCCCTGACCTGAGGACTCGGACCGAGTCCCGTGTACGCACCGAGCACACCTCTGGAGACTGACGACGATGGCCGACCGGGTCACGGTGATCGGCTGGGACGGCTCTCCGCTGACCGCGGCGGCCCGCTCCGCGCTCCAAGCGGCCACGCTGGTGGCCGGCGCCGGCCACCACCTGGCGCTGCCCGAGGTGCCGGAGCGCGCCGAGCGCATCCGGCTCGGCAGCGTCTCCCTCGCCGCCCGCCGGATCGCCGGCCACCGCGGCACCGCCGTCGTCCTCGCGGACGGCGACCCGGGCTTCTTCGGCGTCGTACGGACCCTGCGCGCACCCGAGTACGGCCTGGAGGTCGAGGTCGTCCCCGCCGTCTCCTCGGTCGCCCAGGCCTTCGCCCGCGCGGGCATGCCCTGGGACGACGCACAGGTGGTCGTCGCACACCGCCGCACCCTCAGGCGCGCGGTGAACGTATGCCGGGCCCACACCAAGGTCGCCGTTCTCACCTCCCCGGGCGCCGGCCCCGCCGAGCTGGGCCTCCTCCTCGAAGGCGTCCACCGCACCTTCGTCATCTGCGAGGAACTCGGCACCGACCGCGAACAGGTCACCGTCGTCACCTCCGACAAGGCCGCCGACCACACCTGGCGCGACCCGAACGTCGTCATCGTCATCGGCGGCCCGGTCACCGGCGCCCCCGGCACCGGCGGCTGGCTCGCCGGCGGCGACGCGGACTCGGGCCCGCGCGGCTGGGCGCTGCCCGCCGCCGAGTACGCGGGCCCCTTCGGCGAGGGCGAGACCGAGCAGCTGCGCGCGGCCCAACTCGCCCGGCTGGGGCCGCGGACCGGGGACCTCGTGTGGGACATCGGCTGCGGCAGCGGCGCCTTCACGGCGGAGGCCGGACGGTTCGGCGCCGCCGTCATCGCCGTCGACCGCGACCCCGAGGCCTGCGCCCGCACCCTCGCCACCGCCCGCCGCTTCGGGATCCAGGCGCAGATCGTGCACGGCACGGCACCGCACGTCCTCGAAGACCTGCCCGAGCCCGACGTCGTCCGGGTCGGCGGCGGGGGAGCCGCGGTCGTCTCCGCCGTCGCCGACCGGCGGCCCGCGCGCATCGTCACGCACGCCGCGACACGCGACGCCGCCGAACTCATCGGCAGGGACCTGACGGAGCACGGATACGACGTCGAGTGCGCCCTCCTGCAATCCGTCGAACTGGACACTCGCGCCTGGACGGAGAAGGAGCGGACCGTGGGGTTCCTGCTCTCCGGGCGGCTTCCCGTCCGCCACCCGTGACCCTGACGGCCCAACGCGCGCGGTAGGCTGGCCGATCGTTGTACCGCACCGGGACGTCCGGCAGTTCGTCAGCCAATGTCCGGGAAACGCACCACTTTTGGAGCGCCTGTGGTACGGCGCCGACCGGAGGACGCGCAACGTGGCGCAGTCCACAGAAGGCCATGGGCGATCTACGTTCCGTGGCCGCGATCCGACCGGGACAATGCGTGTAGTCCGGGGCGGTTCGTGCCGCGCGGCGTGCGTGCTCGTTCTTCATGACGGGCGGACGACGCACCGCTCCGGTCAAGGGGGTTGCCTGCCCGGCCGTCGGCCGGGGGCGGCCGGCAAGTTCTCATCGATGGGCGAGGGGTAGGCATGACCGACACCGGTCAGGTTCCGGGCGAGGGGCTGCCGGAGAACGCAGGAACGGTGGACCAGCCGGGCGTTCCCGCCCCGGGTGCGTACACCTACCTCGATCCCTCCGACGCCACCGCCGAGGACGACGAACTGCTCCTCATGCCGGGTTCCCAGGGCGCCTGGGGCCAGCCGCAGGCCGCGCCGCAGCCGCAGGCTCCCGTCGGCCACGAACCGGGCCCGCACGAGATGGCGGGCCGCGACAGCGGACACCACGACATGGGTGGAATGCACATGCCAGGCCAGGCCGCCGCGAACCAGGGCCCCGCCCGCCGCCCCCTGCACATGGGCCCGGCCGTGCCGGAGACCGGCGGCAGCCCGGTGCGCTCGCTCGCCGACCGGGGCCCGGCGCAGCAGACGCCGTCGAACCCGATGCCGGTCCGCCAGGCGGGCCCGCCCACCACGGGCCCCGAGTACCTCGACATCCCGCCGCAGGGCGCCGCCCCGTGGCAGCCGGCCGAGGCCCAGCAGCTCGCCGAGCCCCAGCAGCAGGGCGGATACGAGATGCCGCCGCCGGCGCCCGCAGAAACGGTCGTCCCGGAGGCCGTCCCGGCGCAGTACGCCGAGCCGGCCCCGCACTTCCAAGCGCCGGAGGCGGCCCCGGAGTTCGTGCCCGTCGCCGAGCCGACCCCGGTCGCCGCGTACGCCGGCCAGGCCGACCTGTCCGGCCAGTCCGGTCAGTACGCGGTTCACGAGGGTCTGCCGCCGCAGGAGTACCCGCAGCAGGTCCCCGTGGCCGCGCCCGAGCAGCAGCCCCTCGGCCAGTTCGTCCCCGTCGAGGGCACCGTGCCCACGACGCCGCATCTCGCGCCGACCCCGCCGCAGGCCATGGTCGTGCCGCCGCTGCCCGAGCAGGGGGTCGAGCCGGATCCGGCGCCCGCGGCCGAGCCGGTCGCCGTCGCCGAGCAGCAGGTTCCGGTGCCGGTCCAGGTGCAGGAAGCCGTGGCCGTGGCTCCTCAGGAGCCGTTCCAGGAGCAGCCGCAGGAGCCGGCCGCGCCCGCCGAGCCGCTCGCCGAGCAGCCCGTCGCCCCGGCCGCCGAGCCGGAGCCCCCGGTCGTCGTGGAGCCCGTCGCCGCCGAGCCCGTGGCCGTCGCGGAGCCGGCCGCCGTGGTGGAGCCCGAGCCCGTGGTCGCGCCGCCGGCCGAGCAGCCCGCCGCGCCCGTGACCGAGGCCCCCGCGCAGGAGTTCCCGGCCGAGATCCCCGTGCCCGAGGCCGCGGAACAGCCCGTCGCCGAGGAGCCGGCCGAGGGCCCCGCGACCGTGCCCGCACCGCGCGACGGCGGCCCGGCCGCCGGCCCCGCGCCCGAGCCGTTCGTGGCCGAGGCGGAGGCCGAGGAGCCGGAGCTCATCGAGGTCGCCCCCGTGCAGGAGCAGCCGGAACCCCTCCAGGCCGCCGAGGCCGGACCGGAGGACGGTCCCGAGCAGCTGCCCGAGACCCTCGCCGAACCGGCCGGCGCCGCCGCTCCCGGCTACGACGACGCCGAGCGCGAGGCCGTCCTGCGCGTGATGCGCGAGCGCCGCGACATCCGCAACGGCTTCCGCAGCGACCCCATCCCGCACGAGGTCCTGCTCCGCGTCCTGGAGGCCGCCCACACGGCGCCGTCCGTCGGCCACTCCCAGCCCTGGGACTTCGTCGTCATCCGCTCGGCGGAGACCCGCCGCACGATGCACGAACTGGCCATGCGCCAGAAGGACGCCTACGCCAAGTCCCTCCCCAAGGGCCGCGCGAAGCAGTTCAAGGAACTGAAGATCGAGGCCATCCTCGACACCCCGGTGAACATCGTGGTCACCGCCGACCCGACCCGTGGCGGCCGCCACACCCTCGGCCGGCACACGCAGCCGCAGATGGCCCCGTACTCCTCCGCGCTCGCGGTCGAGAACCTGTGGCTCGCGGCCCGCGCCGAGGGCCTCGGCGTCGGCTGGGTCTCCTTCTTCGACGAGCGCGAGATGGTCCGCACGCTCGGTCTGCCCGAGCACCTCGAAGTGGTCGCGTACCTGTGCGTCGGCTACGTCGACGAGTTCCCCGACGAGCCCGAGCTGATGCAGGCCGGCTGGTCCAAGCGCCGCCCCCTGTCGTGGGTCGTGCACGAGGAGACGTACGGCCGTCGCGCGCTGCCCGGCGAGGACCCGCACGACCTGCTCGCGGAGACCGTCTCCAACATCCGCCCGCTGGACGCCAAGGCGCTCGGCGAGGCGTGGGAGCGGCAGAAGCGGATGACGAAGCCCGCGGGCGCGCTCGGCATGCTGGAGATCATCTCCGCGCAGCTGTCCGGGCTGTCCCGGATGTGCCCGCCGCCGATCCCGGAGCCCGCGGCCGTCGCGATCTTCGCGGGCGACCACGGCGTGCACGCCCAGGGCGTGACCCCGTGGCCGCAGGAGGTCACCGGCCAGATGGTCGCGAACTTCCTGGGCGGCGGCGCGGTCTGCAACGCGTTCGCGAACCAGGTCGGCGCCGAGGTCTGCGTCATCGACGTGGGCGTCGCCTCCGAACTCCCCGCCACCCCCGGTCTGCTGCCCCGCAAGGTGCGGGCCGGCACCGCCGACATGACCGCGGGCCCGGCCCTGACCCGCGAAGAGGTCAAGGCCGCCATCGAGGTCGGCATCGAGACGGCCCGCGACCTGGTCGCGGCGGGCAACAAGGCGCTGCTCACCGGCGAGATGGGCATCGCCAACACCACGGCGTCGGCGGCCCTCATCTCGGTCTACACCGACGTCGACCCCGCCGAGGTCACCGGCCGCGGCACCGGGATCAACGACGAGACCCACGCCCGCAAGATCGAGGTCGTGCGCCGCGCCCTCGACGTGCACCAGCCCGACCCGGCGGACCCGATCGGCGTCCTCTCCGCGGTCGGCGGTCTGGAGCACGCGGCCCTGGTCGGCCTGCTGCTCGGCGGCGCCTCGCTGCGCACGCCGGTGATCCTGGACGGCGTGAGCGCCGGGGCCGCGGCCCTGGTCGCCCGCGCCATCGCCCCCGAGGTGCTCGCCGCCTGCATCGCGGGCCACCGCAGCGCCGAGCCCGGCCACGTCGCCGCGCTCAACAAGCTGGGCCTGCGCCCGCTGGTCGACCTGGACCTGCGCCTGGGCGAGGGCACGGGCGCGCTCCTCGCGCTCCCGATCGTGCAGAGCGCGGCGCGTGCGATGCACGAGGTCGCGACGTTCGACTCGGCAGGCGTCACGGAGAAGTAGCCAGGCCTCCGCGCCCCTGAATGCGCACGCAGTGCGCATTCTCAGGGGCGCGGGGAACTGCGCGACCAGCCACGACGCACCCGCACCGGGCACACCGGGTCCCGGACCACGGTGCGCGGCCGAGACCGATCACGCGCACCCGTGACCGGCCGCACGTACCCGCCCCGGCCGGCCAGGCATAAGCTGTCGCCACAGGAAACCGCACGTCACAGGGCTCCACCGTCGCAGCCCAGCCAGCCCCGCCGTCCCAGGAGCCGTACGACATGCCCCCCGCTCAGCACCCCGCATACCCGGTCGGCCTGCGACTGACCGGCCGCAAGACGATCGTCATCGGCGGCGGCCAGGTCGCCCAGCGCAGGCTGCCCGCCCTGATAGCGGCGGGCGCGGACATCACCCTGATCTCCCCGTCGGCCACCCCCTCCGTGGAGGCCATGGCGGACGCGGGCGAGATCAGCTGGACCCGTCGCCGCTACGAGGAGGGCGACCTGGCCGAGGCCTGGTACGTCCTGGTCGCCACGGCCGACCGCGCGGCGAACGAGCGGGCGTCGGCCGAGGCGGAGCGCAACCGCACCTGGTGCGTCCGCTCCGACGACGCCGAGGCCGCCACCGCGTGGACCCCGGCCACCGGCCGCACCGAGGGCGTCACGCTCGCGGTCCTGTCCACCGAGGCCGCCGACCGCGACCCGCGCCGCACCGCCGCCGTCCGCGACGCGCTCGTCGAGGCCCTGCGCGACGGCACCGTCAGCACCGAGCGGACCCGTACCCCCGGCGTCGCCCTGGTCGGCGGCGGCCCCGGCGACCCGGACCTGATCACGGTCCGCGGCCGGCGCCTGCTCGCCGAGGCCGACGTCGTCATCGCCGACCGGCTCGGCCCGCGCGACCTGCTCGACGAACTCCCGCCGCACGTCGAGGTGATCGACGCGGCGAAGATCCCGTACGGCCGCCAGATGGTCCAGGAGGCCATCAACCAGGCCCTCGTCGAGCACGCCAAGCAGGGCAAGGCCGTCGTCCGGCTCAAGGGCGGCGACCCCTTCGTCTTCGGCCGCGGCATGGAGGAGGCCCAGGCCCTGGCCGCCGAAGGCATCCCGGTCACGGTCGTGCCCGGCATCTCCAGCTCGATCTCGGTCCCGGGCGCGGCCGGCATCCCGGTCACGCACCGCGGCGTCGCCCACGAGTTCACCGTGGTCAGCGGCCACGTGGCGCCGGACGACGAGCGCTCGCTGGTCGACTGGTCGGCCATGGCGAAGCTCACCGGCACCCTCGTGATCCTGATGGGCGTCGACAAGATCGGGAAGATCGCCGCGGCCCTGGTCGAGCACGGCAAGGACCCGGCCACCCCCGTCGCGCTGGTGCAGGAAGGCACCACGGCGGCCCAGCGCCGCGTCGACGCGACCCTCGCCACGGTCGGCGAAACGGTGGTCGCCGAAGGGGTCAGGCCCCCGGCGGTCATCGTCATCGGCAGCGTGGTGCACGAGGGACCCGAACGTAACCAGCGGTAACACAACTCGTTCCGCGCCGTTGGCACCACACCCAGGACAAGGCAGTATCGACCCGTGGCTGATCCCCAAGGTCTCATCACCATCGACGACCCCGACGACCCCCGCCTGAGCGACTACACGGGCCTGACCGACGTGGAGCTGCGCCGCAAGCGCGAACCGGCCGAGGGCCTGTTCATCGCCGAGGGCGAGAAGGTCATCCGCCGGGCCAAGCAGGCCGGGTACGAGATGCGCTCGATGCTGCTCTCGGCGAAGTGGGTCGACGTCATGCGCGACGTCATCGACGAGGTCCCCGCCCCGGTGTACGCGGTCGCCCCCGACCTCGCGGAGAAGGTCACCGGCTACCACGTGCACCGCGGCGCCCTCGCCTCCATGCAGCGCAAGCCGCTGCCCACCGCCGACGAACTCCTCACCACCGCACGCCGCGTGGTCGTCATGGAGTCCGTCAACGACCACACGAACATCGGCGCGATCTTCCGCTCCGCGGCCGCCCTCGGCATGGACGCGGTGCTGCTCTCGCCCGACTGCGCCGACCCGCTCTACCGCCGCTCCGTGAAGGTCTCCATGGGCGCGGTCTTCTCGGTCCCCTACGCACGTCTCGACGCCTGGCCGAAGTCCCTGGAGACGGTCCGCGAGGCGGGCTTCAACCTCCTGGCGCTCACCCCGGCCGACCAGGCGAAGTCCCTCGACGAGGTGGCCCCGCACCGGATGGACCGGGTGGCGCTCATGCTCGGCGCGGAAGGCGACGGCCTGTCCACCAAGGCGCTGATGGCCGCCGACGAATGGGTCCGCATCCCGATGGCCCACGGCGTCGACTCGCTCAACGTGGGCGCGGCGGCCGCCGTCGCGTTCTACGCCGTGGCCACCGGCCGCCCCGAACTCTGACGGTCAGCCCTCCGGAAGCGGCAGCGCCCGGACGGCAGCCGTCTGCCGTACGCCGCTGTCGCCGCCGAGCCCGCGCGACGGGCCCTGGCAGCCCTGCGCCGCCGCGATGGCCAGCGCCACGAGCAGCGTCACGACCACGAACACGAACAGCCGCTGCCGCAGCAGCCGCGGATTGGCGGGCCGCAGCTTCTTGCCCGCGCCCGTGCCGTTCGTCCGGGGAGCGGGACGCCCGGCACCACTGCGCGGCGCGGGCCTGCTGCCGGACCGCGACGACGTGGAGCGCGGCGCCGAACCGCCCCCGGTCCTGCCGTTGCTCGGCCGCGGCGCGGGAGTCCCCGGCTGCGTCCTGCGCTGGGTGCGCTGCTGCTCGTACGTGGCGTGCGGATCGGCGAGCCGCCCCGTCGGCCGGTCCTGCTCGGCGACGCGCGGCGCCGGCGGCCGCGCCTCACCGAGGCCCTGCGCCTCACGGGCCGCGATCTCCTTGAGCCGCAGCGACAGCTGGAGCGTGCTGGGCCGCTCCTCCGGGTCCTTCGCGAGACACGCGCGCAGCAAGGGCGCCAGCGCGTCCGGCACCCCGTGCAGCTGCGCCTCCTCGTGCACCACCCGGTAGAGCATGACCTCGGAACTGCCGTGCCCGAAGGGCGAGTCGCCCATGGCCGAGTAGGCGAGCGTGGCGCCGAGGGCGAACACGTCGGTGGCCGGCGTGACGGCCGCGCCCCGCACCTGCTCGGGCGCGAGGAAGCCGGGGGAGCCGACGGCGGTCCCCACGTGCGTCAGCGTCGAGGCCCCGGTCGCCCAGGCGATGCCGAAGTCGATGATCCGCGGCCCCTTCGGGGACAGCAGGATGTTCGACGGCTTGAGGTCCCGGTGCACGACACCGGCCTCGTGGACGGCGACGAGGCCCTCCGACAGCGCGGCGCCCACGGCCGCCACGTCGGCGGCCGCCAACGGCCCCTCCTCGGCGACCTTGTCGTGCAGCGAGGGACCGGGCACGTACTGCGTCGCGAACCAGGGCCGGTCCGCCTCCAGGTCGGCGGCGACGAGCCGCGCCGTGCAGCCGCCGCGGATCCGCCGCGCGGCGGACACCTCGCGCGCGAACCGCGACCTGAACTCCTGGTCCTCCGCCAGGTCCGGCCGGATCACCTTGAGCGCGACCCGCTGCCCACGCCGGTCGGAACCGAGGTAGACGACGCCCATCCCACCGGCCCCGAGCCGTCTGTGAAGCCTGAACGAGCCGACGACGCGCGGGTCCTCGCGCCTCAGGCGCATCATCGCCATGTTCATCCCCGCTGCTGCCCGGTCCGTCTGACGAGCCACAGCTTACGTTTCCGCGCCCGAGTGCGCGCAGAGGCCGCGCCCTCAGGCCCGATTCGATTGTCAGTGCCCGGTGGGAAACTTGAAAGGTGGTCAGGGAGCGCGGGAGCAGGGCGGCTTGACGATGCCCGGACTCCCAACCGCCTGGCGCAGAAGGGGGATTGAGCCCATGAAGGGCGATCGGGTCGAGATAGTCGTGGACGCAGGGGACACGACGCGTACGTACGAAGTGGTGGCGAGCCGCGCGGGCCGCAGAGTGGAGACGGCGGTCCGCAGGGGAGTCGTGGAAGTGAGCGAAGTCACCCGCAGCGGGTCCGTGGTGCGCACCGCGCGCTTCATGGCGACGCGGGTCCTCGCCCTCGTCGAGCAGCCGGTCCCGCGGGAGGAGGCCTCGGAAGCGGCGGAGAAGAGCCGTCCCCTCCGGGAAGACCCCGAGACCTAGGACCTCTTCTCCACCCAGGGGAGTACATGGGGTGGGAGCGCTCATCCTCCGGGAGGCCCGGCAATCGGTACGAGGGCATGACGACCCGGGGAGCCGCCGCCCATAGATTTGAGGTCAAGCGGCGGGTGCAGCACTCGTCCCCCGAGGTCAGGCACCCGCCGCTGCCACTACAGGCAAGAACTCAAGATTTCGACCGGGAGAGGACCATGGCGGACACGGCATCGCGGACGACAGCGTTCCGCACACGGATCGGCAGGGCGGGCATGTTCGGCGGCCCCGCCACCGGCCGCCGTCACCCGCTGGTGGCCACGGCCATGGTCCTCCCTCTCGCGGCCCTTCTCGTCGTCGTCTTCGGCGGCTGGGACGCGGTGGTCACACAAGCGTCGTCCGTGGGCGTGATGCTGGGGCGCTGAGCGGCGCCTCCAGGCCCGGAAGAGCGGTCCGGGCGGGGACATCCGGCCATGAAACCCCGTGGGGACGGGGGTGCGGCGGACGGCACAAATGCCGCGTGCAGCTGGGGAGCTGCACGCGGCATTGCTTTTGCCCCGGTACGGCGGCGGCCCCGGGGCCGTAGGCTCTGCCCGACCGAGCACCACGACCGGGGGACACCGTGACCACGCCCTTGCTCCCCGCGCTCCGGGCCGAGGCCAGGGGCGCGGCCCATCCGACCGGCATTCCGTGCGTCTGCGGCGGCGCGACCCTGGCCGACCGGCCCGACGGCACCGTCGTCCGGCACGGCGACACCGTCGCCAAGGCCCACGCCCCGGACACGGACCGTGCGGACCTCGACCGCCGCCTCGCGGTGGCCGCCCTGCCCGCCCTCGCCGGGGTCCTCCTGCCGCCCCTGCGTCCGACGGCGGCGGCCGTGCAGGACCGGCTCGTCACGTTCTGGCCGCACGGCACCCCCGTCGACCCCGACCACCCCGAGCACGCCCCGTGGGAGGCCGCGGCCGCCCTTCTGGCCCGCCTCCACACCACGCCCGGGCACCGGCTCCCGCCCGGCCTGCCCCCGATGCGGGGCCCGGAGAAGGCGGCCCGCGCCCTGGCCCGGCTCGACGCGAGCGCCCCCGGCCACCCGGCGGCGGCGCCCGTCCGCCGCGCCTGGCGGAGCCTGCCGCCGTGGGCCCGCGGCGAGGTCCCGTACGAGCACGCGCACGCCCTCTGCCACGGTGACCTGCACCTCGGCCAGCTGGTCCGGCACCCGGCCGACTCCGGGACCTGGCTCCTGATCGACGTCGACGACCTCGGAATCGGCGACCCGGCCTGGGACTTGGCCCGCCCGGCGGCCTGGTTCGCCTGCGGCCTGCTGTCCTCCGACGAGTGGACCCGCTTCCTCACCGCCTACCAACGCGCGGGCGGTGCGAAGGAACTGAGCGTCGACGACCCCTGGCCCGCCCTGGACGTCCCGGCCCGCGCCCTGACCGTCCAGACCGCCGCCCTCGCCGTGGCGAAGGCCACCGAGGCCGGCCGGCCGCTCGACGACGTCGAGGAGGCGGTGGTCGACGCGTGCGCCCGGATGGCTTTTGTCCCGCCCGACTTGGGGAACGGCCACGCCAAGTAGGGTGCGGGAGACGGAAGCCGGGAAGTGTTCCGGCGAAGCAGCACCGAACGGCAGGGAGTTGAACCGAGCATGCAGTGTCCGAAGTGTCACGCACCGATGCACACCTACAACCGCAATGGCGTCCAGATCGAGCAGTGCAGCGGTTGCCGCGGGATATTCCTGGACTACGGCGAGCTGGAGTCGCTGACCCGTCTGGAGTCGCAGTGGCAGCAGCAGGTGCCACCGGCCCCGCCCGCCCCGCAGGCCTATCCGGCCGCCCCCGCCCCGGCCTGGGGAGCCCCGCACCACGGCGGTCACCACGGCCACCACGGTCACCACAACAAGGGCTTCGGCCGGATGCTCTTCTCCTCCTGAGCCGTCCTTCGCCTGAACACGAAGAAGCCCCCGGTCGAAGGACCGGGGGCTTCTTGCTGGTGCGCGATACTGGGATTGAACCAGTGACCTCTTCCGTGTCAGGGAAGCGCTCTCCCGCTGAGCTAATCGCGCGGGACGGGCCAGACTCTATCAGGCTCCGCAAGGGGTCTTGCTCGGTACTGCGTGGTGCTGCGTGCGCGATACTGGGATTGAACCAGTGACCTCTTCCGTGTCAGGGAAGCGCTCTCCCGCTGAGCTAATCGCGCGGGACGGATCAGATACGAACCGGAGTCCGAAGATCCAGTGCGCGATACTGGGATTGAACCAGTGACCTCTTCCGTGTCAGGGAAGCGCTCTCCCGCTGAGCTAATCGCGCATGGAGGTGGAGACGGGATTTGAACCCGTGTAGACGGCTTTGCAGGCCGTTGCCTCGCCTCTCGGCCACTCCACCAGGAGCGTAGGGGTTCGGGAAGATCCCCCACATCCTGAGCGAACGACCGGGTTCGAACCGGCGACCTCAACCTTGGCAAGGTTGCGCTCTACCAACTGAGCTACGTTCGCGTGTCTTTCCGTTTCGCTTCCGCGTCCCGGCGACGTGTTGAACTCTAGCGGATTCCCGGGGGAGGTCCAAAACGCGTTTGCGCAGCGTGCTGCGGTGCCACCACCGAACCGACCACCGAACCGACCACCGCGGCTCCACCCCAGGTCACCGTCCGGTCACCCGCCATAGACTCGAAACCGTGCACGGCTCCCCCTCCTTCCCCCCGCTCGCCCGATTCGGCGATCTCCTCGCGACCGACCTCCGCGACGTGACCGACGACCCCGCCGCCCTGGACTCCAGCGGCTTCTGGGCCGTCTCCGCCGACTTCGAGGGGCGGCTGGTCTGCGCCCGCTTCGGCAGCGTGCGCAGGGAACCGGTGCCCGCCCCGCGCCCGGGCGCCTGGCGCGGGCCCGCGCCGACGGACTGGACGTCGTCGCTCGACCACGCCGCGTACACGGCGGGCGTGCGCCACATACGGGAGCGCATCGCGACCGGCGAGGTCTACCAGGCGAACCTCTGCCGCGTCCTGTCCGCGCCGATACCCCCGTCGGCCCCGGACGCCGACGTCGACGCCCTCACCGCTCTCCTCGCGCGCGGGAACCCGGCCCCGTACGCGGGCACCGTCCGGCTCCCCGGCCACGGCGTGGAGATCGCGACCGCCTCGCCCGAGCTGTTCCTGCGCCGCACGGGACGCGTCGTCGAGTCCGGGCCGATCAAGGGCACCGGCCGCACCGAGGCCGACCTCCTGGAGAAGGACTACGCCGAGAACGTCATGATCGTGGACCTGGTCCGCAACGACCTGGGGCGCGTCTGCGCCACCGGGACCGTGACCGTCCCCGACCTGTGCGTCGTCGAGAAGCACCCCGGGCTCGTGCACCTCGTGTCGACCGTGCGCGGCGAACTGCGCGCGGGAGCCGGCTGGCCCGCCCTGCTCGACGCCACCTTCCCGCCCGGCTCCGTCACCGGCGCCCCCAAGTCCAGCGCGCTGCGCATCATCGACGAGCTGGAGACCGCGCCCCGCGGCCCGTACTGCGGCGGCATCGGCTGGGTCGACGCCGACCGCGGCACCGGTGAACTGGCCGTCGGCATCCGTACGTTCTGGATCGACCGGGCCGAGGGGATGCTGCGTTTCGGCACCGGGGCCGGGATCACCTGGGGTTCCGACCCCGAGGGGGAGTGGCGGGAGACCGAGCTGAAGGCGTCCCGGCTGCTCGGGGTAGCGTCAGGCACGTACGAAGGCAATGTGGAGGAACGCACGTGAAGATCTGGCTCGACGGCGGACTGCAGGACACCCAGACGGCACGGGTCTCCGTCTTCGACCACGGGCTGACCGTGGGCGACGGCATCTTCGAGACTCTCAAGGCGGTCGACGGCAGGCCGTTCGCGCTCACCCGCCACCTGGACCGGCTCGCCCGCTCGGCGCGTGGCCTCGGCCTGCCCGAGCCGGACCTCGACGAGGTGCGCCGGGCCTGCGCCGCCGTCCTGGAAGCCAACCCGATGCCGCTCGGCCGGCTCCGCATCACCTACACCGGCGGCCTCTCCCCGCTCGGCTCGGACCGCGGCGACCAGGGCGCCACGCTCGTCGTCGCGCTCGGCGAGACCAAGCGGCGCCCCGACACCACCTCCGTGATCACCGTTCCCTGGACGCGGAACGAGCGCGGCGCGCTCACCGGACTGAAGACCACCTCGTACGCGGAGAACGTCGTCGCGCTCGCCCGCGCCCATGAACGCGGCGCGTCCGAGGCCCTGTTCGCGAACACGGTCGGGCAGCTGTGCGAGGGCACCGGGTCGAACGTCTTCGTCGTCCTGGACGGCGAGATCCACACCCCGCCGGTCGCCTCCGGCTGCCTCGCGGGCATCACGCGCGCCCTCGCCGTCGAGTGGGCCGGCGCCAAGGAGACCGATCTGCCGCTGTCCGTGCTCGCGGAGGCCGACGAGGTGTTCCTGACGTCGACGCTGCGCGACGTCCAGGCCGTGCACCGCGTCGACGACCGCGACCTGACGGACGCGCCCGGTCCGGTCACGGCCAAGGCGATGCTGGTGTGGGACGAGCGGGCCGCGGACGACCTGGACCCGTAAGCCGTTCGAAAACCCCTGTCGCCCGGAGCGCGCGGGCGGGTAGAACACCCGTGATGACCACGACCCTGCGGCCGACCGAGCCGCTCCAGCGAACCCCTGACGGGGCGCGCTCGCGTCACTACGCGGTGTGTGTGAACAGCCGCCCCGTCGGCACGCTCCACCTCGCCACCCACCCGGTCTTCGGCCCGTCCGTCGCCCAGATCCTCGATCTGCGCATCGACGAGCCGGACCGGGGACGCGGCCGCGGCACGGTCGCCGCGCTCGCCGCCGAGGAGGTGGCCCGCGGCTGGAACTGCCGCCGGCTCGAGGCGTCCGTCCCCGCACCGCAGCAGGCCCTGCTGCGGCTGGCGGGCGCGCTCGGCTACGTGGAGCGCAACCGGAACATGGCGAAGGACCTGCCCGACCGTCCGCCGGCCCTTCCCGAGGGCAGCGTCGGGCGGCGGATGACCGACGCCGAGTACGCGCCGTGGCTGGCGCACGAGAAGCAGCAGTACGAGCGCACCGTCGTCGACCGGGGCGCGACGCCCGAAGAGGCCAGGGAGAAGTCCGAGCGCGACCACGCCGCGCTGCTGCCCGACGGCGTCGCGACACCGGACGTGCTGCTCAGCGTCCTGGAGCAGCGGGGCGTCACCGTCGGCACGCTGTGGGTGGCCCAGCGGCCCGACGGCGCGTACATCTACGACGTGGAGGTCGCCCCCGACCACCGGGGGCGGGGACACGGGCGCTCCCTGATGCTGTACGCGGAGGCCGACGCGATCGCCGCGGGCGCCACCCGGATCGGCCTCAACGTCTTCGCGGGCAACACGCCCGCCCTGCGGCTGTACGAGTCGCTCGGCTACGAGCCGACCCAGTACCACCTGTACAAGCAGCTGCTCTGAGCGTCTGCTCCGAGCGTCAGGCCCGGTCGTCCCCGGCGGTCTCGGCGAGGAGCCGGTCCGCGATCTCCTCGATGCGCTCGCGCAGCCCGTCCTGGCTCTTGCCGCCGTCGAGGCGCTCGCCCCCGATGACGTACGTGGGCGTGCCGGTCACGCCGATCGCCTTGCCCTCCGCCTGGTCGGCGTCGACGATCAGGATGTGCCGGCCGTCGATCAGCGCGGTGTCGAACTCCTCGGCGTCCAGGCCGAGTTCTCCCGCCACCTCGACGAGCAGCGGCTCGCCCGTGCGGTCGAACGCGTCGACCCGGTCGAGCACGGCGGCCACGTAGGGCCACCCCTTGCCCTGGACGAACGCCTCCTCGGCGGCCTGGGCGCCCGCGAAGGAGTGCTTGTGCTTCTCGAGCGGGAAGTGGCGCAGCCGGATCTCGATGCGGTCGGCGTAGCGCTCGCGCAGGGCACGGATGTCGTCCAGGGCCGTGTGGCAGTCGGGGCACTGCAGCTCGCACCACACGTCGAGGACGGGGGCCGGGTTCGGGGCGTTCATGGCGTCAGTCTCCCAGGCCGGCCCGCGACGCCCCAACCTGGACCTGCGGAGGAGGGACGACCCCGAGATGTCCCTGAGGTCCGTCGGGCCCGTGGCCTCATGACCCCGGGACGGTGCAGGATGGAAGGGGCGAAGCGCCCCGATGCCGAACAGATCGGCCGACCCGCCGGGCCGGCCGACGCCCGAGCCCAGGAGGACCGGATGATTGCCGAGACCGTCTGCTCCGCCGTGTCCGTGGCGGGCCTGGGCATCGCCGCGGTCACCGCGTACCGCAAGCGGTTCCTCGCGGCCGCCCGGCTGGCCGCCTACTCCCTCGTCCCGCTGGGCCTGGTGATGACCGGCGCCGTCGAGTGGGTCGTGGACACCGCGTTCAGTCCGACCGCGTGGGCCGGGTTCGGGGTGCTCGGCGCGGCCTGGCTGATGTTCATGGGGACCCGCGCCGTCGAGCGCCGCTCCGGCGGCACCCGCAAGGAGCGCAGGGCGGCGAAGGCCGCGCAGCGCGAGGCCGTGGCCCCCGCCGCGTCGGCCCCCTCGCTCGGCCAGGGCACCCGCACCGCCCCCGTCGCGCAGCCCGCGCAGCCGAAGCCGAAGGCCGGCGCGGCCGACGACTTCAGCGACATCGAGGCGATCCTCAAGAAGCACGGCATCTGACGGCGGCGCCCCGGCGGGGGCGCCCCAGGTCAGACGGTGGCGAGCACGTTCACGCCGGTCGCCCAGCGCACGCTCGCGTTCGCGCACCGCACGGCCCGTCCACGGGCCGGGAACGCCGGATCGGGCAGCGCGAGCCCCACCCGGACCGCTCCGGAGTGCCGGGCCAGCGAACCGCGCACCGTGTACGTCGCCGGGCCCGTGTGGTCGACGCCCGTCTCGGCCCGCCCCTGCGGCTGCCAGGAGCGCCAGTCGGCGCCGGTGTCGGCCTGCGCGACGACGGCGTCCCCGGCGTCGAGCAGCACGAGCCGGACGGGCCTGGCGTGCTTGGGGGCCGCGAAGCCCCGGTTCACCACGTCCACCTCGACGTCCACCCGGTCGCCCCGCACCGCGGTCCGCGCCTCCCGCACCTCGATCCGGTAGCCGAGGTGGTCCCGCAGGTACTCAAAGTGCGTCCGGGCGACCGCCCGCCCCCGCCGGTCCCTGAAGTAGCCGTCCGAGACCGGCAGCAGCGCGTCCCGCACCTCCTGCTCACGGACCTCCGCGGCCTTCCAGCCGGGCACGGTCACCGTCGCGTTGTGCACGATCGACAGGCTGTCCCAGCGCAGCGTCTGCAGCCGCCGGGCCGCGGCGAGTCCCGGGATGACGGTGCTCCAGGCGTACGGATCGGCGCTCTGCCCCTTGTCCCAGGGCATCTCGCCGTCCATGGCACGGGTCCCGGACACCTCCAGGTACCGCTGCCAGCCCGGGTTCTCGGGGACGTAGTAGTCCCACAGGCCCTCGCCGAGGGTGATGTAGTCGTTGTGGAAGCCGACGCGGTCGAGGACCGACCGGTCGGTGATCATGTCCCGCTTCTCCGCGTAGCGCACCTGGGTGTGGATGCCCGGCGGCAGCGCCGCGACGAGCGAGGTCATGATGGCGGTGACGGCGTCCGGGTAGTTCTCGTGCTGGTAGTAGCTGCCGTGCCACTCGCCCCAGGCGCCCAGGAAGCCGGCCTGCCAGACGGCGACGACGTCGCTGTTGCGCGCGACGAGCGGCGCCAACTGCCGTATGTGGCGCTGGATGTCCTGCACCGTGTACCGCCGGCCCTCGCGCACCCCGTCGTCGTACGCGAACCGCAGCACCGCCGCGTACCCCTTCGCGCGCAGCCCCCGGAAGACGCTCTCGATGTTGTCGAGCGCGCTCTGCGGGATGTCCGTGGTCGCGAACTCCCAGAGGTAGAAGTACAACTGGGTCAGGTTCGCGCCCGGACCGTACTCCCGCTCCAGGGTCTCCAGGGTGCGCGCGGCGTCGGGGGAGTGGTCGGCCTCGTTGGGCCAAGGGCTGGTCAAGTCAACGGCGTTGTACGACATCTCGTAGCGGAAGCCGCGCCGCGGATTGGCCAGCGCGCCCCGGCCGTCCGGGTCGTCGGGGCGGATCCCGCGGTGCGCGACGCGCCGCCATCCCCGGGCGTCGGCCGTGGCGGATCCGGCGCCGAACGCCGCGATCCCCGCGGCGGCGCCGAGACCCGCTCCCAACATCCGTCTGCGGGACGGCAGTTCGACATGCTCGTGCGGCATCGGACACTCCCTCGTACGCGAAGCGCGCGACCTGCGCGCCGGACCCGCCGAGTCTGTGCCCGCCGCACGGGCGCCGCCCATGGACGCACGTACGACAGACGCTGGACTTTTCGCGCAGATGACCGTGCCGGGGGTCACGAGATCCGGCGAACTCCCCACCCGAACGGGTGTGTTGGGCGCGTCGCGGCCGCGACTTGCGACATCATCGCGGCGAGATGCTGGACACACCGCGGCTGGACGACCAGCTGGACGCAGAGAAGGGCCAGGCGCCCCCACCGCCCGCCCCGACGACCCCCGACCGACAGCGCGGCTGCCTCTTCGCGCTCTCCCAGCCACCGCTGATGATCTTCCTGGCGGTGATCGGCTGTCTGCTCATGATGGCCGCGCTGCACGACCTCCTGCTGCTGTGAGCGGGGCGGGACGCGCGGTCAGCCCGCGGCCTCCTTGCGGCGCGCCCGGTAGGCCGCGACGTGCAGCCGGTTGCCGCACGTCCGGCTGTCGCAGTAGCGGCGCGAGCGGTTGCGGGACAGGTCCACGAACGCGTGCCGGCAGTCCGGGGCGTCACAGCGCCGCAGCCGCTCCTGCTCCCCGGCGACGACGAAGAACGCCAGGGCCATCCCGCAGTCGGCCGCCAGATGGTCCGCGACGGACGCGCCCGGGGCGAAGTAGTGCACGTGCCAGTCGTAGCCGTCGTGGTCCGTCAGTCGGGGTGTGGTGCCGGCCGCGGCCACCAGTTCGTTGATCAACGCCGCCGCGGCGTGCGGATCCGGCGCCGCGAACACCTCCGCGAACCGGTCACGCACCGCGACCACCGCGGCGAGGTCGGGCTCCGCGAGGACGCCCACATCGCTGATTTCGTTCTTTCGTACGAAATCTTCCAGTGCCGCCACGGTCGCGAGGCGGTCGGCCGTGCCGGCGTCCTCGTCCGGCGAGGTGTTCACCAGATCGACCACGGTGTCCAGCGCGCACCGGGTGTCGTGGGTGATCAGCACGATTCGCTCCCTGGCCTGGGGGGTCGGGCCTAAGCCCGCCGATGCTGGCCGAGCCTAGCGGTTGCACGTCACGGGGGAGTCCCGGGAACGCACCGGCGCCGCCACCACGGGAGAGTCCCACGGTGACGGCGCCGCCGTCTGCCCTATGCGGTTGTCGTGCCTGTGCTGATCCGGGCCGTCTCCCCGAGTGGACGGCACGGCGAGTTCTCACACCGCCTGACGCCGGCTGGGGACCGGCGCGGGCGCCTGCGCGGGCTAGCTTTCCGCGAGGATGTGCGAGAGCTCTTGGTCGAGATCGAAGTGACGGTGCTCCGTGCCGGGTGGCACGGCGGCGTCCGTCCGCTTGAGGAACGACTCCAGGGCCCGCGCCGGGGCCTCGAGCAGAGCCTCGCCCTCCGGGGAGCTCAGGGCGATGCAGACGACGCCCTGACCGTGGCTGCGGGACGGCCAGACTCGGACGTCGCCGGTGCCGGTCGGCCGGTGAAGGCCTTCGGCGAGGAGATCGCGGGCGAAAACCCACTCGACCGTCTCCTCGGCTCCGGTGTGGAAGGTGGCGTGCACGGCATACGGATCGGCCGTGTCATACCGCAGTCCTGCGGGTACAGGCAGTGAGGACTCGCTCGACACAACGAGGCGCAGGTGCAGCTCGCAGCTGACCGTGGTGTTCATAAGCGCCAGGGCCTTTCGCTCAGTGTGCGCTCGGGGATTCGCACGTCGGCGAAATCGACATGCCACCTACGGTGCCGTTGTAAACCCCTCTGAGTGTTTTGAGCGCCTTTACGTAGCTCGTACGGCCGAGTCTTTCTTGAGGGGGAACGGCCATTCCGGTGACGAGAATCAGTCCGGTAGGTTTGGGCCCATGAATACGGGGAGTGATGGGGCGGCCGACGCGGTCGCCGACGGCGACGACACGGTGTCCGACTCGGGGGCGAAGCCGCTCGGCTCGCGGGCGCCGGGGTTCATCCAGGAGCGCAGGGCGCTGCACCTGAGCTGGCAGGTGGGCGTCTTCATCGTGGGGCTCGCGGTCGTGGTCGCGGGCATCATCATGCTGCCGCTGCCGGGTCCCGGCTGGCTGGTGATCTTCGGTGGCATGGCGATCTGGGCGACCGAGTTCGTCTGGGCGCAGCTCGTCCTGCGCTGGACGAAGCGCAAGGTCACGGAGGCCACGCAGCGCGCGCTCGATCCGCGGGTGCGGCGGCGGAACATCATCCTGACGACGGTCGGTCTGGTGATCATCGCCGTGCTCGTCGGGGTCTACGTATGGAAGTTCGGGCTCGAGATGCCGTGGAACATCAAGCAGTGACGGAGGGCGGCGCAGGGTGGTCCCAGGCACCCCCTGACATGGGGTAATGTTCTTCCTGCGCCCGGGCGATTAGCTCAGTGGGAGAGCGCTTCGTTCACACCGAAGAGGTCACTGGTTCGAACCCAGTATCGCCCACCCGGAACCGAGGGCCCCGGAGACATCGAGTCTCCGGGGCCCTCGGTCTTTTGCGTTCCTGTGTAACGGTTCAGACCCCGTGACGGGCAGCTCGTTCGAAGCGCTTCGATCCAAATGTTGCCGGAACCGTTGACGTCCTCCCAGCTCCTCTCTACCTTTGCCCGGCAAGCGCTTTCCTAAAACGATTCAATGCGCAGGTGGAGGGGCGAACTGTGCCTAGCAACAAGGATCTTGACCGGCGTGGCCTGCTGAAGGTCACCGGGGCGTCGGTCGCGGCACTCGGACTGACGGCGGCCGGGTGCGGTGGTGACGGTGGGTCAGGCGGGACGGACGCGGACGGCCCGGCGACCCTGCGGTTCGCCTGGTGGGGCGGCGAACCGCGCGCCGTGAAAATCAAGAAGGCGATCGCCCTCTTCGAGAAGAAGAACCCGAAGATCAAGATCAAGCCCGAATTCACCGATTACCAGGCGTTCTGGGAGAAGTTCCAGACGCAGGCCTCGGGCGGCAATCCGCCGGACGTTTTCCTCAACTCCGTCGCGTTCCTTGCCAAGTACGACAAGCGGGGTGTCCTGCTCGACCTCAAGTCGCAGATCGACGCGGGCAATCTGCGGCTGAAGAACTTCCGCGGCGGCGTCGAGGCGGCCGGCCAGGTCGCCGGCGGCAAGCAGGTCGCGGTGCCGGTCGGTGCCAACACCATGGCCCTCGTCATCGACAAGAAGGCATTCGCCAAGGCGGGCGTGGCACCGAAGTTCGGCTGGACCTGGGACGACTACTTCAAGTCCCTCCAGACCATCCAGGACAAGCTCAAGATCTCGGGCGACACGGGTTACGCCGGCATCATGTACCTGTACGACCTGTATCTCCGTCAGAACGGCAAGGCGTTCTTCACCGACACCGAACTCGGTTTCACCGAGGACGACCTGACGCAGTGGTGGTCCGACTACTACAAGCGCGTGAAGTCCGGACTCGTCACCGACCCGAAGAAGATCGAACAGGTCAAGCCGAAGTCCGGGCTCTCCGCCGGGCTGGCCGCGGGCGAATTCACCTGGGACAACTTCTCGGTGCGCTACGAGGGCGAGGGCGACTCCGACTACGGGCTCGCGCCGATCCCCACCACCGACGGCAAGGACACCGGCCAGTACCTCGGCTCGCTGATGCTGTCGATCTCCACCAAGTGCAAGGCCCAGGCGCAGGCCGCCAAGTTCATCGACTTCATGGTCCACGACCCCGAGGTCGGCAAGATCCTGGGCTACGACATGGGCGTCCTCGCCACCCAGGACCAGTTCGACGCCTACCAGCCGGAGGACGAGACCGACAAGGCCGTCGCCGAGGCCAACAAGGGCATCGGCGCCTACGAGACCGAGGTCGACAAGGCCGGCGTGCTCGGCAAGATCACCCCGCACCCGTCCGGCGCCGACGTCGTCGAGGCCGCCTTCCTGCGCATCGCGGGCGACGTCGCCAACGCCAAGCAGAAGGTGCCGGCCGCCGTGAAGCAGTTCTTCAGCGAGGCCGAGGCAGCCTTCCAGGGCTGACGCCCCCGACGTTTCCGAGGGGAAACAGCACCATGTCGCTCGTCAAGGACGCCACCGGCGCCCCATCCTTGGCCGGCGAGTCCTCCGTCCGCCCCGCCGCAGACAAGCGGCGCGGGCGGCGCGAGAACCTCTCCGGCTATCTGTTCCTGTCGCCGTGGCTCGCGGGGTTCCTGCTGCTCACGGCGGGGCCGATGATCGCGTCGCTCTACTACGCGTTCACGAACTACAACCTGTTCGCGCCCCCGCAGTGGATCGGCTTCGACAACTTCACGGCCATGTTCGAGGATCCGCGCTGGCAGAAGTCGGTGCAGGTCACGCTCAAGTACGTGGTCATCGGCACACCGCTGAAACTGCTGCTCGCCCTCGGGGTCGCGCTGCTGCTCAACCAGAGCCGCCGGGGCCAGGGCCTGTACCGGGCCGCGTTCTACGCGCCGTCGCTGATCGGCGCCAGCGTCTCGGTCGGCTTCGTCTGGCGGGCGATCTTCTCCGACAACGCCGTCGTCGACAAGGGACTCGGCGCCATCGGCCTGAACCTGGGCGGCTGGATCGGCGACCCGGACCTGATCATCTACTCCCTCGTGGCGCTCACCGTCTGGCAGTTCGGCGCCCCGATGGTCATCTTCCTCGCCGGACTCAAGCAGGTGCCGCGCGAGCTGTACGAGGCCGCCGCCGTCGACGGGGCGGGACCGCTGCGCCGGTTCTGGAACATCACCCTGCCGATGATCTCGCCGGTGCTCTTCTTCAACGTCCTGCTGGAGTCGATCCACTCGTTCCAGATCTTCGGCTCGGCGTACGTCGTCTCCAACACCTTCTGCGGACCGGCCGACGCCACGCTCGTCTACACCTGTTACCTGTACCAGAAGGGCTTCCAGCAGTCCCAGATGGGCTTCGCCTCGGCGATGGCCTGGATGCTGCTGCTCGCCGTGGCCCTGGTCACCGCCGTCCTGTTCTGGTCCCAGAAGAAGTGGGTGCACTACGAGGAGGGCGCCAAGTGACCACCGTGACCGAGCAGGTGCGCACCGCCGCCCATCCGCGCAAGCGCACCGGATCCATCGTCTGGCACGTCTTCGCCCTCGCCGTGCTCTGCGTCGTCCTCTACCCGGTCGTCTGGGTGATCGGCGCCGCCTTCAAACCGGGCAAGGCGATCGTCGGCTCCCTCGACCTGTTCCCGGCCGAGCCCGTCCTGGACAACCTGAAGGGCCTCGCCGACGGCATCGCCGGCATCTCCATCGGCACCTTCTTCCTCAACTCCCTCTTCTACGCGGGCATGGCCGTCGTCGGCGTCGTCATATCGAGCTCGCTGACCGCGTACGCCTTCGCGAAGATCTCCTTCCGCGGCCGCAACCTGCTCTTCGCGCTGATGATCGGCACGCTGCTGCTGCCGTACCACGTGCTGCTCATCCCGCAGTACGTGATGTTCCAGAAGCTGGAGCTCATCAACACCTACGTCCCGCTGCTCGCGGGCAAGTTCCTCGCGACGGAGGCGTTCTTCGTCTTCCTGATGGTGCAGTTCATGCGCGGTCTGCCGCGCGAACTCGACGAGGCCGCCAAGCTCGACGGATGCGGGCACCTGCGCACCTACTGGTCGATCGTGCTGCCGCTGACCCGGCCCGCCCTCATCACCAGCGCCA
This sequence comes from Streptomyces sp. KL116D, assembly GCF_030766975.1. Taxonomy (NCBI): domain Bacteria; kingdom Bacillati; phylum Actinomycetota; class Actinomycetes; order Kitasatosporales; family Streptomycetaceae; genus Streptomyces; species Streptomyces sp. KL116D. Next base: position 116,647 of record NZ_JASERH010000142.1, on the reverse strand, counting down.
TCTTCACGTTCATCAACGCCTGGAACGACTTCATGGGCCCGCTGATCTATCTCAACGAGCCCTCCAAGTACACCGTGTCGCTCGGCCTGATGATGTTCCGCGACCAGCAGGGCATCTCCGACTACGGCGGCCAGATCGCCATGGCGATGGTCGCGCTCATCCCCGTCATCGCCTTCTTCATGGCCTTCCAGCGCTATCTGATCGACGGCATGGCCACCTCGGGGCTCAAGTGAGGAGCGCCGCGCCGGTGACCGAGTCACGGCGGCGGATCGGCTTCGGGGTCTTCGCCGAGTGCCTGCTGACCGGGGTGTGGATCGCCGTCGCGTCCCTGCCGGTCGTCACCGCTCCGGCCGCGTTCGCGGCCGGGGCCCGGCACCTGCGCCGCCATCTGCGTCAAGAGACGGGCGGCGTACGGGAGTTCGTCGCGGACCTGCGCAGCGCGGCCTCGCACGGCTGGCTGGTCGGACTCGCCGGGCTCGGCGCCTTCGTCGCCGTCTGGCTCGACCTCCAGCTGGCGCGGGCCGGGCTGCCCGGTGGCCGGGTCGCCGCGGCCGTCGGCATCTTCGCGCTGATCGGCGCGGCCGTGACCGTGCTGCGGGCCGCCGCCGTCTGGACCCCGGGCGCGGTCTGGCGGGCGCTGCTCGCGGACGCCGCCCGGCGTGCGCTCCGCGCCCCCGCCGGTTCCCTGCTGCTCGTGTGCGGGCTCGCGATCGTGATCCTCAGCGCCGAGTTCCTCGCTCCGCTCGCCGTGCCGGTGCTCGGCATCCTCGCCGCGGCCGCCGTCGCCGTGGAGGAACGCGGCCGGGCCGGCCGCTGAGCCCCGCTCGCGCCTCCCTTTCACCCACCTCTCGCTCCTCTCTCACTCCTCGAACTTCAACTCCCCTCTCCCACAGCACCTTTGGCATGCTCGGAAAGGAACGAAGATGTCCCCGGTTCCCGCTGGACTTCCCCGCAGATCCCTCCTCAAGGCCGCCGCGATCGCCGGCGCCGCCGCCCAGTTCAGCTGGGCCATCGGAGGCAAGGAGGCGCAGGCCGCGCCGGGCGCCGAGAGCGCCGAGGCCACGCCGGTCACCCTGAGCTGGCTGGAGGACGGCGGGCTCGGCGCCGCCCCCGGCTCCACCGTCGGCGTGCCCTGGCCGAAGGGCGCGTACGAGAAGGGCCAGGAGTTCGCCCTCGCCGACGCCGACGGCAAGCAGGTCCCCGTCCAGACCTGGCCGCTCGCGCAGTGGCCCGACGGCTCCCTGAAGTGGACCGCGCACGCGGTGGGCCCCGGCGCCGGGACCGGCAAGCTCACCCTGACCGCGGGCGGCGCCGCCGCGCCCGAGAAGAAGGTGAGCGTCTCGACCGGCGGCGGCACCGTCACCGTCGACACCGGCGTCATCGTCGCCAAGCTCGGCACGAACGGATCGAGCCTGGTCAAGACCGTCCGCCGCGGCTCCACCGAGATCGCCAAGAACGGCCGGCTCGTGCTGCTGCGCCAGGGCGAGATCGAGGACGGCGACCAGGGGACCGCGAAGTACGAGCGGTTCGAGAGCGTCGTCGAGGAGACGAAGGTCGAGCAGGACGGACCCGTGCGCGCCGTCGTCCGCATCGACGGCAAGCACCGCAAGGGGAACCGCAGCTGGCTCCCCTTCTCCATCCGGTTCTACTTCTACGCGGGCGCCGAGTCGTTCCGCATGGTGCACACCATCACCTACGACGGCACCCAGGAACCCGGCAAGGCGTCGGGCGACTTCATCCGCGGGCTCGGCGTGCGCTTCACCGTGCCGATGCGGGACGCCGCGTACGACCGGCACATCCGGATCGGCGGCGAGGACACCGGCATGATCCGGGAGGCCGTCAAGGGCATCACCGGGCTGCGCCGCGACCCCGGGGCGGCGGTGCAGGCCGCCCAGTTCGCGGGGGAGAAGCTGCCCGATCCGGCCACCTGGGACCAGCGCGTCACGACCCGCCTCCAGTACATCCCCGAGTGGGGCGACTACACGCTCTCCCAGCTGTCCGCCGACGGCTTCACGCTCCGCAAGCGGACCAAGGAGGGACACGGCTGGATCGGCGCGGGCGGCGGCCGGCGCGCGAGCGGCTTCGGCTACGTCGGCGGACCGAGCGGCGGACTCTCCTTCGGGCTCCGCGACTTCTGGGAGAAGCACCCCAGCGGCCTGGACATCCGCGACGCGCACACCGACGAGGCCGAGGTCACCCTGTGGCTCTGGTCCCCGGAGGCGCAGCCCATGGACCTGCGCTTCTACCACGACGGCATGGGCCAGGACACGTTCGCCGAACAGCTCGAAGGCCTCAACATCACGTACGAGGACTACGAGCCCGAGTTCGGCACCCCGTACGGGATCGCCCGCACCAGCGAGCTGATGTTCTGGGCGAACGACGCGACGCCGAAGCCGGAGACGCTCGCGCGGCAGGTCGAGGCCGTCCGCGTACTGCCGCAGCTGACCGCGCCGCCCAAGCAGCTCATCAAGGCCGGCGTCTTCGGCCCCGGCCTCTACTCCGAGCCGGACCGCTCCACGCCCGCCAAGGCCAAGATCGAGGACCACCTCGACTTCCTCTTCACCTATTACAAGGACCAGGTGGAGATGCGCCGGTGGTACGGCTTCTGGGACTACGGCGACGTCATGCACTCCTACGACCCGGTGCGCCACCAGTGGCGCTACGACGTCGGCGGCTACGCCTGGGACAACTCCGAGCTCTCGCCCGACCTGTGGCTGTGGTTCGCGTACCTGCGCTCGGGCCGCGCCGACGTCTTCCGGTTCGCCGAGGCCATGACCCGGCACACCGGCGAGGTCGACGTCTACCACCTCGGCAAGTGGGCCGGACTCGGCACCCGGCACGGCGTCCAGCACTACGCCGACTCCGCGAAGCAGCAGCGCATCGCCAACACCACGTACCGCCGCTACTACTACTTCCTCACCGGCGACGAACGCGTCGGCGACCTCATGCACGCCAACGTCGACTCCGACGAGACGTTCCTCGTGCTCGACCCGCTGCGCAAGGTCCGCACGGACACCGACTACGTGCCCGACCGCAACGCCCTGTCCATCGGCTTCGGCACCGACTGGAGCGGACTCGTCTCGGCCTGGCTCACCGAGTGGGAGCGGCGCGGCCCGAAGTGGGAGAAGGCCAGGGACAGGGTCCTGTCCACGATGGAGACCATCGCCGCGCAGCCCAACGGGTTCGTGCAGGGCAGCGGCCTCTACGACCTCGACACCGGCAAGTTCGCCATCGCCGACGAACCGGTCGTCGGCGTCTCGCACCTGTCGGCGGTCTTCGGCCTCAACGAACTGTGCGCCGAACTCATCGACCTCGTCGACATGCCGAAGTTCGAGGAGGCGTACTACGACTACTGCCGCTACTTCAACGCGACCAAGACGGAACAGGCGGCCCGCTACGGCTCCAACTTCGGCTCCCTGCTCCTCTTCCAGGGCCACTCGCGACTCGACGCGTACGCCGCGGTGCGGACCGGTGACGCGAAGCTCGCCGCGCGGGCCTGGGAGAAGTTCTACAGGAGCGACGGCTACACCGAGTCCTCGCCGTGGAAGACGGAGAAGGTCGGCGGCCCGGTCACCCTGGTCGCCGGCACCGAGGCGAACTGGGTCTACACGAACGACACCGCCCTGTACGGGCTCGCGGCCATCGAGAACCTGGCGTTGGTCGGCGACAAGATGCCCTGACCCGGTCAGACTCGGGTCATGAGGATGCGCGCCTGGAGCCACTACCGCTTCCGCAGCGTCTGGGACCTGCCCGCACCGCCGGCCGCCGTCTACGCGGCCCTGGAGCGGGCCGAGGAGTACCCGGCCTGGTGGCCCCAGGTGCGCTCGGTGACGCCGCTGGACGAGTTCAGCGGCGTCGCCGTGTTCCGGTCCTTCCTCCCGTACGCGCTCACGGTCACGGCGCGCGAGAAGCGCCGCGACCCGGCCGCCGGGGTCCTGGAGATCCTGATGACCGGGGACCTCGACGGGTGGGCGCGGTGGACGGTGGGCGTGCTCCCCGGCGGCGGCACGCACGCCGTCTACGACCAGGAGGTCGAGGTCCGCAAACCGCTGATGCGGCTGCTCGCGCTGCCCGGCAGGCCCGTCTTCGTCGCCAACCACGCGTGGATGATGCGCGGCGGCCGACGGGGCCTGGCGGCCTTCCTCCAACCGGTTTGAACACACCCCGTCGCGACCTGTATTGTTCAACCCGTTCCCGGGCGATTAGCTCAGTGGGAGAGCGCTTCGTTCACACCGAAGAGGTCACTGGTTCGAACCCAGTATCGCCCACCCGGAAACAACCGGTCCGCCGTCACGGCGGGCCGGTTTTTCGTTAGGCGGCCGCCGGGAGTTCCGGGCGCAGCGGCCAGGCCGGGTCCACGTGCTCCGGGGTGCCGGAGCGGGCGAACCAGGCCTGCAGACCACGGGCCTGGGCCGCGTGCCAGACCGCCTGGAGCGTGTGCAGTTCGGCCGCCGAGAGCCGGTCGAGCCGGGTCGCGAAACGGCGGCCCACCGCGCGGACCACGTCGAGCGCCGCCTGCGCGTCGGCCGCTGCGTCGTGCGCCTCCGCCAGCTCCACCTCGTAGTGCGCGCAGAGGTCCGTCAGCGTGCGACGGCCCTTGCGATAGCGGTCCAGGTGCTTGTCCAGGACCCGCGGGTCGAGGACGCACAGCGAGTAACTCTCCAGGTAGCGCGTGAGTGACGACGCCCGATGGCGCTTCAACTCGCGGTCCAGGAGCGTCAGGTCGAAGGGGGCGTTCATCACCACCAGCGGCCGGCCCGCCGCGGCCTGCTCCGCCAGCTCGCGGCCTATCTCCTCCATCACCGGCGCCGGCCACCGGCCGTTGCGCTGCAGATGGTCGTCCGTCAGACCGTGCACCTCGGTCGCACCGGCCGGCACCGGCACCCCGGGGTTCACCAGCCAGCGCGTCACCCGGGGCCGGGAACCCGCCGCGTCCTGCACGACGATCGCGGCCGAAACAATCCGGTCCGACTCCACGTCCACGCCCGTCGTCTCTGTGTCGAAGGCGGCCAGGGGGCCTTCGTACCAGCACGTCATGTCAATGCAACTCCTCGTTCACGCACGGCAGATGACGTCCCGTCGACCCGTTGTCCCCTGCCCGAAACGGTGATACCCGGGCTGTTTGCGTCGTACGCCGAACGGTGACAACACAGGTACGAGTCATGGCAGTTCAGCGGGGTGCCGTTGACCCGTGCTCGACCAATCTCTTGATCTCCGCGGGGATCGCGGCGGGGATCCACTTTTCCGAAAGGCCAGTTGGACCATGGCGCTCGCGCAGCCCGAACAGGGTGGGCTGCTGCCCGGGAGGATCGCACCGCCGCGCGGCACACTCGCCACCACCGCCTGTATGGAGACGCTCCAGGTGGGCTATCTGCACGCCGTGGCGGCGGCCGCCGGCTGCTCGCTCTCGCAGCCCTTCCCCGACAACGGAATCGACTGGCACGTCAGCCACAGCGCCCCCGGGCACACGGTCGACGACGAGGTCACCATCAAGGTGCAGCTGAAGGCGACCTACCAGATTCCGCCGAATCCACGGGGCCCGTCCTTCTCCTTCACGCTCGACAACCCCCATCTGGAGAAGCTCGCCAGGACCCCGGTGTCCGTGCACAAGATCCTCGTCGTGATGCTCGTGCCGCGCTCCCAGGACGACTGGCTGCGCGCCAGCCACGACCGGCTCGACCTGCGGCACTGCTGTTACTGGACCAATCTCGCCGGCCACCCGGTCACCGGCCGGCGCCGGACCACCGTGCGCATCCCGACGTCGCGGATCTTCGACGACCGCGCACTCTGCGAGATCATGACCCGCGTCGGGACGGGTGGGCGGCCCTGACCGGTGACCCGGTCGACTCGGCTGGCCCGGAAGGGAGTTCCGTGATGCAGCACCGCCCGATCGAAGACCCCGTGCGAGCCCTCGGTGCGGGCCGCGCCCATCCCGTCGAGCTCGCGGGCCCCGAGCCGGCCGAGGTCGATCCCGCCGTGCTGAGCGCGCTGCTCGACCGGCACGGCTGGCAGCGCCGCGGCGGCGCCGCCGGACGGTACGCGCGCTGGACGCTGCCGGGCGGCGGGGCCCGGACGAGTCTGCTCGTACCGGAGTCCCGGGCCTTCCCGGACAGCGAGGACCTGCTCGGCGAGGCGCTGGTCGCCCTCGAACGCAGCGGCATGGCGTCCGCCCGGGAGGTGCTCGTCTCCCTGGCCGTGCCGAGCGACGAGGTGCGCTGGTGGCGCGACGTCCCGCCCGGCCCGGCCGGCACCGCCACCTGGGTCGCCGAGGAGCAACTCCGGTCCGCGGCCCGGCGGATGCTGCTCGCCGCGGCCCTCGCGGCCCGCAGCCGCGCCGGGTACTACGGGGCCCGGCACCGGCGCCCCGCCGCCGCGGCCCTGGAACCCGTCCTCGTCCAGGCGGCACCCGGCGGCAGCAGGCTCACCGCGTTCGTCCCCGTCGCCGCGGGACGCTCGCTCGCCGTCCGCCTCCACCAGGCGCTCTACGCCGTCCGCGAGGCCATCGACTACCGGCGGGCCACCGGCGGCATGGACGCCTTCGACGGGGCGGTCGAGGCGGGCGTCAGCCACGAACTGACCGAGGCGCTGGTCGCGTTGGTGCGCGGCACGGAGGGCGCCCGGGTCGGCGTCGCCTGGGCACCCGCCGCCGGAGTGCCCGAGGAGTGCACGGACGGGGACGCCCCCGTCGAGTTCTCACCCGGCGACCTGGACGTGCTGCGCGAGGCGGGCGCCCGCTATCTGCACGCCGAGCCGGCCGTCTCCGTCCGGATCACCGGCACCGTCGTGCGGATGCGCAGGACCGGACCGCGCGGCGAGGGCACGGTGCGGCTGCACGTCATCGCGGGGGCCGAGGTGCCGCACGTACGGCTGACGCTGGACGAGGAGGCGTACCGGATCGCGGGCCACGCGCACCTCGTGGGCCTGCCGATCCGGGTGCACGGGCGGCTGGAGAGCCGGGGCGGCTTCCGGCGGCTCACCGGCGCCACCGGCGTCGTGCCCGTCCAGGTGGAGGAGGCCGAGCGGGACCGGCTGATGAAGTCGCTCCAGGAGAACCTGGACTTCTTCGAGGAGGCCTGCGCGGGCGACGACCAGGGCGTCTAGGGCCTGTCGTCGGAGCGGTGTGCGTACAGGTCCCTGAGCAGGGCGATCTCCGCTCCGTGGTGCAGCATCTCGCGGTTGATGTGCAGAACCAGCGTCGCCATCGGTTCCTTCGCGTACGGGCCCTCCGCGGGGCCGCACGGGCGGGCGAGGCCGTCCTCGTCCAGGCCGCGCACCCCGGCGATCCACCGGGCGTACGCGGCGTCCAGCCGGTCGAGGGCCTCGGCGGCCGTGCCCGGATACGCGTAGGACATGTAGTCCACCGGCTCCGCCCCGAAGTGCGACGCGTTCCTGGCGCCCAGGACGCCCACCAGGACGTGGCCAAGACGCCAGGCGATCGTCGTGACCGGCGCGGGCACCGGCTCCGGGTGGGCGAAGTCGATGGTGAGCCCGCCCGCGCCCGCCTGCACGGGGGCGGTGCCGGTGCCGCGCGGCCGGACGTTCCAGGAGCCCGGGACCGGCTCCCAGAAGTACTCGTCGTCGGTGAGACCGGCCAGGCGCCGGCGCAGCTGGTGGTGCCAGTGCCAGTCGAGCTGGTCGGCCAGCAGCGTGTTCCACTCGAGTGCCATGGACCCACGCTAGGCCGGGCGCGGGGCGGGCGCCCGGTAACCGTTTCGCGAGCGGTCCCTGTGACTCGGTACGATCGGCTTGCGCGCGTCACAGGTAATGGCGCGGCGTTCCATCTTCAGGTAGGAGAGACCGGTGTCTGACGTCCGTGTGATCATCCAACGCGATTCCGAGCGGGAAGAACGCGTGGTGACGACGGGCACTACGGCCGCCGAGCTCTTCGCCGGTGAGCGCAGCATCGTCGCCGCCCGCGTGGCCGGAGAGCTGAAGGACCTCGCGTACGAGGTCGCCGACGGCGAGACCGTCGAGCCCGTCGAGATCTCCTCCAAGGACGGTCTCGACATCCTGCGGCACTCCACCGCCCACGTCATGGCGCAGGCGGTCCAGGAGCTCTTCCCGGAGGCCAAGCTCGGCATCGGCCCGCCCATCAAGGACGGCTTCTACTACGACTTCGACGTCAAGGAGCCGTTCACCCCCGAGGACATCAAGCGCATCGAGAAGAAGATGCAGGAGATCCAGAAGCGGGGGCAGCGCTTCTCGCGCCGCGTCACCACCGACGACGACGCGCGCGTCGAGCTGGCCGACGAGCCGTACAAGCTGGAGCTCATCGGCCTCAAGGGCAATGCGGCCCAGGCCGCCGACGGCGCCGACGCCGAGGTGGGCAGCGGCGAGCTGACCATCTACGACAACCTCGACGCCAAGACCGGCGAGCTGTGCTGGAAGGACCTCTGCCGGGGCCCGCACCTGCCGACCACCCGCGTCATCCCCGCGTTCAAGCTGATGCGCTCGGCCGCCGCGTACTGGCGCGGCAGCGAGAAGAACCCGCAGCTCCAGCGGATCTACGGCACCGCCTGGCCGTCGAAGGACGAACTGAAGGCGTACCTGGACTTCCTCGTCGAGGCCGAGAAGCGCGACCACCGCAAGCTGGGCGCCGAGCTCGACCTGTTCTCCTTCCCGGAGGAGCTGGGCCCGGGCCTCGCCGTGTTCCACCCCAAGGGCGGCGTGGTCCGCAAGGTCATGGAGGACTACTCGCGGCGCCGCCACGAGGTCTCCGGCTACGAGTTCGTCAACACCCCGCACATCTCGAAGGAGCACCTCTTCGAGACCTCGGGGCACCTGCCGCACTACGCGGAGGGCATGTTCCCGCCCATCCAGTTCGACGAGCAGAACTACCGCCTCAAGGCGATGAACTGCCCGATGCACAACCTGATCTTCAAGTCGCGCGGCCGTTCCTACCGTGAACTCCCGCTGCGCCTCTTCGAATTCGGCACCGTGTACCGCTACGAGAAGTCGGGCGTCGTGCACGGCCTGACCCGCTCGCGCGGCTTCACGCAGGACGACTCGCACATCTACTGCACCAAGGAGCAGATGCCGCAGGAGCTCGACACGCTCCTGACCTTCGTGCTCGACCTGCTGCGCGACTACGGCCTGACCGAGTTCGAGCTGGAGCTGTCCACCCGCGACGACTCCGACAAGTTCATCGGCACCGACGAGGACTGGGCCGAGGCCACCGAGGCGCTGCGCCAGGCCGCCGAGAAGCAGAACCTGCCGCTCGTGCCCGACCCGGGCGGCGCCGCGTACTACGGCCCGAAGATCTCCGTGCAGGCCAAGGACGCGATCGGCCGCTCCTGGCAGATGTCGACCCTCCAGGTCGACTTCAACCAGCCCAAGCGGTTCGGCCTGGAGTACACGGCGGCGGACGGCTCGCGCCAGCAGCCCGTCATGCTGCACCGCGCCCTGTTCGGCTCGATCGAGCGGTTCTTCGGCGTGCTCCTGGAGCACTACGCGGGCGCCTTCCCGGCGTGGCTGGCCCCCGTCCAGGCCGTCGGCATCCCGATCGGCGACGGGCACATCCCGTACCTGGAGGAGTTCGCCGAGAAGGCGCGCGCCCAGGGCCTGCGGGTCGAGGTCGACGCGTCCTCCGACCGCATGCAGAAGAAGATCCGCAACCAGCAGAAGGCCAAGGTGCCCTTCATGGTCATCGCGGGCGACGAGGACATGAACGCCGGTTCGGTGTCCTTCCGCTACCGCGACGGCTCGCAGGAGAACGGCATCCCGGTCGACGAGGCCATCGCGAAGATCGTGAAGGTCGTCGAGGAGCGCGCGCAGGTCTGACGCTCAGTCCCTGCCGTCCGAGGCCCCCGGGGAACTCCCCGGGGGCCTCGGCGCGTCCTGGTCGTCCTCCCGCGCGAACACCTGCAGCAGCCACGACGAGAACGTTCCGGTGACCGCGCCGAGCAGCGCCAGGCCGCAGGCCATCACGCCCACCGCCACGAGCCGGCCGAGCGGGGTCACCGGCGCCAGGTCGCCGTAGCCCACCGTCGACAGCGTCGTGCAGGTGAACCACACCGCGTCGCCGTAGGTGAGGATGTCCGCGCCCGGCGCGGTGCGCTCCTGCTGGTACAGCGCGAGCGACCCCGCGAAGCCGAGCAGCGTCACCGAGACGCCCGCATACGTGATCACCCGCGCGTGCAGCGCGAGCCGCGGCCGGTCGTGGTGGCGCTGCACCGTCTCGTAGGCCTGCACGATCCGCACCGGACGCAGCAGCGGCAGCAGCAGGACCACCGTGTCCAGCCAGTGGGTGCGCAGGAAACGGTGCAGGCGCTGCCCGCTCAGCCGCAGGCGCACCACGTAGTCCACGAGGAACACCAGCCACGTCACGAGCGTCACCGCCAGACACACGTCGCGGACCGGCCCCGGCAGCCCGTGCCCGAGGACCCTGATCGCGTACGAGGAGAGGTAGAGCAGGGAGGCCGCCGCGAGGACGACGCCGTTGTGCCGCTCCCAGCGGGCGAGGGGACTGTCGGTCATCCGGACAGCATCGCGCGCCGGGGACCGGGGCGGCACCCGCCGACACGCCCCGCCGAGGTGACGCCATATGCTGCACTTCATGACGAGTCAGCCGGAGCAGCAGATCGGTCCCGTGGGAGAGCCGGACGGATTCGGGCGTCTGTGGACCCCGCACCGCATCGCCTACATCCAGGGCGAGGGCAAACCGACCGGCCCCGGAGCCGACGACGGCTGTCCCTTCTGTGCCGCTCCGGCCAAGTCCGACGAGGACGCGCTGATCGTGGCGCGCGGCGAGCACGTCTTCGCGATCCTGAACCTGTACCCGTACAACGGCGGGCACATGATGGTGCTGCCCTACCGGCACGTCGCCGACTACACCGACCTCGACGAGGCCGAGACCGTCGAGGTCGCGGACTTCACCAAGCGCGCGATGACCGCGCTGCGCTCCGCGTCGGGCGCCCACGGCTTCAACATCGGGATGAACCAGGGAGCGGTGGCCGGCGCCGGCATCGCGGCCCATCTGCACCAGCACATCGTCCCGCGCTGGGGCGGCGACACGAACTTCATGCCGGTCACCGGCCACACGAAGGTGCTGCCGCAGCTGCTCGGCGACACCCGCACGGTGCTGGCGAAGGCGTGGCCGAGCGCCTGAGCGGGCTCAGGCGATCCAGTGGGTCCGCCGGTCGCCGACCGGCGGACCCGATGCGTCGGCGACCGCGCGGGCCATCCGGTGGACCGCCTCGGTGAGGGTCCGCGGCGGCAGCGTGTACGGGATGCGCAGCCGGTTCTCGAACAGGCCGGGGTCCGCGCCGAAGTAGCCGCCGCCCTCGATGCGGACCCCGTGGGCGAGCGCACGCTCGGCCAGTGACGTCGCGACCGGGGCGCCCAGGTCCACCCAGAGGGAGAGGCCGCCGGGCGGCGTCCGCCAGGTCCAGTGCGGCAGGTGCTGCCGCAGCGCCGCGGTGAGCGCGTCGCGTCCGGCGCGCAGTTCGGTCAGCCGGTCCCGCAGGAGGGCGTCGGTACCGGCCAGCAGATCCAGCGCCAGCAACTGGTCCACCACCGAGCCGCCCATGTCGGTGGCCACCCGCTGCGCCGCGAGCTCCGTGACGAGCCGGGCCGGGGCCCGCAGCCAGCCGACGCGCAGCCCCGCCCAGTGCGTCTTGCTCATCGAACCGACCGTGATCACCTGCCCGGACTCGCCGTGCGCGGCGAACGGCGGCGGGGCGGGCCCGTCCAGGGCGAGGTCGGCGAGGGTCTCGTCGATGACCAGCCAGGTGCCGGAGCGGCTCGCCGTGCGCAGCAGCCGGGACCGGTCCGCCGCGGGCAGCACACGGCCCGTCGGGTTCTGGAAGTCCGGGATGAGATAGCCGAGCCGGGGCACGGAACGGCGCAGCGTCGACTCGACGATCCCGATGTCCCAGCCCGGCCCGTCGTCCGTCACGGGCACGGACACCGTGCGCAGCCGGGCGCGGCGCATCGCCTCCAGCGCGTTCGGGTACGACGGGTTCTCGACCATGATCCGGTCGCCGGGGCGGGCGAGCAGCGCGAGGACCAGGCTCAGCGCGTGCTGGGCGCCGGCCGTCACCAGGATCTGCTCGGGCGTCGTGGCGAGGCCCCGCGCGGTGCACCGCTCGGCGACGGCGGCCCTCAACTCCGGGAGCCCGTACGGGTGGTAGCCGGTGGAGTGCGCGTGCCCGGCCACGTCCTCGGTGATCCGGACGAGGGCGTCGGTGAGCGTCCGCCCGGGCAGCACGGGCGCGGCCCTGGCCAGGTCGATCGCGGTGTCCGCCGGGCCGAGCAGCCGGCTGACGCCCTTGGCGGGGCGGCCCTCGGGCAGGGACGTCCAGGTGCCCGAGCCCTGGCGGCTGTGCGCGTAGCCGTTCGCGCGCAGCAGGTCGTAGAGCGCGGTCACCGTCGTCCTGCTGGTGCCGAGCGCGCCGGCCAGCTCCCGCTCGGCGGGCAGCCGTACGTGCAGCGCGAGCCGTCCGTCGAGGATCAACTCGCCGATGGCGCGCGCCAGATGCCGGTACGCGGGCCGGGCCCGCGCCGGGTCGGGCAGCATCGCGGCGAGCTGCCGGCCGCCCACGCTGCGCGGGGTCCTGTCGTGCCGGCCCGCGGCGGCCTCGACCACACCATTCTCCCGGGATTGGCTCTGCTTTCCAGGCCGGTCAATCTACAGAGTGGCGGCATTGGCCCTGAAGGCGCCCTTCCGAGGCGCCCTCCCAGGGCGTCGCCCGTCCCCGTGGAGAACCCGGAGAACCCCGGATGTCCCTCTCGTACGTCACCCTGCGCGAGCGTCCCGCCCGACGCCTGCCCCAACTCCTCGTCGGCCTCTTCCTGTACGGGGCCAGTCTCGCCCTGATGGTCCGCGCCGGTCTCGGCCTCAGCCCCTGGAACGTCCTGAACGAGGGGCTCGCCCGCCACACCTCGCTCAGCTTCGGCACGCTGACGACGCTGGTCGGGGCGGCCGTCCTGCTGCTGTGGATCCCGCTGCGCCAGCGGCCGACGCTCGGCACCCTCGCCAACATCCTCGTGGTGGGCTGGTCCTCCGACCTCGGACTGTGGCTGCTGCCGACCGGGCTCAGCTGGCCGGTGCGGGCCACGCTGCTCGGCGCGGGCGTCCTCCTCAACGGCCTCTCGATCGCCGTCTACGTCGGCGCCCGCTGCGGCCCGGGACCCCGCGACGGCCTGATGACCGGACTCACCGCCGCGACGGGCCGCTCGCTGCGCGCGGTCCGCACCGCGATCGAACTCGCCGTCCTCGCCGTCGGCTGGCTGCTCGGCGGGGGAGTGGGCGTCGGCACGGTGCTGTACGCCCTGACGGTGGGGTCGGTGACCCAGCTCTGCCTGCCGTGGTTCGGCTACCGCAGCGCATCCGATCCGCAGACCGCGCCTACGCGTCGTACACGTCCGCCTTCCTCGGCGTGGGGTCCTGGACCAGTCCGCTGAGCACGCCCGAGCGGTTGCCGAACTTCTCGGTGTCCACGCCGTGGTCCTTGAGGACCTTGATGGCCGCCGCGTGGACCACGCGCAGCACCGGCGTCGCCGTCCGCAGGGCGTCGTCCGCCATGAAGCGGTGCCGCCACGGCTGGTCGGCCCAGGCATGACGCAGTCCGAAGGGCTCGGGGAGCACCAGCTTGCCGCCCTTGGCGTCGAGGTACGACCGGCCCATGCCGAACATGGTCAGGGGCGCCCGCAACGCCAGCCGGACCGCCTCGTCCGCATTGACCAGCGGCAGCGTCTTCGTGGTGGTCTCCCACGTCGCGAGGGGCTTGGAGACCTCCTTCGTGCGCGGCTCGGGCTTCGAGGTGAACAGCGAGTTCACCGGGCCCAGCGCATGCCCCGTCACCTCGATGCGCAGGGTCTCGTGCAGCACGGTCACCGTGATCAGCATGGTGATCACCAACTGGCCGTCCCAGAGGGTGAACTGGACGCCCAGATAGTGGCGGTCGCCGCTGCCGAACTGCTGCTCGTTGCAGATCCGCTCCACCTCGTGCGGCCTGATCCGGTACGCGTCGACGTCCTCGCCCGTCGGCCGCGCGACCGCCTTGGCGTTCTCCCCGATCGGCGTCACTATCCAGTGGTCCACCATCGGCTTGGGGAACCCGCCGGTGTGCAGGGGGCCGCGCTCCAGCATCCGCAACTGGTCCTGGATCGCCCGTATCACGGTCCAGCTGCGGAACGGGTGGATGTCCTTGCCCTCCTCGGCCGACACGAGGTCCTCGGCGAGCTGCCAGCTGCCCCACCGCGTGCCCAGGCCGAGGATGCCCTTGGGGCCCGCGTAGAACACCGAGTTCGACTGCTGCTCGGAGCTCAGCCTGGCCAGGTTCTGCCGCAGCTGCTCGGCCGCGGTCTCGCCGGGGCTGCCGGGGACCGCCTCGGGGATCTTCGCGCCGACCCCGCCGCCCGACAGCAGGGCCGACCAGCGGTCCCGCAGGTCGGCGGCCGTGCGCAGGCAGATCTGCCGCGCCCAGAAACCGCCGATCAGCGGAGCCACGAAGGCGGCCCGCAGGTACCAGGCCCAGCCGCCGGCGAGCGGCATCTTGATCAGGCCGACGGCGATGACCACCGCGACGACGCAGGTGATCGCCGTCGCCAGCGCGGCCGTCCTGCGGGCTTCGCGCTCCACCTTCCGTGCCGCGCTCTGCTCCGCGGCCGGCTTGTTCTTCGCGAGCGCCTCGGCCGCCACCTTCTCCGCGAGGGCCACCCTGTTGTTGTTCCTGCGGCGGACCTCGAACGCGGCCACCCAGAAGATGAACCCGGGCAGGAAGAGCACGCCGAACACCAGGGTGATGACCGAGAGCAGGCTGTCGCGCTGCCGGCGGATCCGGGTGGCCGCCAGGCAGTGCTCCACCACGACCTGCGGCTCGGTGCCGAAGGACTGGATCAGCGGCTTGCGCCCGGCGTCCAGCATGCGGTGCTGCACCGCCTGGGAGAACGCCTCACCCAGATTCGGCGCGAGGAGCGCCCACTTCGGCTCCTTGACCTCGGACTTGTGCCATTCGTTGTTGGCGTCCTGGATCTTGATCGCGGGGTCGTCCCGGTACGCGGCCGAGGCGATGGCGAACGTCGCCGCGGTCTGCCCCGCGGAACCCTGGAGCGGAACCTGGGCCCCGGGCCTGAAATCGAATCCGTCGTCCGCCACTGCCGCCCCCATCGCCGCGCGAAGTCGCTGCTGCGGCTCTTCCCGACTTCCCTGCCCCGCACACCTGTTGATCAGCGACACGTCCTGATCGCATTGATCGTCGACCAGCGTAACGGCCGCCACCGACATCCGTCCGGGCAAGCCGGATGTCGGTGGCCCCGGAACCCCGGGAACGCGTCAACTAGGCCGAATCCTGGGCCTGTTCGCGGATCCGCTCGCTGAGCTGGGCCGGCATCGGCTCGTGCCGCGCGTACCTGCGGCCGAACCGGGCCGTGCCGTGCGAGAGCGAGCGCAGGTCCACCGCGTACCGGCCGATCTCGATCTCCGGCACCTCGGCCCGCACCAGCGTCCGCCCGCCCGGCGCCTGCTCGGTGCCGACGACCCGGCCGCGCCGCCCCGACAGATCGCTCATCACGGCGCCCACGTAGTCGTCGCCGACGAGGATCTGCACCTCGGCGACCGGCTCCAGGAGGTGGATCCGCGCGTCGGCCGCGGCCTCCCGCAGCGCCAGCGCGCCCGCCGTCTGGAACGCGGCGTCCGAGGAGTCCACCGAGTGCGCCTTGCCGTCGAGCAGCGTCACCCGCACGTCGATGAGCGGATAGCCCGCCGCGACCCCCTTCGCCGCCTGCGCCCGCACGCCCTTCTCCACGGACGGGATGAACTGCCGGGGCACCGCGCCGCCGACGACCTTGTCCACGAACTCGATGCCCGAGCCGCCGGGCAGCGGCTCCACCTCGATCTCGCAGATCGCGTACTGCCCGTGTCCGCCGGACTGCTTCACGTGGCGGCCGCGCCCCGCCGACCTGTTCGCGAACGTCTCCCGGAGGGAGACCTTGTGCGTGACGACGTCGACCTGCACCCCGTAACGGCTGCGCAGCCGTTCGAGCGCCACGTCCGCGTGGGCCTCGCCCAGACACCACAGGACCAGCTGGTGCGTGTCCTGGTTCTGTTCGAGCCGCATGGTCGGGTCCTCCGCGACCAGGCGGGACAGGCCCTGCGACAGCTTGTCCTCGTCGGCCTTGCTGTGCGCCTGGATGGCCAGCGGCAGCAGCGGGTCCGGCATGTCCCACGGCGCCATGAGGAGCGGATCCTCCTTGGCCGAGAGCGTGTCGCCGGTCTCCGCCCGGTTCAGCTTCGCCACGCACGCCAGATCACCGGCGATGCAGTGCGTGAGGGTGCGCTGCTGCTTGCCGAACGGCGCCGACAGCGCGCCGATCCGCTCGTCCGACTCGTGCAGGGCGCGGTCCTCGTGCACGTGGTCCGCGAGCCCGTGCCCGGACACGTGCACCGTCTCGTCCGGGCGCAGGGTGCCGGAGAAGACCCGGACCAGGGAGACCCGGCCCACGTACGGGTCGGACGCCGTCTTCACGACCTCCGCCACCAGCGGCCCGGCGGGATCGCAGGCGCCGACCGCCCGCTCCCGCCCGTCGGGCGTGCGCACCGTCGGCGCCTCCCGCTCCAGCGGGGTCGGGAAGCCGCCCGTGACAAGCTCCAGGAGCTCCACGGTGCCGATGCCCTGGCGGGCGCCCTCCGCGGCGGGGGCCGCGGCGAGCACCGGATGGAAGACGCCGCGCGCGACGGCCCGCTCCAGGTCGTCGACGAGCGTCTTGAAGTCGATGTCCTCGCCGCCCAGATAGCGGTCCATGAGGGTCTCGTCCTCGCTCTCGGCGATGATCCCCTCGATCAGCCGGTTCCGTGCCTCCTCGATCAGGGGCCGCTGCTCGGTGCCCGGCTCGGACTCCTTGCGTTCGCCCGACGCGTAGTCGAACAGGCGCTGCGAGAGCAGCCCGATCAGCCCGGTCACGGGCGCGTGCCCGTCGGGCGCCTGCGCGCCGTGCAGCGGCAGGTACAGCGGGAGCACGGCGTCGGGGTCGTCGCCGCCGAAGACCTCCGCGCAGCTGCGCGTCATCTCCTCGAAGTCGGCCCGCGCCGCCTCCAGGTGCGTGATCACGATGGCGCGCGGCATGCCGACCGCCGCGCACTCCTCCCAGACCATGCGGGTCGCGCCGGTCAGGGTCTCCGGTCCGTCCGCCGCCGAGACGACGAAGAGGGCCGCGTCCGCGGCACGCAGACCGGCCCTCAACTCCCCGACGAAATCCGCGTAGCCGGGGGTGTCCAGAAGATTGATCTTGAACCCGCCCCATTCCACGGGGACGAGCGAGAGCTGGACCGAGCGTTGCTGGCGATGCTCGATCTCGTCGTAGTCGGAGACGCTCGTGCCGTCCTCGACCCGACCCGCCCTGTTCACCGCCCCCGCGGTCAGTGCGAGGGCCTCCACCAGAGTCGTCTTGCCCGATCCGCTGTGGCCGACCAGCACCACATTCCGTACGGACGCGGGATGGTCGGCCGCTGCTGCCCTGCCGGCGGCCCCGGGGTGTCCGTTGGCCTTGTCGCCCATGCCTTGCCTCCCGGTTGTTCCACGGTGAGGTGGTCCTTGAGGCGCGGACACGCGAACCCGCGTGCGGAGGCGGCTTCGGCGACGCCCGCGGTGCCTTCGAGCTTTCCACTCGGGTCACTGTGCGTCCATACGTCGTACGCGATCGCACGCGCGCGTGGTGGCCCGGCGGCCGATCCCGTGCGCGCGTGGCTACGATGGGCCAGCCGGTGGCCAGAGGGGCCGCCAGGCACCGACCCTCGGGAAGGCCATGCTGAACAAGTACGCGCGTGCATTCTTCACGCGTGTCCTCACACCGTTCGCCGCGTTTCTCATCCGTCGCGGGGTCAGCCCCGACACGGTCACGCTCCTCGGCACCGCCGGAGTCGTGGCGGGAGCGCTGGTCTTCTTCCCGCGCGGAGAGTTCTTCTGGGGCACCGTCGTCATCACGCTGTTCGTCTTCTCGGACCTCGTGGACGGCAACATGGCGCGCCAGCTCGGCCGCTCCAGCCGCTGGGGCGCGTTCCTGGACTCCACGCTCGACCGGGTCGCCGACAGCGCGATCTTCGGCGGCCTGGCGCTCTGGTACGCGGGCGGCGGCGACGACAACGTGCTGTGCGCCGTGTCGATCTTCTGCCTCGCCAGCGGCCAGGTCGTGTCGTACACGAAGGCACGTGGAGAATCGATCGGCCTGCCCGTCGCGGTGAACGGCCTGGTGGAGCGCGCCGAACGGCTGGTGATCACGCTCGTCGCCGCCGGCTTCGCCGGTCTGCACAAGTTCGGCGTGCCCGGCATCCAGTACCTGCTGCCGGTCGCGCTGTGGATCGTCGCCGTCGGCAGCCTCGTCACGCTGATCCAGCGCGTGGTGACGGTGCGCCGGGAGTCCGCGGAGGCGGAGGCCGCCGTGGCCCGGGAGGAGGCCGCCTCGTGAGCGGAGCGCAGGACCGGGTGACGGACGCGCTCTACGGGCTCGGCTGGGCCACCGTCAAGAAGCTCCCCGAACCGGTCGCGACCCGCCTGGGACGCGCCATCGCGGACGCCGCCTGGAAGAAGCGCGGCAAGGGCGTCCTGCGCCTGGAGTCGAACCTCGCGCGCGTGGTGCCCGACGCCACGCCCGAGCGCCTCAAGGAGCTGTCCCGGGCGGGCATGCGCTCGTACCTGCGCTACTGGATGGAGTCCTTCCGGCTCCCCGCCTGGAGCAAGGAGCGCATCAGGGAGGGCTTCACGCCCAAGGACCTGCACCACCTGACCGACGCCCTGGACTCCGGCAGGGGCGTCGTCCTCGCCCTGCCGCACATGGGCAACTACGACCTCGCGGGCGCCTGGGTCACCACCAAACTGGAGACCCCGTTCACGACCGTCGCGGAGCGGCTCAAGCCCGAGACCCTGTACGACCGCTTCGTCGCCTACCGCGAGGGCCTCGGCATGGAGGTGCTGCCGCACACGGGCGGCTCCGCCTTCGGGACGCTGGCCAGACGGCTGCGGGCCGGGGGCCTGGTGTGCCTGGTGGCGGACCGGGACCTGTCCTCGTCGGGCGTCGAGGTGAAGTTCTTCGGCGAGACGACCCGGATGCCCGCGGGACCCTCGATGCTCGCCCAGCAGACCGGCGCGCTGCTGCTGCCGGTCACCCTCTGGTACGACTCGTCCTCGATCATGCGGGGCCGCGTGCACCCGCCCGTCGACGTACCGGAGACAGGTACCCGGGCCGAAAAGACGTCTGTGATGACGCAGGCGCTGGCCGATGCCTTCGCCACGGGAATCGCCGACCATCCGGAGGACTGGCACATGCTGCAGCGCTTGTGGCTCTCCGACCTGGAGAACTTTGAGGAGCGGCCGGCGTGAGGATCGGAATCGTCTGCCCGTACTCCTGGGACGTGCCGGGCGGCGTCCAGTTCCACATCCGCGATCTGGCGGAGCACCTCGTCGCCCTGGGGCACGAGGTCTCCGTCCTCGCCCCTGCGGACGACGAGACCCCCCTGCCGCCGTACGTCGTGTCGGCGGGCCGGGCCGTTCCCGTTCCCTACAACGGCTCGGTGGCACGGCTCAACTTCGGGTTCCTGAGCGCCGCCCGGGTGCGCCGCTGGCTGCACGACGGCACCTTCGACGTGATCCACATCCACGAGCCGGCCTCGCCGTCGCTCGGTCTGCTGGCGTGCTGGGCGGCGCAGGGCCCGATCGTCGCCACGTTCCACACGTCGAACCCGCGCTCCCGGGCCATGATCGCCGCGTACCCGATCCTGCAGCCCGCCCTGGAGAAGATCAGCGCGCGCATCGCGGTGAGCGAGTACGCCCGCCGCACGCTGGTCGAGCACCTCGGCGGCGACGCGGTCGTCATCCCGAACGGCGTCGACGTGGACTTCTTCGCCCGCGCCGAGCCCAAGCCCGAGTGGCAGGGCGACACCCTCGGCTTCATCGGGCGCATCGACGAGCCCCGCAAGGGCCTGCCGGTCCTCATGAAGGCGCTGCCGAAGATCCTCGCCGAGCGGCCGCAGACCCGGCTCCTGGTCGCGGGCCGCGGCGACGAGGAGGAGGCCGTCGAGTCGCTGCCGAAGGAGATGCGCGAGCGCGTCGAGTTCCTCGGCATGGTCAGCGACGAGGACAAGGCGCGCCTGCTGGCCAGCGTCGACGTGTACGTCGCGCCGAACACGGGCGGCGAGAGCTTCGGCATCATCCTGGTCGAGGCGATGTCGGCGGGCGCCCCGGTGCTCGCCTCCGACCTCGACGCGTTCGCCCAGGTCCTGGACCAGGGCGCGGCGGGCGAACTCTTCACGAACGAGGACGCGGACACCCTGGCCGTCGCCGCGCTGCGGCTGCTCGGCGACCCCGAGCGCCGCGCGGAACTGCGCGAGCGCGGCAGCAAGCACGTCCGCCGCTTCGACTGGTCGACGGTGGGCGCGGACATCCTCTCCGTCTACGAGACGGTGACGCAGGGCGCGGCCGCGGTCGCGGCGGACGAGCGGACGGGGCTCAGGGCCCGGTTCGGGCTGGCCAGGGACTGATCCGGCGGGGCGGGCGCGGCCGGTGGGCGGCGCCGGAAAGTGACCGGCCCGCCCGACGGTAACGTTGCGGCCCGTGACCGTCACCCTGATCTGGATCGCCGTAGCCCTCTTCGCGATCGGCCTCTACCTGAGCTGGACCGCGGGCCGTCTCGACCGCCTGCACGCCCGTATCGACGCGGCCCGCGCCGCCCTCGACGCCCAGCTCCTGCGGCGCGCCTCCGTGGCGCAGGAACTGGCCACGTCGGGCGTCCTCGACCCGGCCGCGTCGATCGTCCTGTACGAGGCCGCGCACGCCGCGCGCCAGGCCGAGGAGGAGCAGCGCGAGGTCGCCGAGAGCGAGCTCAGCCAGGCGCTCAGGGCGATCTTCAGCGAGCCCGACCAGGTGGAGGCCGTCCGGGAGGCCCCCGGCGGCGAGGAGGCCGCGGAGGAACTCGCCCAGGCCGTCCGCCGCGTCCCCATGGCCCGCCGCTTCCACAACGACGCCGTCCGCGCGGCCCGCGCCCTGCGCCGGCACCGCAAGGTCCGCTGGTTCCGGCTCGCCGGTCACGCGCCGTTCCCGCTGGCCTTCGAGATGGACGACGAGCCGCCGACGGCGCTGGCCGACCGGGCCACCGCGTAGCGCACGGACCGAACCGCGTAGCGCGCGGGCCAAAAGGAGCCACCGGCTGTCCATTGGCCCTTGTAGTGGCCTGGTCCACAGGAGTTTCCTCGGTGCTGCAAGAAGCCTTCTTCATCGAGTGAGGTCACCCGTGTCCACCAGCACCCCGCAGTCCACCGCGTCCGCCGAGGCTCCCGCCACCGGTACCGCCCGCGTCAAGCGCGGCATGGCCGAGCAGCTCAAGGGCGGCGTCATCATGGACGTCGTCAACGCCGAGCAGGCGAAGATCGCCGAGGACGCCGGAGCCGTCGCCGTCATGGCCCTGGAGCGGGTGCCCGCCGACATCCGCAAGGACGGCGGCGTGGCCCGGATGTCGGACCCGAACATGATCGAAGAGATCATCGAGGCCGTCTCCATCCCGGTCATGGCCAAGTCCCGCATCGGCCACTTCGTCGAGGCCCAGGTGCTCCAGTCCCTCGGCGTCGACTACATCGACGAGTCCGAGGTCCTCACCCCGGCCGACGAGGTCAACCACAGCGACAAGTTCGCGTTCACGACCCCGTTCGTCTGCGGCGCCACCAACCTGGGCGAGGCCCTGCGCCGCATCGCCGAGGGCGCCGCGATGATCCGCTCCAAGGGCGAGGCCGGCACCGGCAACGTCGTGGAGGCGGTCCGCCACCTGCGCCAGATCAAGAACGAGATCGCCAAGCTGCGCGGCTTCGACAACAACGAGCTGTACGCCGCCGCCAAGGAGCTGCGCGCCCCGTACGAGCTGGTCAAGGAGGTCTCCGAGCTGGGCAAGCTGCCGGTGGTCCTCTTCTCCGCGGGCGGCGTCGCCACCCCGGCCGACGCCGCGCTGATGCGCCAGCTCGGCGCCGAGGGCGTCTTCGTCGGCTCCGGCATCTTCAAGTCCGGCGACCCGGCCAAGCGCGCCGCCGCCATCGTGAAGGCCACCACCTTCTACGACGACCCCAAGATCATCGCGGACGCGTCCCGCAACCTCGGCGAGGCCATGGTCGGCATCAACTGCGACACCCTGCCCGAGACCGAGCGCTACGCGAACCGGGGCTGGTAGTCCCCATGACCACCCCCGTCATCGGAGTCCTGGCACTCCAGGGCGACGTACGGGAGCA
The DNA here is from genome assembly GCF_030766975.1 of Streptomyces sp. KL116D. Taxonomy (NCBI): domain Bacteria; kingdom Bacillati; phylum Actinomycetota; class Actinomycetes; order Kitasatosporales; family Streptomycetaceae; genus Streptomyces; species Streptomyces sp. KL116D. Next base: position 94,443 of record NZ_JASERH010000142.1, on the reverse strand, counting down.
CCTCATCGCCCTGGCCACGGCCGACGCCGTGGCCAGGCCGGTGCGGCGCCCCGAAGAACTGGCCGAGGTCGACGGCCTGGTCGTCCCCGGCGGCGAGTCGACCACCATCTCCAAACTCGCCCACCTCTTCGGCCTGATGGAGCCTCTCCGCGCGCGCGTGCGCGACGGCATGCCCGTCTACGGGACGTGCGCCGGCCTGATCCTGCTCGCCGACAAGATCCTCGACCCGCGCTCGGGCCAGGAGACCATCGGCGGCATCGACATGATCGTGCGCCGCAACGCCTTCGGACGGCAGAACGAATCCTTCGAAGCGGCGGTCGACGTGCGGGGCGTCGAGGGCGATCCTGTAGAGGGCGTCTTCATCCGCGCCCCCTGGGTGGAGTCCGTGGGCGCGTCCGTGGAGGTGCTCGCCGAGCACGAGGGGCACATCGTCGCCGTACGTCAGGGCCACGTCCTCGCGACGTCCTTCCACCCCGAGCTCACCGGCGACCACCGGCTCCACGGGCTGTTCGTGGACATGGTGCGGGCGAAGGACGCGCCGGGTTCCTTGTAGGATCTCTGGCGTTCGTTAAAGAGGTTGTTTACGCGAAGGAGACAGGCAGATGTCCGGCCACTCTAAATGGGCTACGACGAAGCACAAGAAGGCCGTGATCGACGCCAAGCGCGGCAAGCTCTTCGCGAAGATGATCAAGAACATCGAGGTCGCGGCCCGCACGGGCGGCGCCGACGTGTCCGGCAACCCGACCCTCTTCGACGCCATCCAGAAGGCCAAGAAGAGCTCGGTCCCGAACAAGAACATCGACTCCGCCGTCAAGCGCGGTGCCGGTCTCGAGGCCGGTGGCGCCGACTACGAGACGATCATGTACGAGGGCTACGGTCCGAACGGTGTCGCGGTGCTCATCGAGTGCCTCACCGACAACCGCAACCGCGCCGCCTCCGACGTGCGCGTCGCCATGACCCGCAACGGCGGCAACATGGCGGACCCGGGCTCCGTCTCGTACCTGTTCAACCGCAAGGGCGTCGTCGTGCTCCCCAAGGGCGAGCTCTCCGAGGACGACGTCCTGGAGACGGTCCTCGAAGCGGGCGCCGAGGAGGTCAACGACCTCGGTGAGTCCTTCGAGATCATCTCCGAGGCCACCGACATGGTCGCGGTCCGCACCGCGCTCCAGGAGGCCGGCATCGACTACGACTCGGCCGAGTCCAACTTCGTCCCGACCATGCAGGTCGAGCTGGACGAGGAGGGCGCGCGCAAGATCTTCAAGCTGATCGACGCCCTCGAGGACAGCGACGACGTGCAGAACGTCTTCGCGAACTTCGACGTCTCCGACGAGGTCATGGAGAAGGTCGACGCCTGACCCGGCATCAGCGGCGGGCCGACGGGACACACCCCGTCGGCCCGCCGCTTTGTCAGTGGCACCCGATAGCCTGCACAAACAGGCGATCGATATGGGGGTCAGGCGTGCGCGTTCTCGGGGTGGACCCGGGTCTCACCCGGTGCGGTGTCGGCGTGGTGGAGGGAGTCGCGGGGCGGCCTCTGACCATGCGCGGCGTCGGGGTCGTACGGACCCCGCCGGACGCGGAGTTGGGCCTGCGCCTCGTCGCCATCGAGCAGGGCATCGAGCAGTGGCTCGACGAGCACGAGCCCGAAGTCCTCGCCGTGGAGCGGGTGTTCAGCCAGCACAATGTGCGTACGGTGATGGGCACCGCCCAGGCGAGCGCCGTCGCCATGCTGTGCGCGTCGCGCCGCGGCATCCCCGTCGCGCTGCACACGCCCAGCGAGGTCAAGGCCGCCGTCACCGGCAGCGGCCGCGCCGACAAGGCACAGGTGGGCGCCATGGTGACCCGGCTGCTGCGGCTCGACGCGCCGCCCAAGCCGGCCGACGCCGCCGACGCGCTCGCCCTCGCCATCTGCCACATCTGGCGAGCCCCCGCGAAGAACAGACTCCAGCAAGCCGTGGCGCTGCACACAGCCAAAGCAGCGACCGCGTCGAACGCACTGAAAGGCCGTACCGCATGATCGCCTTCGTCAGCGGCTCCGTCGCCGCCCTCGCCCCCGACGCCGCGGTGGTCGAGGTCGGCGGCATCGGCATGGCCGTCCAGTGCACACCGAACACGCTGTCCACGCTCCGCCTCGGCCAGCAGGCCAAGCTCGCCACCTCCCTCGTCGTCCGGGAGGACTCGCTCACCCTGTACGGCTTCGCCGACGACGACGAGCGGCAGACCTTCGAGCTGCTGCAGACCGCGAGCGGCGTCGGACCGCGCCTCGCCCAGGCCATGCTCGCCGTGCACAGCCCCGACGGACTGCGCAGGGCCGTCGCCACCGCCGACGAGAAGGCGCTCACCGCCGTCCCCGGCATCGGCAAGAAGGGCGCCCAGAAGCTGCTCCTGGAGCTCAAGGACCGGCTCGGCGAGCCGCTCGGCACGGGCGGCCCCGCCATCGGCACCCCCGTCACCACCGGCTGGCGCGAGCAGCTGCACGCCGCGCTCATCGGACTCGGCTACGCGACCCGCGAGGCCGACGAGGCGGTCGGCGCGGTCGCCCCGCAGGCCGAGGCCATGGAGGGCACCCCGCAGGTCGGCCAGCTCCTCAAGGCGGCGCTGCAGACCCTGAACCGCACGCGCTAGCCGATCCGCCCGCCCCCTGATCCCGTAGATCCCCGTAACGCGAGGCACACCACATGAACTGGGACGAGACCACCGACGACGCGGCCGACCCGCAGGCCGACCGGCTCGTCGGTGCGTCCGCCGACCGGGAGGACCAGGCCGTCGAGGCGGCGCTGCGCCCCAAGGACCTGGGCGAGTTCATCGGCCAGGAGAAGGTCAGGGAGCAGCTCGACCTGGTGCTGCGCGCCGCCCGCGCGCGCGGCGCCACCGCCGACCACGTCCTGCTCTCCGGCGCCCCCGGCCTCGGCAAGACGACGCTCTCCATGATCATCGCGGCGGAGATGGGCGCCCCCATCCGCATCACCTCCGGGCCCGCCATCCAGCACGCCGGCGACCTGGCCGCGATCCTCTCCTCCCTCCAGGAGGGCGAGGTCCTCTTCCTCGACGAGATCCACCGGATGTCCCGGCCCGCCGAGGAGATGCTCTACATGGCGATGGAGGACTTCCGCGTCGACGTCATCGTCGGCAAGGGCCCCGGCGCCACCGCCATCCCGCTCGAACTGCCGCCGTTCACCCTCGTCGGCGCGACCACGCGCGCGGGCCTGCTGCCGCCGCCGCTGCGCGACCGCTTCGGCTTCACCGCGCACATGGAGTTCTACGAGCCGGTCGAGCTGGAGCGGGTGATCCACCGCTCGGCGAGCCTGCTCGACGTGGAGATCGACACCGCCGGAGCCGCCGAGATCTCCGGCCGCTCCCGCGGCACCCCGCGCATCGCGAACCGCCTGCTGCGCCGCGTGCGTGACTACGCCCAGGTCAAGGCCGACGGCCACATCACCCGGGACATCGCCGCGGCCGCGCTCGGCGTGTACGAGGTGGACGGCCGCGGCCTGGACCGCCTGGACCGGGCGGTCCTCGAGGCCCTGCTCAAGCTGTTCGGCGGCGGCCCCGTCGGTCTGTCCACCCTCGCGGTGGCGGTGGGGGAGGAGCGCGAGACGGTGGAGGAGGTGGCCGAGCCCTTCCTCGTCAGGGAGGGACTGCTGGCGCGTACTCCCCGTGGTCGCGTCGCCACTCCGGCCGCCTGGGCCCACCTCGGACTCACGCCGCCCCAGGGGAGAACGGGCGCAAGCGGACAACAGGACCTGTTCGGGGCGTGACGGCGAGGGGACTCGCGGGCCGTGGAACCCCGGTGCCATGCTGAGCGTTGTTCCCAGATGGCGGACTCGCTTAGACTCCGCCGACGTCGTCCATAGCTTTTCCCGGACGACGGTCGACCCCCGAACCCAACAAGGCCGCTCTTTTGTGCGGTCGTATGAAGGAAGTTCCCACCCGTGAGTCTCGTGACCCTCCTCCCGTTCATCGTGCTCATCGGGGCCATGTTCCTGATGACCCGGTCTGCCAAGAAGAAGCAGCAGCAGGCCGCCACGATGCGTAATGAAATGCAGCCCGGTTCCGGCGTCCGGACGATCGGGGGCATGTACGCCACGGTCAAGGAGGTCCACGACGACGCCGTCCTCCTCGACGCGGGCCCCGGCGTCCACCTGATGTTCGCGAAGAACGCGATCGGCGCCGTGCTCTCCGACGACGAGTACAACCGCATCGTCCACGGCGAGGAGTCCGGCGACGACGAGCTGACGGACGGCGCCATCGTGCCGGACGACGCGTCCTCCCTCACCGAGACCGACGAGACCGCCGCCGACGACTCGCGCATCGACCTCGGCAAGAAGGACGAGGCCGATGAGGCCGCCGCGGCCGCCGAGGCCCCCAAGGCCGATGACGCGGAGCCGAAGAAGACCGACGGCGAGTCCGACGCGAAGTAGTCACGACCACCGCCGCGGGGCGTGCCGCTTGCGCCCCGCGGTCCTGGTTCGTGCGTGACCCGCGCGGATTCTCGACCATTTCATGGCCGCCCGAGCACGAACCCCGATGCCGGGCGGATGGAGAGGGAGTACGAGAAGGTGGCCACACCTAAAAAGAGCCGAGGGGCAGGTGCCCAGAGCAAGCCGGGCCGTGCTCTGAGCCTCATCGTGATCATCATGGTGGCGCTCGTCGGTGGGATGTTCATCTCCGGGACGTTCACGCCCCGACTCGGCATCGATCTCGCGGGAGGCACCAGCATCACGCTGGAGGCCAAGAACGAGCCGGGCAAGCCCAACGCGATCAACAAGACCAACATGGACACGGCGGCGGACATCATCAACCGCCGTGTCAACGGCATGGGTGTCTCCGAGGCCGAGGTCCAGACGCAGGGCAACAACAACATCATCGTCAACATCCCCCGGGGTACGAACGAGAAGCAGGCCCGCGAGCAGGTCGGTACGACCGCGCAGCTCTACTTCCGCCCCGTCCTGACGGTGGCCGCCGGCGCTCCGACCGGGGACTCCACCGCGAGCCCGTCGCCGAGCGCCTCCTCCAGCGGCAAGGCCACGGACAAGGCGACCGACGGCTCCAGCGAGAAGGCGACCGACAAGTCGTCCGCGACCCCGTCCGCCACCGCCACCTCCCAGGGCCGCGCCGTCACCGACGCCCTGAAGGCCGACTCCACGCCGAGCGCCTCCGCCTCGGCGAGCGACAAGGCCGACGACAAGGCGTCCCCCTCGGCGAGCGCCTCGGCCGACCCGGCGACGACCGCGCTGCAGAAGAAGTTCACCGAACTCGACTGCACCGACAAGGCTGCCCGCACGAACGTCAACGAGGGCGCCAAGCCGACCGACACCATCGTCGCCTGCGGCAAGAACTCGGCCGACCAGTGGGAGAAGTACATCCTCGGCCCGTCCGAGGTGAACGGCAAGGACGTCAAGAAGTCCCAGGCGGTCATCAACCAGCAGTCCGGCCAGTGGGTCGTCAACATGGAGTTCACGGGCTCCGGCTCGAAGAAGTTCGCGTCGACGACCAGCAAGCTCAAGGACCAGCAGTCCCCGATGAACCAGTTCGCCATCGTGCTCGACGGCGACGTGGTCTCCGCCCCCAGCGTCAGCTCCACCCTGAGCTCGAACGCCGAGATCTCCGGCAGCTTCACCCAGCAGTCCGCCCAGGACCTGGCCAACGTGCTGTCGTACGGCGCCCTGCCGCTGACCTTCCACGAGCAGAGCGTCACCTCGGTGACCGCCGCGCTCGGCGGTGAGCAGCTGCACGCCGGTCTGATCGCCGGCGCCATCGGCCTCGCGCTGGTCGTCATCTACCTGGTGGTCTACTACCGGGGCCTGTCGCTCGTCGCCCTCGCCTCGCTGCTCGCCTCCGGCATCCTCACGTACACGCTGATGACGCTCCTCGGCCCGGCCATCGGCTTCGCGCTGAACCTGCCGGCGGTCTGTGGTGCGATCGTGGCCATCGGCATCACAGCGGACTCGTTCATCGTGTTCTTCGAGCGGATCCGGGACGAGATCCGCGAGGGCCGCTCGGTGCGGCCCGCCGTGGAGCGCGCCTGGCCGCGCGCCCGGCGCACCATCCTGGTCTCCGACTTCGTGTCGTTCCTCGCGGCCGCGGTGCTCTACATCGTGACCGTCGGCAAGGTGCAGGGCTTCGCGTTCACGCTCGGCCTGACCACCCTGCTCGACGTGGTCGTCGTCTTCCTCTTCACGAAGCCGCTGATGACGATCCTGGCCCGCCGGAAGTTCTTCGCGAGCGGCCACAAGTGGTCCGGCCTCGACCCGAAGCGCCTCGGCGTGCAGCCCCCGCTGCGCCGCTCCCGCCGTGCCACCGCCGCCGGCTCCGTCGACCCGAAGGAGGCGTGAGATGTCGAAGCTCGGCAGTCTCGGCGCCAAGCTGTATCGCGGTGAGGTCGGCTACGACTTCATCGGCAAGCGCAAGATCTGGTACGGCGTCTCGATCCTGATCACCATCACGGCCATCGTCGGCCTCGTGGTGCGCGGCCTGAACATGGGCATCGAGTTCGAGGGCGGCGCCGTCTTCACGACGCCCAAGACCACCGTCTCGGCCGCGAAGGCGGAGGAGTACGCGGAGAAGGCGTCGGGCCACGACGCGATCGTGCAGGAGCTCGGCACGGGCGGCCTGCGCATCCAGATCGCGGGCATCGACACCGGCAAGTCGGACCAGATCAAGGAGGAGCTGTCCAAGGACCTGGACATCTCCGCCGACAAGATCAACGCCGACCTGGTGGGCCCCAGCTGGGGTGAGACGATCGCCAACAAGGCATGGCAGGGCCTGGCCATCTTCATGGTCCTCGTCGTGATCTACCTGGCGATCGCCTTCGAGTGGCGCATGGCCATCGCGGCTCTCATCGCGCTCGTCCACGACATCACCATCACCGTCGGGATCTACGCCCTGGTGGGCTTCGAGGTCACGCCGGGCACGGTGATCGGTCTGCTCACGATCCTCGGTTACTCGCTCTACGACACGGTCGTCGTCTTCGACTCGCTCAAGGAGCAGACGAAGGGCATCGAGAAGCAGACCCGCTGGACCTACAGCGACATCGCCAACCGCTCGATCAACAGCACCCTGGTCCGCTCGATCAACACCACGGTCGTGGCGCTCCTGCCGGTCGCCGGCCTGCTGTTCATCGGCGGCGGCTTCCTCGGCGCCGGCATGCTGAACGACATCTCCCTGTCGCTCTTCGTCGGTCTCGCCGCCGGTGCGTACTCCTCGATCTTCATCGCCACTCCGCTGGTCGCCGACCTCAAGGAGCGCGAGCCGAAGATGAAGGCCCTCAAGAAGCGGGTGCTCGCCAAGCGGGCCGCCGCCGCGGCCCAGGCCGACGGCCCCGCCACCGAGGGCTTCCAGGCCGAGGTGCCGCAGCAGGACGAACCGGAGGACGCCGCCCCGGCGGGCGCGGGTCCGCGCAACCAGCCGGCCCGCAACCGCGGCCGCGGCCGCCCCTCGGGCAAGCGCCGCTGATCCGGCAGACCCCGTACACGGGCGCCAGGAGCCGTCGAGGCCCTGGCGCCCGCGTCGTTTCCCGGCAGGGGCGACTGCTAGGGTTTCGTCGGTGCGAGACCCCACGTCCCGCCCCCCCACATCTCGATACACACACTCGCTGAGGTGCAGAAATGACCGACATCAAGGAGCTGCTCCTCAGCCGCATCCGTGACGTGCAGGACTACCCGGAGCCCGGCGTCCTCTTCAAGGACATCACCCCGCTCCTGGCGGACCCGGCGGCCTTCACCGCCCTCACCGACACCCTCGCCGAGCTCTGTGTCCGGCACGGCGCCACCAAGGTCGTCGGCCTGGAGGCGCGCGGCTTCATCCTGGGCGCCCCGGTCGCGATCCGCGCGGGCCTCGGGTTCATCCCTGTGCGCAAGGCCGGCAAGCTCCCCGGAGCGACGCTCTCGCAGTCGTACGACCTGGAGTACGGGTCCGCCGAGATCGAGGTGCACGCCGAGGACCTGTGCGCCGACGACCGCGTCATGGTCATCGACGACGTGCTGGCCACCGGCGGCACCGCCGAGGCCGCGCTGCACCTGATCCGTCGCGCGGGCGCCGAGGTCGCGGGCGTCGCGGTCCTCATGGAACTGGGTTTCCTGCCCGGCCGTGCCCGGCTGGAACCCGCCCTTCACGGCGCCCCGCTCGACGCGCTGCTGGTCGTGTAAAACCCCAGTTCACAGCAGTCACGGCGGGCCCGGAGGAATCCGGCGCCCGCCTCTGGTGTTTCTCGGGTACGAAGCGGTCCCACCGGCCGAATACGTTCGGTGGCCGCCGGATCGATACCATGGGCTCTCCGGGACCTGAACGGGGGACCCGTGCACGAGGAGCGCCGTTGCCAGACGAGGCCAAGCCACTCACCGCCGCCAAGCCCGACCAGCAGGCCGACCGGGCCTCGGCTCCTTCCGGCACGCCCGCGAAGAGCGCCGAGCCGGCCAAGCCCGCGCAGAACGGCAAGGGCTCCACCAGCACGCCCGGCGCCGAGGCGGCCGAGCAGCCACGGCCCAAGCCCGCCGCCGAGCAGCCGCGCCCCACGCCGCCACCGGCGACCGCCCCCGCCCGGCCCGCCCCGAACCAGCCGGCCGCCCGCTCCGGCTCCTCCAACCGCGTCCGCGCCCGCCTGGCCCGCCTCGGCGTGCAGCGCTCGAACCCGTACAACCCGGTCCTGGAGCCCCTGCTGCGGATAGTGCGCAGCAACGATCCCAAGATCGAGACGTCCACGCTCCGCCAGATCGAGCGCGCCTACCAGGTCGCCGAGCGCTGGCACCGCGGCCAGAAGCGCAAGAGCGGCGACCCGTACATCACGCACCCGCTGGCCGTGACGACGATCCTCGCCGAGCTGGGCATGGATCCGGCCACGCTCATGGCGGGTCTGCTGCACGACACCGTCGAGGACACCGAGTACGGCCTGGACACCCTCAAGCGGGACTTCGGCGACCAGGTCGCCCTGCTCGTCGACGGTGTCACCAAGCTGGACAAGGTCAAGTTCGGCGAGGCCGCGCAGGCCGAGACCGTGCGCAAGATGGTCGTCGCGATGGCCAAGGACCCGCGTGTCCTGGTCATCAAGCTCGCCGACCGTCTGCACAACATGCGCACGATGCGGTACCTGAAGCGCGAGAAGCAGGAGAAGAAGGCGCGCGAGACCCTGGAGATCTACGCGCCGCTCGCCCACCGCCTGGGCATGAACACCATCAAGTGGGAGCTGGAGGACCTCGCGTTCGCGATCCTCTACCCCAAGATGTACGACGAGATCGTGCGGCTCGTGGCCGAGCGCGCCCCCAAGCGCGACGAGTACCTGGCCATAGTGACCGACGAGGTGCAGTCCGACCTGCGCGCGGCCCGCATCAAGGCCACCGTCACCGGCCGCCCGAAGCACTACTACAGCGTCTACCAGAAGATGATCGTCCGCGGCCGTGACTTCGCGGAGATCTACGACCTGGTGGGCATCCGCGTCCTCGTCGACACGGTCCGCGACTGCTACGCGGCACTGGGCACCGTCCACGCCCGCTGGAACCCGGTTCCGGGGCGGTTCAAGGACTACATTGCGATGCCCAAGTTCAACATGTACCAGTCGCTGCACACGACGGTGATCGGCCCCAACGGCAAGCCCGTCGAGCTGCAGATCCGCACGTTCGACATGCACCGCCGCGCCGAGTACGGCATCGCCGCGCACTGGAAGTACAAGCAGGAGGCCGTCGCCGGCGCCTCCAAGGTGCGCTCCGACCAGCCGCGGGCCACCGGCAAGGACGACCACCTCAACGACATGGCGTGGCTGCGCCAGCTGCTCGACTGGCAGAAGGAGACCGAGGACCCGGGCGAGTTCCTGGAGTCCCTGCGCTTCGACCTGTCGCGCAACGAGGTCTTCGTGTTCACCCCGAAGGGCGACGTCATAGCGCTCCCGGCGGGGGCGACACCGGTGGACTTCTCGTACGCCGTGCACACGGAGGTCGGCCACCGGACCATAGGAGCACGCGTCAACGGACGCCTCGTGCCCCTGGAATCGACCCTGGACAACGGCGACCTGGTGGAGGTCTTCACCTCCAAGGCCGACGGCGCGGGCCCGTCCCGCGACTGGCTCGGCTTCGTCAAGTCGCCGCGCGCCCGGAACAAGATCCGCGCGTGGTTCTCCAAGGAGCGCCGCGACGAGGCGATCGAGCAGGGCAAGGACGCCATCGCGCGCGCGATGCGCAAGCAGAACCTGCCGATCCAGCGGATCCTCACCGGGGACTCGCTCGTCACGCTCGCGCACGAGATGCGCTACCCGGACATCTCGTCCCTGTACGCCGCCATCGGCGAGGGCCACGTCACGGCGCAGTCCGTCGTGCAGAAGCTCGTCCAGGCGATGGGCGGCGAGGAAGCGGCCAACGAGGACATCGCCGAGAGCGCACCGCCGTCGCGCGGCCGCTCCAAGCGCCGGTCGAACGCGGACCCGGGCGTGGTGGTCAAGGGCGTCGACGACGTCTGGGTGAAGCTGGCGCGCTGCTGCACGCCGGTGCCCGGCGACCCCATCATCGGCTTCGTGACGCGCGGCAGCGGAGTGTCCGTGCACCGCAGCGACTGCGTGAACGTCGACTCGCTGTCCCGCGAGCCCGAGCGGATCCTGGAGGTCGAATGGGCGCCCACCCAGTCGTCCGTCTTCCTGGTCGCCATCCAGGTCGAGGCGCTGGACCGCTCCCGCCTGCTGTCAGACGTGACCCGCGTCCTGTCGGACCAGCACGTGAACATCCTGTCCGCGGCCGTCCAGACGTCGCGCGACCGGGTGGCCACCTCCCGCTTCACGTTCGAGATGGGCGACCCGAAGCACCTCGGCCATGTGCTCAAGGCCGTCAGGGGTGTTGAGGGTGTGTACGACGTGTATCGCGTGACGTCGGCGCGCAGGCCGTGAACTAGCCTGTCCCGAGGGACGGTTCACGGGGAGTCGACATGACGCGGGGCGAACGGGTCGGCGGGCGCTACCGGTTGGTGGCGCTCCTCGGCCGCGGTGGCATGGGCGAGGTCCACGAGGCCGAGGACCTGGAGCTCGGGCGCCGCGTCGCGGTGAAACTGCTGAACGCCGTCGGGGGGATGGAACCCGACGGCGAGGCGATGGAGCGCTTCCGGCGCGAGGCCCGCGCCATGGCGCGGATCGAGCACCCCGGCGTCGTCACGCTGTACGACTCCGGGCTGCACAAGGGCACCGCCTACCTGGTGATGCAGGTCCTCGACGGACGCAACCTCGCCCACCTCGTGGCCGGCAGCGGCGCGTTACCCGTCGCCGCGGCGTCCTGGATCGCCCACGGCATGGCCAGGGCCCTCGCCGTCGCGCACCAGTCGGGCGTGCTGCACCGCGACATCAAGCCCTCGAACGTCATCCTCACCCGCGACGGCCGCGTCGTCCTGCACGACTTCGGTCTGGCCCGGCTGGCGGGGGAGCGCGCCATCACGGCCGCCGGCGTGGTGCTCGGCTCCCCGCAGTTCATGGCGCCGGAGGCGATCAAGGGCGGCCTCGCGAAGGCGTCGGCCGATCTGTACGGCCTCGGCGCCTGCCTGTACTTCATGCTCACGGGTGAGAGCCCGCTCGGCTCCGTGGTGGACGTCGGAGCCGTCGTCGAGCGGGCCCTGGGGCCCGGTGTGCCCCGCCTGTCGGGACGGGCGGACGGACCGCCCGGCGAACTGGCCGCGCTGGTCGACCGGTTGTGCGCGCAGGACCCCGCGGAGCGGCCCCAGGAGGCGGCCGAGGTGGCGGAGGCGCTGGAGGCGTTCGCCGCCGGGGGGCAGGAGTACGTGACCGACCGGCTCACCGCCCTCCAGCGCGACCACGCCGTCCGGGCCGCGCAGGGCGTACGGCTGACCAAGGGACCCGAGTACGCCTGGGACGAGGTCGCCGTGCCAGGACCGCGCGGCGAGGACCCCGCACCGGTCAAGCGGCGCCCCGCGCACGCACGCGGCGGCGAGACCCCGACGCTCAGCGACCACACCCGGCGCATGGTGCTCGGCAGCATGTCCCGGGAGACCGCCCTGTCCCGGCAGCGCGAGGCCGTCAACCTCGTCCAGCGCGGTGAACTGGAGGCGGCCGCACGGATGTTGGCGGCCGTCGTGCCGGTGTGCGTCGCCCGCCTCGGACCCGACCATCCGACCACATTGACGAGCCAGTACTGGCAAGCTGTCTGTCTGGCCAGGCTGGACGCGGGGCGCGAGGCCCTCGAACTGCTGGCCCGGGTGAACAGGTACGTCGACCGGCGCAGAGGAGCGGCAAGTGACTGACGTCTTCGTGCAGGTGACCCCGGACGGCCGGGACGCGGACAGCGAGGACGCGCTGCGGTCCCTGCGGCGCTGGCTGCACGAGGACGAGACGCTCACCGGAGCGGTCCGCGCCGAGGTCGCCGCCACCGAGCCGCCGGTCGCCGGGCACATGGGGGCGTCCGGCTTCGACATCCTCCAACTCGCCCTCGGCAGCGGCCTGTCCACGGCCGCGCTCGCCGTCTCCGTGCTCCAGTGGCAGCTCGCCCGGCACCGCCCGCCCGCGCTCGTCCTAAGCAAGGGCGCGCTCAAGGTGGAGGTCACCCCGGAGGGAGCCAGGGACGCGGAGACGCTGCGCCGGGTCGTGGAACTGCTCGACCGGCAGCCGGCGCCGACCGGGCCCGGAGGCAGAGCGGCGGACGGGGAGAGCGATGGCGGCGCTGCCTGACCCGGGCCAGTCGCGCGCCGTCCTCATCGGCACCGCCTCGTACCGGCACCTGGACCAGCTGCCCGCGGTCGGCACGAACCTGGTGGACCTCGCCGCCGAACTCGGCGACGCGACCGTCTGGGGCCTGCCGGACCGGCACTGCACCGTCGTCGCCGACCCGCTGAGCGCGCCCGCGATGCTCGACCCCGTGCACCAAGCGGGCAACGAGGCCACCGACACCCTGATCGTCTACTACTCGGGGCACGGCATGCGGGACGCCGAGTCGAGCGACCTGTACCTGGCCCTGGGCGACTCCCGCGACAACCGCGGCTACACCGCCGTCGCCTACCAGCACCTGCGCGCGAGCCTGCGCGCCGCCCGGGCCCGCCGCAAGATCGTCATCCTCGACTGCTGCTTCAGCGGCCGGGCCGCCCGGGCCCTCGGCGGCGACGAGGTGCTCGCCGCGCAGGCCGCGGTCGACGGCGCGTACGTCCTGACGTCGTCACCGCGCGACCGTGTGGCCCTCGCCCCGGACGGCGAGCGGCACACCGCGTTCACCGGCGAACTGCTCGGCATCCTGCGCGACGGCATCCCCGGCGGACCCGAGCTCATCGACCTGGAGACCCTCTACCGCGCCCTCGACGAGCGGCTGCGCGCCAAGAACCGGCCGCTGCCGCAGCGCTCCCAGGAGAACGGCGTCGGCCGGCTCGCGGTGGCCCGCAACCGCGCCAGGGCCGCCCCCAGCGCCCTCGCCGGACCGGTCCTCGCCGCCGACGTGCAGGCCGCCATGGTCGCCACCGGACTCAACCTCGCCCGGCTGCTGCGCGCCGAGGGCACCATCAAGGACGCCCTGCCCGTGCTGCGCCTCGCCCTGGAGGAGCAGAGCACCGAAGGTCCCGGCGAACTCCTCGCCGTACAGCTGGAGTTGTCCGAACTCCTCGCCGAGACCGGACAGAACAAGGAAGCCATCGAGGTGCTGGAGTCCGCCTTCCAGCGGGTCCACAAGGTGTACGGGCCCGAGGCGGTCCTCGTCTGCCGTCGGCTCGCCGAGCTGCTGCAGGAGTCCGGCAACCACATCGAGGCCTGCGAGGTCCTCAAGCACGCCCTGGACATCGCCGAACGCGACGCGACGCCCGCCGTCTGACCGGACCGGGGCACCGACGCACGACGGGTGCGACTCAGCCGCCGAACTCCTCCAGGCCCTTCAGCGCCGAGTCGAGCAGCGCCTGCCGGCCGTCGAGCTCCTTCTGGAGCTTGTCCGCCTTCGCGTTGTTGCCCTGCGCACGGGCCTGCTCGATCTGGCCCCTGAGCTTGTCGACCGCGGCCTGCAGCTGACCGGTCAGACCCGCGGCACGCGCGCGTGCCTCCGGGTTCGTCCGGCGCCACTCGGCCTCCTCGGACTCCTGGATGGCACGCTCCACCGCGTGCATCCGGCCCTCGACCTTCGGACGGGCGTCGCGCGGGACGTGGCCGATGGCCTCCCACCGCTCGTTGATCGAACGGAACGCGGCGCGCGCCGACTTCAGGTCACCGACCGGCAGGAGCTTCTCCGCCTCGGCGGCCAGCTCCTCCTTGAGCTTGAGGTTCTCGCCCTGCTCGGCGTCACGCTCCGCGAAGACCGAGCTGCGCGCCGCGAAGAACACGTCCTGGGCGCCGCGGAAGCGGTTCCACAGATCGTCCTCGTGCTCGCGCTGCGCCCGGCCCGCCGCCTTCCAGTCCGCCATCAGCTCGCGGTACCGGGCCGCCGTGGCACCCCAGTCCTGCGAGTTCGACAGCGCCTCGGCCTCGGAGACCAGCTTCTCCTTGGCCTTGCGGGCCTCCTCGCGCTGCGCGTCGAGCGACGCGAAGTGGGCCTTGCGGCGCTTCGAGAACGCCGAGCGGGCGTGCGAGAAGCGGTGCCACAGCTCGTCGTCCGACTTGCGGTCCAGACGCGGCAGGCCCTTCCAGGTGTCGACCAGGGCGCGCAGCCGCTCGCCGGCCGCCCGCCACTGCTCGGACTGGGCCAGCTCCTCGGCCTCGGTGACCAGCGCCTCCTTGGCGTGCCGCGCCTCGTCGGACTGCTTGGCCTTCTGGACCTTGCGCTCCTCGCGACGCGACTCGACGGACTCGACGAGCTTGTCGAGCCGCGCGCCGAGGGCGGCCAGGTCACCGATCGCGTGCGCGTCCGTGACCTGCTCCCGCAGGTGCTCGATCGCGGTCGTCGCGTCCTTGGCCGACAGGTCGGTCGTCTGCACCCGGCGCTCGAGGAGCCCGATCTCGACAACCAGACCGTCGTACTTGCGCTTGAAGTAGGCAAGGGCCTCGTCAGGGGATCCTGCCTGCCACGAACCGACCACTCGCTCGCTGCCGTCGGCCGAACGCACGTACACGGTCCCCGTCTCGTCGACGCGGCCCCACGGGTCGCTGCTCACAGCGCCTCCTCCACATGATGCCTGCGGCGGACTCGTGGGTCCCCGGGCATCGTCCACAGTTTCGTCACGGCCAACATAGGCGACCGGCGGGGATGCTGTCCGCATCCCGCGCGACCGAAATTTGGCAGCTGGCAGGTCAGTTCTTGGTCACCGTCGCGGTGGTGACGGTGACGCCCTTCTTGGGGGCGCCGTCGCTCGGGCTCTGGCCGCCCGCGGCGACACCGGACTTCGCGACGTCCTTGACGGCCTTGAGCCCGGCGTCGTCCATCGTGCCGAACGGCGTGTAGGACGGCGGCAGCTTGCTGTCCTTGTAGACCAGGAAGAACTGGCTGCCGCCGGTGTGCGGCTGTCCCGTGTTCGCCATCGCCACCGTGCCCGCAGGGTACGTGACCGCGCCGTCCTTGCCGGCCTTGCCGAGCCCCTTCAGGTTCTCGTCCGGGATCGTGTAGCCGGGGCCGCCCGCGCCGGTGCCCTCCGGGTCGCCGCACTGGAGGACGAAGATGCCCTCGGTGGTGAGCCGGTGGCACTTCGTCTTGTCGAAGAAGCCCTTGTCGGCGAGGTACTTGAACGAGTTGACGGTGTGCGGCGTCTTGGCCGCGTCCATGGCGATGCCCACGTCACCGCGGTTCGTCTTGAGCGTGAAGGTGTACTTCGCCTTCTTGTCCACGGCCATCTTCGGCTCGGACTTCTCGGTCGACGAAGGACTCGGGCTCGCCTCCGAGCCGGCCGTGTCCTTCTTGTCGTCGCTCTTGAAAGCGCCTGCGGCGTACGCGGCGCCCGAACCGAGGACGGCCACCGCGAGTACGGAGGCGATCACGATGTTG
Source organism: Streptomyces sp. KL116D (assembly GCF_030766975.1). Classification (NCBI taxonomy): domain Bacteria; kingdom Bacillati; phylum Actinomycetota; class Actinomycetes; order Kitasatosporales; family Streptomycetaceae; genus Streptomyces; species Streptomyces sp. KL116D. Next base: position 78,583 of record NZ_JASERH010000142.1, on the reverse strand, counting down.
CGGGTACGCGCCTTGCGTCGGGCGGACTCGCGCCGCTGCTGCTGGCGCAGGAACTTCTCCCGGGCGAGCTGACGCTGCCGCTGATCCTTGCTGACCACCGGGTGTTCTCCTCGTACGTCTCGTGACCTTGTCGGGGCCTCCTGATTGTGCCCCGTACCGTATATGGGTTCGCTGTGGAATCGGCAGCGCCGGTAGGCTCTGATCTGCCGCATTCCGTTGTGACGACGACATACGAAGGACGATCGTGCTGATTGCCGGGTTCCCCGCCGGGGCCTGGGGCACCAACTGTTACCTGGTTGCCCCCGCCGCGGGTGAGGAGTGCGTGATCATCGACCCGGGCCACCAGGCCGCCCAGGGAGTCGAGGACGCGCTCAAGAAGCACCGGCTCAAGCCGGCCGCGGTCATCCTCACGCACGGGCACATCGACCACGTCGCCTCGGTCGTCCCGGTGTGCGGGGCGCACGACGTGCCGGCGTGGATCCACCCCTCCGACCGCTACATGATGAGCGACCCGGAGAAGGCGCTCGGCCGCTCCATCGGCATGCCGCTGATGGGCGAGCTGACCGTGGGGGAGCCCGACGACGTGCGGGAGCTGTCCGACGGCGCACGGCTGAAGCTGGCCGGGCTCGACTTCTCCGTCGCCCATGCGCCCGGCCATACCAAGGGGTCGGTGGCCTTCCAGATGCCCGAGACCGCGGAGGTCCCCTCCGTGTTCTTCGCGGGCGATCTGCTCTTCGCCGGCTCCATCGGACGCACCGACCTTCCCGGTGGCTCCATGGACGACATGCTCGAATCGCTGGCCCGCGTGTGCCTGCCGCTCGACGACTCGACCGTGGTGCTCTCCGGACACGGCTCCCAGACGACCATCGGCCAGGAGCGCGCCACCAATCCGTACCTGCGGCAGGTGGCCGCCGGCCAGGGACCCTCGACCGAGGCTCCCCGACGAGGAATGTGACGAGAAACTTCCCGTGAGTACCTTCCAGGCCCCCAAGGGCACCTACGACCTGCTGCCGCCGGACTCCGCGAAGTACCTCGCGGTGCGCGACGCGATCTCCACACCGCTGCGCAACTCCGGGTACGGCTACATCGAGACGCCCGGCTTCGAGAACGTCGAGCTGTTCGCCCGCGGTGTCGGCGAGTCCACCGACATCGTCACCAAGGAGATGTACGCCTTCGAGACGAAGGGCGGCGACAGGCTCGCTCTGCGCCCCGAGGGCACGGCGTCCGTGCTGCGCGCCGCACTGGAGGCCAACCTCCACAAGGCGGGCAACCTCCCGGTCAAGCTCTGGTACTCGGGCTCGTACTACCGCTACGAGCGCCCGCAGAAGGGCCGCTACCGCCACTTCTCCCAGGTCGGCGCCGAGGCGATCGGTGCCGAGGACCCGGCCCTGGACGCCGAGCTGATCATCCTGGCCGACCAGGCGTACCGCTCGCTCGGCCTGCGAGACTTCCGCATCCTGCTGAACTCGCTGGGCGACAAGGAGTGCCGTCCCGTCTACCGAGCCGCCCTCCAGGACTTCCTGCGCGGTCTCGACCTCGACGAGGAGACGCTGCGCCGCGCGGACATCAACCCGCTGCGCGTCCTCGACGACAAGCGGCCCGACGTCCAGAAGCAGCTCGTCGGCGCGCCCTCGCTGCGCGACTACCTGTGCGACGCGTGCAAGGCGTACCACGAGCAGGTGCGCGAGCTGCTCGTGGCCGAGGGCGTCGCCTTCGAGGACGACGAGAAGCTCGTCCGCGGCCTCGACTACTACACGCGCACGACGTTCGAGTTCGTCCACGACGGTCTCGGCTCGCAGTCCGCGGTGGGCGGCGGCGGCCGCTACGACGGGCTGTCCGAGATGATCGGCGGCCCCTCGCTGCCGTCCGTCGGCTGGGCGCTCGGCGTGGACCGCACGGTCCTGGCCCTGGAGGCGGAGGGCGTGGAGCTCCGACTCCCGTCCACCACCAGCGTGTTCGCGGTGCCGCTCGGGGACGAGGCGCGGCGCGTGCTGTTCTCCAAGGTGACCGAGCTGCGCCGGGCCGGGATCTCCGCGGACTTCTCGTTCGGCGGCAAGGGCCTCAAGGGCGCGATGAAGAACGCCAACCGCAGCGGGGCGCGCTTCACGCTCGTCGCGGGCGAGCGGGACCTCGCCGAGGGCGTCGTACAGCTCAAGGACATGGAGTCCGGCGAGCAGGAAGCCGTCGCGGTGGACGAGGTCGTCGCCACGCTGAAGGCCAAGCTGTCCTAGGCCACGGGACCCGGTGAGGGGCCGCATCGGCCGGCCCCTCACCGGGTCCGCGCACATCGAGCGTTCCGGGGCCCGCGCCCGTACATCCTTATGTGCATCGAACGGTGGACAGGCGCCCGTGTACGGCAGAATGGCCGTGCCCGCAGGCCACACCATTCACTCACTCACAGACGGATCGGCGTGATGAGCAGGACGACCACAGCAAGCGACAGCGTCTCCCACACGGCCGACGACGGGGACGCCCCGCGCTCCGTAGGAGGCAGCCGCGCCTTCGCGCTGCTCCTGGTGATCACCGGAGCGGCCGGGGTGCTCGCCTCCTGGGTCATCACGCTCGACAAGTTCAAGCTGCTCGAGGACCCGAACTTCACGCCGGGCTGCTCCATCAACCCGGTCATCTCCTGCGGCAGCATCATGAAGAGCGACCAGGCCGCGGTCTTCGGCTTCCCGAACCCGATGCTCGGCCTCGTCACCTACGGCATCGTGATCTGCGTCGGCATGAGCCTGCTGACGGGGGCCCGCTTCCCGCGCTGGTACTGGCTGACGTTCAACGCGGGCACGCTGTTCGGCGTCGGATTCGTCACCTGGCTGCAGTTCCAGTCCCTGTACCGGATCAACGCGCTGTGCCTGTGGTGCTGCCTGGCCTGGGTCGCCACGATCCTCATGTTCTGGTACGTCACGTCGTCGAACGTCCGCAGCGGCTTCCTGCCGGCGCCGCGCTGGCTCAAGACGTTCTTCGAGGACTTCACCTGGGCGCTGCCGGTCGTGCACGTCGGCATCATCGCCGTGCTGATCTTCACGCGCTGGGGCTCCCAGCTCTGGGCCTGACCGGCGGGCGCGGCGTTGGCACTGCCGTGACTTAGGGTTTTGACCGTGGAACCCGACCTCTTCACCGCCGCAGCCGAAGACCGCCAGGAGAAGGACCCCTCAGCGAGCCCCCTGGCCGTCCGGATGCGCCCCCGCACCCTCGACGAAGTCGTCGGCCAGCAGCACCTGCTCAAGCCGGGTTCGCCGCTGCGCCGCCTGGTCGGGGAGGGTGACGGGGGACCGGCGGGCGCCTCGTCCGTGATCCTGTGGGGACCGCCGGGCATCGGCAAGACGACCCTCGCGTACGTCGTCTCCAAGGCGACGAACAAGCGGTTCGTGGAGCTGTCCGCGATCACCGCGGGCGTCAAGGAGGTCCGGGCCGTCATCGAGGGCGCCCGGCGCGCGCTCGGCGGCCACGGCAAGGACACCGTCCTCTTCCTCGACGAGATCCACCGCTTCAGCAAGGCCCAGCAGGACTCGCTGCTGCCCGCCGTGGAGAACCGCTGGGTGACGCTGATCGCGGCGACCACGGAGAACCCGTACTTCTCGGTGATCTCCCCGCTCCTGTCCCGCTCCCTGCTCCTCACCCTGGAGCCGCTGACCGACGACGACCTGCGCGGACTGCTCCAGCGGGCCCTGACGGAGGAGCGCGGGCTCGGCGGCGCGGTGACGCTGGCCGAGGACGCGGAGGAGCACCTGCTGCGCGTGGCCGGTGGTGACGCCCGGCGCGCGCTCACCGCCCTGGAGGCCGCGGCCGGCGCCGCCCTGGCCAAGGACGAGAAGGCCATCACCCTCGAAAGCGTCGAGGAGACGGTCAACCGCGCGGCGGTGAAGTACGACCGGGACGGCGACCAGCACTACGACGTCGCCAGCGCCCTCATCAAGTCCATCCGCGGCTCCGACGTGGACGCGGCGCTGCACTATCTGGCCCGGATGATCGAGGCGGGCGAGGACCCGCGCTTCATCGCCCGGCGCCTGATGATCTCGGCCAGCGAGGACATCGGCCTCGCCGACCCCACGGCCCTGCCCACGGCGGTCGCCGCCGCCCAGGCCGTCGCCATGATCGGCTTCCCGGAGGCGGCCCTCACGCTGAGCCACGCCACGATCGCCCTGGCCCTGGCCCCGAAGTCGAACGCGGCGACGACGGCGATCGGCGCCGCCATGGAGGACGTGCGCAAGGGCCTGGCCGGCCCGGTGCCGCCGCACCTGCGCGACGGGCACTACAAGGGAGCGGCCAAGCTCGGGCACGCGCAGGGGTACGTGTACCCGCACGACGTGCCGGGCGGGATCGCCGCCCAGCAGTACGCGCCCGACGCCATCGCCGGCCGCGCGTACTACCAGCCCACGCGGTACGGGGCGGAGGCCCGGTACGCGGACGTGGTGGAGCGGGTCCGGGAGAGGCTGCGCGGCGAATCGGGCGGCTGAGCGGGAGCCCTCCGGGCGGGCGGGGCCGGGTGCGGGTGGTGGCCGGCCGGCCGCGCGGTTCCCCGCGCCCCTTCCGGGCGATCCGCTTAAGGTCGGCCGTATGCGCAGGTCAGTTCGGTGCGGGGCCATGGGGGCCTTGCTCGTCGTGTGTGCCGCCACCGCCTGTACGCCGCCGCAGCTGGACCGGGCCGAGCACCGGACGAGCCCCACGGCCACTCCCCGGACCCTGGCGAGCAAGGGCTTCCCGCCCGACGCCGCCCAGGCCCGCACCCAGCTCGCCGGACTCACCGTCGCCTGGGGCAAGAACTGGGAGACGTACGAACGGAGCGAGTTCGGCGACGGCTGGAGCGACGACGTCGACGCCCCGGGCGGGCGCAACGGCTGCGACACCCGCGACGACGTCCTGCGCCGCGATCTGAAGGACCTGCGCGAGGGCGACAGGAACCCGTGCGTCGTCCTCTCCGGCACCCTGCACGACCCGTACACCGGCAAGGACCTGCCGTACTCCTACCGTCGCGCCTCCCAGATCCAGACCGACCACGTCGTCGCGCTCGGCGCGGCCTGGCGGGCCGGGGCCTGGGCCTGGACGCCGAAGGAGCGGCTCACGTACGCCAACGACCTGGACGTGCTCCTCGCCACCGACAAGACGGCGAACTACGAGAAGAGCAGCAAGACCCCCGACAAGTGGAAACCGCCGGACCACGGATACTGGTGCGCGTACGGGCGCCGCTGGACCGGGATCAAGCACAAGTACCGGCTCACGGTCACCGCCCCCGAGAAACTGGCCCTGCAGGACCTGCTGGCGACCTGCCCCGCCGAGATCCGGTAGACTCCCTCGAAGTGCTGTGTCCCGTGCCCGGTGTTCCGAAAGGAAGACCGAGCGTCACCAGAGCGGAACATTCAGCCGGATCCCCCGAACCGCAAGGCACAGGGGGTCCAGGAGCGTCGCGCACCTTCGAAGGTGTCGCGGGCAGCCCACCACCCCGGGTACGGCGGTCGGTGGGCCACTCGCGTGCTGCACGTATGTGCCCAGATCTGGGAGCGGCTGCCTGCCCGTCCGTACGGACGACGTGGGTTTCCCGGACTGCGGATGCGACCTCCCAAACCCTGGTGAAGCCGTATTCGCATCAGAAACATGAGGTGTTTGGTTCATGGCGAACCAGTCCCGCCCCAAGGTCAAGAAGTCGCGTGCCCTCGGCATCGCGCTGACCCCGAAGGCCGTCAAGTACTTCGAGGCCCGCCCCTACCCGCCGGGCGAGCACGGCCGCGGCCGCAAGCAGAACTCGGACTACAAGGTCCGTCTGCTCGAGAAGCAGCGTCTGCGCGCGCAGTACGACATCAGCGAGAAGCAGATGGCTCGTGCCTACGACCGCGCCAAGAAGGCCGAAGGCAAGACCGGCGAGGCCCTGGTCATCGAGCTGGAGCGTCGTCTCGACGCGCTGCTGCTGCGTTCGGGCATCGCCCGCACGATCTACCAGTCGCGCCAGATGGTCGTCCACGGCCACATCGAGGTCAACGGCCAGAAGGTCGACAAGCCCTCGTTCCGCGTCCGTCCCGACGACGTCGTGATGGTCCGCGAGCGCAGCCGCGAGAAGCCGCTGTTCCAGGTCGCGCGTGAGGGTGGCTTCGCCCCCGAGGGCGAGACCCCGCGTTACCTCCAGGTGAACCTGAAGGCCCTGGCCTTCCGCCTGGACCGGGACCCGAACCGCAAGGAGATCCCCGTGATCTGCGACGAGCAGCTCGTCGTCGAGTACTACGCCCGCTGACCGACCAGCGGACGTAGTCTCACCTGCGTTTCAGCCCGTCGTCTCCCCGCCCTTGCGGGTGGGGGAGGCGGCGGGTTCTCGCATGTCACGGCCCGGATCCGCGGGCCTGGCCGGGCGCGGCACCAACGGCGTCGTGCGCTTGCGGGAACTCCCGCCGAGCGCCCGGGCCACCGCCTCGTCGTGCCCCAACCGCTCGCCCGCACGCGCCAGTTCACCGAAGCGGGCATCGCCCAGATCCGACCTGGCCCGTGACTCGCACAGCTCGTGCGGCCCGTTGTAGTGGCTGGAGCCGAACAGCGGCAGACCGACCGACGGCCAGATCCGGGTCGCCGCGCCCTGCAGCACCGCCGCCTCCGGCGCGTCCCCCTCCACCGCCGTGACCAGGGCCAGCAGCTCCACCGCGAGCACCGTGCCGAGCAGGTCGTGGAACTCGTGACCGATGGCCAGGCACTCCTCCAGAAGCGCCCGCGCCCGCACCAGATCGCCCTGGTGCCACTCCGCGTAGGCCAGCACGTAGAGGGCGTACGCCCGCGTCCAGCGCTCCCCGTGGTCCTCGCACACCTGCCGGACGTCCTCGCACAGCGCCACGGCCTCCGTCAGATCGCCCTGGAACGCCACCGCCATCGCCAGCTCGACCTGCCCCATCAGGACGTTGCTGTTCAGCTCGCCGATCTCCCGGTAGCTCGACAGCGCCGCCCGCAGCAGCTGCTCCGCCCGCGCCAGGTCGTCCGTGACCAGGGCCAGACAACCCGTGCGGTGCACCGCGTACGCGCGGGCCGTCGCGCTGCCCGTGCGCTCCGCCTCGTCGTGGCACTCGTGCAGCGCCGCCAGGGCGGGCACCGTGTCGCCCTGCAGGATCGCCACGTAGCCGAGCACCCACAGCGCCTTCAGCCGGGACTCGCCGTACTCGGTGTGACCGGTGTGCTCCGTGTGTTCAGTGTGTTGAGTGGGCTCGGCGTGCTCGGCCGGGTGCGCCGGATCGCTGTCCAGCTCGACCGCCCGCTCCAGCCAGTGCCGTCCCTCGGTGAGCCGGCCGCAGCCCGCCCAGTAGAACCACAGCGTGCCCGCCAGATACTGGCCCAGGTGCGTCTCGCCGGGCTCGGTGAGGCAGAACTCCAGGGCCGCCCGCAGATTCGGCAGCTCCGCCTCGATCCGGGCCGCCACCTCGGACTGCCGCGGCGAGAACCAGTCCAGCTCGCACCAGGTCGCCAGGCCCATGTACCAGTCGCGGTGCCTGCGCCGCATCCGCGCGCCGTCCCCGATGCCGTCCAGCCACTCGGCGCCGTACGCCCGGACTGTGTCCAGCATCCGGTAGCGCACCCCGGTCGCCGACTCCTCGCGGGTCACCACCGACTGGGCCAGCAGTTCGTGCAGCACGTCAAGGACCGCGTCCGCGTGCACCCCGTCACCGCTGCAGATGTACTCGGCCGCCTCCAGGTCGAACGGACCGGAGAACACCGAGAGCCGCGCCCACAGCAGCCGCTCCTGCGCCGTGCACAGCTCGTGGCTCCAGCCGATCGCCGTCCGCAGGGTCTGGTGCCGCGGCAGGGCGTCCCGGCCACCGCCCGTCAGCAGCCGGAACCGGTCGTCGAGGCGCTCCGTCAGCTGCGCGGGCGACAGGGCCCGCAGCCGCCCCGCCGCCAGCTCCACCGCCAGCGGCAGACAGTCCAGGCGCCGGCACACCTCCAGCACGTCGACGAGGTGGCCGTGCAGGCTGAACCCGGGCAGCAGCGCCGACGCGCGGTCCGCGAAGAGCTCCGCCGCGTCCGCCGCCGCCAGCGGCGAGAGCGGGAACAGCCGCTCGCCGTCCAGCGCCAGCGGCCGGCGCCCCACCGCGATCACCCGCAGACCCGGCGCCGCGCGCAGCAGGTCCCGGACCAGCGAGGCGCAGGCGTCGACGAGGTGCTCGAACCCGTCTACCACGAGCACGAGTTGGCGCTCCGCGAGATGCTCGACCAGCACCTGGCGGGGCGGCCGGGTCGTGTGATCGGTCAGGCCCAGCGACTCGGCCAGCGCGTACTCGACGAGCTCCGCCCGGCGGACCGCGGCGAGCTCCACCCGCCACACCCCGTCCCGGCGCACCGCCTTGGGGGCGCGGGCCGCGGCGTGCGCGGCGAACCGGGACTTGCCGACGCCGCCGACGCCGGTCACCGTGACCAGCCGCGCGGTCACCAGATCCCGGTGCAGCGCCGCCAGTTCGGCGGCCCGGCCGACGAAGCGGTTCAGCTCGTGAGGGAGGTTCCCCGGGCGCGGGGGAGCGGTCGGGAGGTCGTCGGGGCGCGGAGAGCGTCGCATGGGATACGGAGCGTACTCATCCGTACGCAGTCCGTACAATCGCTCCGGTCGAACCGCTCCCGCGCACGGTCGGAATGCGGTAAGAAGCGCGGGGCCGGGCGCGATAGGCTCGGGGGACGACTTTTCGATGTTTCAGCGGTGACTCGTACCACGCAGCAAACACGCAGCGAACGCGCAACAAACAGGGAGCGGTGCCAAGTGTCCGGTGGAGAGGTGGCCGGGATCCTGGTGGCTGTCTTCTGGGCGATTCTGGTCTCCTTCCTCGCGGTGGCACTCGTGAGGCTGGCCCAGACGCTCAGGGCGACCACCAAGCTGGTCGCGGACGTGACCGAGCAGGCCGTCCCGTTGCTGGCCGACGCCTCCGCCGCGGTGCGCTCGGCGCAGACCCAGATCGACCGGGTCGACGCCATCGCCTCCGACGTGCAGGAAGTCACGTCGAACGCGTCGGCGCTCTCCTCCACCGTGGCCTCCACCTTCGGCGGCCCGCTGGTCAAGGTGGCCGCGTTCGGCTACGGGGTGCGCCGGGCCATCGGCGGCCGCGGCAAGGACGTGCCCGCCAAGCAGACCCGTCGTACCGTGATCGTGGGCCGCACGGTCCCGGAATCGCGCCGCGCCAAGCGGGCCAACCGGAATAAGAGGGACTGACCGAGCGATGTTCCGCCGTACGTTCTGGTTCACCGCGGGCGCCGCCGCCGGCGTGTGGGCCACCACCAAGGTCAACCGCAAGCTCAAGCAGCTGACTCCGGAGAGCCTCGCCGCGCAGGCCGCCAACAAGGCGGTCGAAGCGGGCCACCGACTCAAGGACTTCGCCCTCGACGTCCGCGACAACATGGCCGAGCGCGAGGCCCAACTCGGCGACGCGCTGGGTCTCAACGAACCGGTGGACGCCGAACTGCCCGCGCAGCGCCGCTTCGCGGTCATCGAGAACGCCTTCGAAGCCAAGCAACCCAAGTACCTCGAGAACACGCAGTACTCGATCGACAACCGGAATGAGGACCACTGATGGAGTCGGCTGAAATCCGCCGCCGCTGGCTGAGCTTCTTCGAGGAGCGTGGCCACAAGGTCGTGCCCTCGGCGTCGCTCATCGCGGACGACCCGACTCTGCTGCTCGTCCCCGCCGGCATGGTCCCCTTCAAGCCCTACTTCCTGGGCGAGGTCAAGCCGCCCGCGCCGCGCGCCACCTCCGTGCAGAAGTGCGTGCGCACGCCGGACATCGAAGAGGTCGGCAAGACCACCCGCCACGGCACGTTCTTCCAGATGTGCGGCAACTTCTCCTTCGGCGACTACTTCAAGGAAGGCGCCATCAAGTACGCCTGGGAGCTGCTCACCAGCCCCCAGGACAAGGGCGGTTACGGCCTGGAGCCGGAGAAGCTCTGGATCACCGTCTACCTCGACGACGACGAGGCCGAGCGCATCTGGCACGAGGTCGTCGGCGTGCCGAAGGAGCGCATCCAGCGCCTGGGCAAGAAGGACAACTTCTGGTCCATGGGCGTCCCGGGACCGTGCGGCCCGTGCTCCGAGATCAACTACGACCGTGGTCCCGAGTTCGGCGAAGAGGGCGGCCCGGCGGTCAACGACGAGCGCTACGTGGAGATCTGGAACCTGGTCTTCATGCAGTACGAGCGGGGCGCCGGCACCGGCAAGGACGACTTCGAGATCCTCGGCGACCTGCCCTCGCAGAACATCGACACGGGCCTCGGCCTCGAGCGCCTCGCGATGATCCTGCAGGGCGTGCAGAACATGTACGAGACGGACACCCTCCGTGTCGTCATCGACAAGGCCACCGAGCTGACCGGTGTCGCCTACGGCGCCAAGCACGAGTCGGACGTCTCGCTGCGCGTCGTCGCCGACCACATGCGCACCTCCACGATGCTCATCGGCGACGGCGTCACGCCGGGCAACGAGGGCCGTGGCTACGTGCTGCGCCGCATCATGCGCCGCGCCATCCGCAACATGCGCATCCTCGGCGCCACCGGCCCGGTCGTGCAGGACCTGCTGGACGTCGTCATCAACACGATGGGCGAGCAGTACCCGGAGCTGATCACCGACCGCAAGCGCATCGAGCAGGTCGCGCTCGCCGAGGAGGCCGCGTTCCTCAAGGCCCTCAAGGGCGGCACGAACATCCTGGACACCGCCGTCACCGAGACCAAGGCCGCCGGCAAGACGGTCCTGGCCGGCGACAAGGCGTTCCTGCTCCACGACACGTGGGGCTTCCCGATCGACCTCACCCTCGAGATGGCCGCCGAGCAGGGCCTGTCCGTGGACGAGGACGGCTTCCGCCGCCTGATGAAGGAGCAGCGGGAGCGCGCCAAGGCGGACGCCCAGGCCAAGAAGACCGGCCACGCCAACGTCGGCGCCTACCGCGAGATCGCGGACGCCGCCGGTGCGACCGACTTCATCGGCTACTCGTCGACCGAGGGCGAGTCGACCGTCGTCGGCCTGCTGGTGAACGGCGTCTCGTCGCCGGCCGCCACCGAGGGCGACGAGGTCGAGGTCGTCCTCGACCGCACCCCCTTCTACGCGGAGGGCGGCGGCCAGATCGGCGACACCGGCCGCATCAAGCTGGACAACGGCGCGATCGTCGAGGTCCGCGACTGCCAGAAGCCCGTCCCCGGCGTGTACGTCCACAAGGGCGTCGTGCAGGTCGGCGAGGTGACCGTCGGCGCCCCGGCGCAGGCGATCATCGACGTGACGCGCCGCCGGGCCATCGCCCGCGCGCACTCCGCCACGCACCTCACGCACCAGGCGCTGCGCGACGCGCTCGGCCCGACCGCCGCGCAGGCCGGTTCGGAGAACCAGCCGGGCCGCTTCCGCTTCGACTTCGGTTCGCCGTCCGCCGTGCCCACGGCCGTGATGACGGACGTCGAGCAGAAGATCAACGAGGTCCTGGCGCGCGAGCTCGACGTGCAGGCAGAGGTCATGTCGATCGACGACGCCAAGAAGCAGGGCGCCATCGCCGAGTTCGGCGAGAAGTACGGCGAGCGCGTCCGCGTCGTCACGATCGGCGACTTCTCCAAGGAGCTGTGCGGCGGCACGCACGTGCACAACACCGCGCAGCTCGGCCTGGTGAAGCTGCTCGGCGAATCGTCGATCGGCTCCGGCGTGCGCCGCATCGAGGCCCTCGTCGGAGTCGACGCGTACAACTTCCTCGCCAAGGAGCACACCGTCGTCGCCCAGCTCCAGGAGTTGGTCAAGGGCCGTGCCGACGAGCTGCCGGAGAAGATCTCGGCGATGCTCGGCAAGCTCAAGGACGCCGAGAAGGAGATCGAGAAGTTCCGCGCGGAGAAGGTCCTCCAGGCCGCCGCCGGTCTCGCCGCCGGCGCCAAGGACGTCCGCGGTGTCGCCCTGGTCACCGGCCAGGTCCCGGACGGCACCTCCGCCGACGACCTGCGCAAGCTCGTCCTCGACGTCCGCGGCCGCATCCAGGGCGGCCGCCCCGCCGTGGTCGCGCTGTTCACGACGGTCAACGGCAAGCCGCTCACGGTCATCGCCACGAACGACGTCGCCCGCGACCGCGGCCTCAAGGCCGGCGACCTGGTCCGCACGGCCGCCAAGACCCTCGGCGGCGGTGGCGGCGGCAAGCCCGACGTCGCGCAGGGCGGCGGCCAGAACCCGGCCGCCATCGGCGACGCCGTCGAGGCCGTCGAGCGCCTGGTCTCGGAGACGGCCAACTGATGCGCAGAGGCCGCCGGCTGGCGATCGACGTGGGGGACGCCCGGATCGGGGTCGCGTCCTGCGACCCCGACGGGATCCTCGCCACCCCGGTGGAGACGGTCCCGGGACGCGACGTCCCGGCCGCCCACCGGCGGTTGAAGCAGCTCGTCGAGGAGTACGAGCCGATCGAAGTGGTCGTCGGACTCCCTCGCTCCCTCAAGGGGGGCGAGGGCCCGGCGGCCGTCAAGGTCCGCGGCTTCGCCCAGGAACTGGCACGCGGCATCGCACCCGTTCCGGTGAGGCTCCTCGACGAGAGGATGACCACAGTGACGGCCAGTCAGGGCCTGCGCGCGTCGGGCGTGAAGTCCAAAAAGGGCCGGTCTGTCATCGATCAGGCGGCGGCCGTCATCATCCTCCAGCAGGCCCTGGAGTCCGAACGGGCGTCAGGCGAAGCTCCCGGCGAGGGCGTCGAAGTGGTCATCTGATCGCGATACGGTAACGTTCCGCGCGATCGGTGGCGTTCGAACAGCTGCCGCACAGCATCAAGAGGCGGAACGGTTGCCCTGCCTGATCGACAGTGGCTCCTCCCCGCCTCGCGGCTTGTAGGGGACCGATGACTGAGTATGGCCGGGGCCAAGGCTCCGAACCGTGGCATCCCGCGGACCCGCTGTACGGGGACCAGGGGTGGGGGCAGCAGGCCGAGCACGGCCAGCCTGCCTACGGCGGCCAGGGGCAGTACGACCCGCAGCAGCAGCCGCAGCAGAACTACGGCGGTGACTGGGGCACAGGACAGCAGCCCGGGTACGGGCAGGATCCCGGGTACGGGCACCAGTCGTACGGCGGACAGCAGGGGCAGGGCCAGGGCGGCTGGGACAACACCGGTGCGCACGGCCAGGTCCCGTACGGCTCCGACCCCATGGACCCGTACAACACCGGGCAGAACGCCGCGTACCACCCCGAACAGCCGGACTACTACAACACCCCCGGCGCCTACCCGCCGCCCGAGCCGCCGGGCCGCCGTCGTGCGCCCGAGCCGGAGCAGACGGAGTGGGACGCGGGCCCCGACCAGGGCGAGCACGCGTTCTTCAGCGGCGGCGGTGACGACGAGGACGACTACGAGGACGAGGGCCGCGGTGGCCGGCGCGGACGCGGCGGCAAGAAGCCGAAGAAGCGGCGCAGCGGCTGCGCGTGCCTCGTCCTGACCGTGGTCTTCGCGGCCGGCGTGGGCGGTGTCGGCTACTTCGGCTACCAGTTCTACCAGGACCGGTTCGGCTCGGCGCCGGACTATGCGGGGGAGGGCAACGGCGAGCAGGTGACCGTGGTCATCCCGAAGGGCGCCGGCGGCTACGCCATCGGGCAGGTGCTCAAGGAGGCCGGTGTCGTCCAGAGCGTCGACGCCTTCGTCGCCGCGCAGTCGGCGGACTCCCGCGGCAAGAGCATCCAGGACGGCGCGTACGTCCTGCAGAAGCAGATGTCGGCGGCCAGTGCGGTCGATCTCCTGCTGAGCCCGAAGAGCCAGGCCAACCTCACGATCCCCGAGGGCACGCGCAACGCCGCGGTCTACGAAATGATCGACGAGAAGCTCAAGGTCTCCAAGGGCACGACGGCGGGCGTCGCGAAGAAGGAGTACAAGAGCCTCGGGCTGCCCGACTGGGCGCTGAACCACCGCAACGTGAAGGACCCGCTCGAGGGCTTCCTCTACCCGTCCCGGTACGCGGCCGCCAAGGGCATGAAGCCCGAGGACGTCCTGAAGGACATGGTGTCGCGGGCCAACGACAAGTACGAGGACCTCGACCTGGAGGCCAAGGCCAAGAGCCTCGACCTCGACGGTCCGTGGCAGCTGCTGACCGTCGCCAGCCTCGCGCAGGCCGAGGGCACCAGCCACGACGACTTCCGGAAGATGGCCGAGGTCGTCTACAACCGCCTCAAGCCGGGCAACCCGCAGACCTACGGCAGGCTCGAGTTCGACTCCACGTACAACTACGTGAAGGGGCAGAGCAAGATCGACCTGTCCCTGGCGGAGCTGCGCAAGTACGACAACCCGTACAACACGTACCACGACACGGGTCTGCCGCCCGGTCCCATCGACAACCCGGGCGAGGAGGCCCTCAAGGGCGCGCTCTCCCCGACGAGCGACGGCTGGTACTACTTCATCTCCATGGACGGCAAGACCAGTAAGTTCACCAAGACCAACGCCGAGCACCAGAAGCTGGTCGACGAGTGGAACGCGTCGAGGAACAACGACTGATGGCAGTACAGCGCAGGGCGGCGGTTCTCGGTTCGCCCATCGCCCACTCCCTGTCGCCGCAGCTGCACAACGCCGCGTACGCGGCGCTGGGCATGGACGGCGACTGGTCGTACGACCGGTTCGACGTCGACGAGGCGGCGCTGCCCGGGTTCCTCGCGGGGCTCGGGCCGGAGTGGGCCGGGCTGTCGCTGACGATGCCGCTGAAGCGGGCGGTGATCCCGCTGCTCGACGAGATCACGGACACCGCCGCGTCCGTCGAGGCCGTGAACACCGTGGTGTTCCACGCCGACGGACGGAAGACCGGCGACAACACCGACATCCCCGGACTCGTGGCCGCCCTGCACGAACAGGGCGTCGAGAAGGTCGACTCGGCCGCCATCCTCGGCGCCGGCGCCACCGCGTCCTCCGCGCTCGCCGCCCTCTCCCGGATCTGCTCGGGCGAGGTCGTCGCGTACGTGCGCAGCGAGCGGCGCGCCGAGGAGATGCGGGGCTGGGGCGACCGGCTCGGGGTGCGGGTCCGCACCGCGGACTGGGCGGACGCGGCCGGCGCGTTCGAGGCGCCGCTGGTGATCTCCACGACGCCCAAGGGCGGCACGGACCACCTGGTCGGCGAGGTGCCCGCGCGCGTGGGCACGCTGTTCGACGTCGTCTACGACCCGTGGCCGACGCGCCTCGCCGCGGCCTGGCAGGACCGGGGCGCCCCGGTGCTCAGCGGGCTCGACCTGCTCGTGCACCAGGCCGTGTCCCAGTTCGAGCAGTTCACCGGGGACACCCGGCCGGTGCTCGCCGCGATGCGGGCGGCGGGACTGAAGGCGCTGGGCTGACCCGCGCACCTCCGCACGACGGGGCCGCACGGATCTCCTCCGTGCGGCCCCACGTGCGTGTTCCCCGTCTCACCGGCCGTCCGCAAGGCGGACACTGCACCGGCCCGTCAGCGCGGCATGGGAGGATCAGGGGATACACGGTGGGCCGGGTCCGCGCACCCGTAGCCGCCCGCCGAGCCGTACCGAGCGCGAGCATGAGGAGCACCGTTGAGCAGGTTGCGCTGGCTGACCGCGGGGGAGTCGCACGGACCCGCACTTGTCGCGACGCTGGAGGGACTTCCCGCCGGCGTTCCGATCACCACGGAGATGGTGGCGGACCACCTGGCACGACGGCGCCTCGGCTATGGCCGCGGGGCGCGGATGAAGTTCGAGCGGGACGAGGTCACCTTCCTGGGCGGCGTCCGGCACGGGCTCAGCCTCGGTTCCCCGGTCGCGGTCATGGTGGGCAACACCGAGTGGCCGAAGTGGGAGCAGGTCATGGCGGCCGACCCGGTCGACCCCGAGATCCTCAAGGACCTGGCGCGGAACGCTCCGCTGACCCGGCCGCGGCCCGGCCACGCCGACCTCGCGGGCATGCAGAAGTACGGCTTCGACGAGGCCCGGCCGATCCTGGAGCGCGCCTCGGCCCGTGAGACGGCCGCGCGCGTGGCCCTCGGTGCGATCGCCCGGTCGTACCTGAAGGAGACGGCCGGGATCGAGATCGTCTCGCACGTCGTCGAGCTCTGCTCCGTGAAGGCGCCGCAGGGCGTGTACCCGACGCCGGCCGACGTCGACAAGCTGGACGCCGACCCGCTGCGCTGCCTGGACGCGGACGCGTCGAAGGCGATGGTGGCCGAGGTCGACCAGGCCCACAAGGACGGCGACACCCTCGGTGGCGTCGTCGAGGTCCTCGCCTACGGCGTGCCGGTGGGCCTCGGCTCGCACGTGCACTGGGACCGCAAGCTGGACGCCCGCCTGGCCGGAGCCCTCATGGGCATCCAGGCCATCAAGGGCGTCGAGATCGGCGACGGCTTCGAGCTGGCCCGGGTGCCGGGCTCGAAGGCCCACGACGAGATCGTGAACACCCCCGAGGGCATCCGCCGCGTCTCCGGTCACGCGGGCGGCACCGAGGGCGGCCTGTCCACCGGTGAGCTGCTGCGCGTGCGCGCCGCGATGAAGCCGATCGCGACCGTGCCGCGCGCCCTGAAGACCGTCGACGTCACGACCGGTGAGGCCACGCAGGCCCACCACCAGCGCTCCGACGTCTCCGCGGTGCCCGCCGCCGGGATCGTCGCCGAGGCCATGGTCGCCCTGGTGCTCGCGGACGCGGTCGCCGAGAAGTTCGGCGGCGACAGCGTGCCGGAGACCCGGCGCAACGTGACGTCGTACCTCGACAACCTCCAGATCCGGTGAGCGGCCCGAAGGTCGTCCTCGTCGGACCGATGGGGGTCGGCAAGTCGACGGTGGGCGAGCTGCTCGCCGAGCAGCTCGGCTGCGGCTACCGGGACACCGACGACGACATCGTGCGGGCGCAGGGCCGGGCCATCGCGGACATCTTCGTCGACGAGGGCGAGGAGGCGTTCCGGGCGCTGGAGAAGGCGGCCGTGGCCGACGCGCTCGCCGGGCACGAAGGCGTCCTCGCCCTCGGCGGCGGCGCGATCCTCGACGCCGGCACCCGCGAGCGGCTCGCCGGGCACACCGTCGTCTACCTCTCGATGGACGTCGAGGAGGCGGTCAAGCGGACCGGTCTGAACACGGCCAGGCCGCTGCTCGCCGTCAACCCCCGCAAGCAGTGGCGGGAGTTGATGGAGGCGCGCCGGCATCTGTACACCGAGGTCGCCCGGGTGGTCGTGGCCACCGACGGCCGTAGTCCCGACGAGGTCGCCCAAGCCGTCCTCGACGCACTGGAGTTGAAGCAGGCATGACGGATCAGATCACGCGCATTCAGGTCGGCGGCACGGCCGGTACCGACCCGTACGAGGTGCTCGTGGGTCGTCAACTCCTCGGTGAACTGGGCTCGTTGATCGGAGACCGGGCGAAGCGGGTCGCCGTCGTGCACCCCGAGGCGCTGGCCGAGACCGGGGACGCGCTCCGCGCCGACCTGGCCGACCAGGGCTACGAGGCGATCGCGATCCAGATCCCGAACGCCGAGGAGGCCAAGACCGCCGAGGTCGCCGCGTACTGCTGGAAGGCCCTCGGACAGTCCAACTTCACGCGCTCCGACGTCATCGTCGGCGTCGGCGGCGGCGCCAGCACGGACCTCGCCGGGTTCGTGGCCGCGACCTGGCTGCGCGGCGTGCGCTGGATCGCCGTGCCGACCACCGTGCTCGCCATGGTGGACGCGGCGGTCGGCGGCAAGACCGGGATCAACACCGCCGAGGGCAAGAACCTCGTCGGTTCCTTCCACCCGCCGGCCGGTGTGCTCTGCGACCTGGCGGCGCTCGACTCGCTGCCGGTCAACGACTACGTGTCGGGCCTCGCCGAGATCATCAAGGCCGGGTTCATCGCCGACGAGCGGATCCTGGAGCTCATCGAGGAGGACCCGCGCGCGGCCCGGAGTCCCGAGGGCCCGCACACCGCGGAGCTCATCGAGCGCTCCATCAAGGTCAAGGCCGAGGTGGTCTCCGGCGACCTCAAGGAGGCCGGACTGCGCGAGATCCTCAACTACGGGCACACCCTCGCGCACGCCATCGAGAAGAACGAGCGCTACAAGTGGCGGCACGGCGCCGCCGTCTCCGTCGGCATGCACTTCGCCGCCGAGCTCGGCCGCCTCGCGGGGCGCCTCGACGACGCGACCGCCGACCGGCACCGCACCGTCCTGGAGTCCGTCGGCCTCCCGCTGAGCTACCGCTACGACCAGTGGCCCAAGCTCCTGGAGACCATGAAGGTCGACAAGAAGTCCCGCGGCGACCTGCTGCGCTTCATCGTCCTCGACGGACTCGGCAAGCCCACCGTCCTGGAGGGCCCGGACCCGGCCGTGCTGCTCGCCGCCTACGGTGAAGTGGCCGAATAGCACCGGTCGTTCAGCTACGGGCACTTTGTGACCGCCCCGGCCGTTCACACAACGGCGGCCGGGGACGGTACCGTTCGGTAGCGCCCTGTTCGCCGGGCCCCCTTGACGGTTGTACGAGACGGAGTGGCACCGGATGCAGCACGCAGTGGGGTCTCCGCTGCCACCGCCCCATCGGCCCGGGCACGGATCCGCGCCGCAGTGGACGGCGCCCGCGGCGCACCAGGCGCAGCAGCCTCCGGGCGTGCCCGGATTCACCGGCGCCCCGCACCATCCGCCGGTTCCGCCGCACCCCCAGCCCGTACCGCCGGTGCGCGACACCACCGGCCACGTCCAGCTCCCGCCCGGCGGCCCCGTCGCCGTGCCGAGCCCGCCGCCCGCGCAGGCCCCGGTCGATCCGGCCGCGACCACGCTCGCGGTGCTGCTCATCGGACCGGCGGGCGCGGGCAAGACGAGCGTCGCCAAGCACTGGGCGGAGCGCCGCCGCGTCCCGACGGCCCACATCAGCCTGGACGACGTGCGCGAGTGGGTCCGCTCCGGCTTCGCCGACCCGCAGACCGGATGGAACGACAACAGCGAGGCGCAGTACCGGCTGGCCCGCCGCACCTGCGGCTTCGCCGCCCGGAACTTCCTGGCGAACGGGATCTCCTGCATCCTCGACGACGCCGTCTTCCCGGACCGGCCGGTCGTCGGGCTCGGCGGCTGGAAGCGGCACGTGGGCCCCGGCCTGCTGCCCGTCGTGCTGCTGCCTGGCCTCGAGATCGTCCTCGAGCGCAACGCACAGCGCAGCGGGAACCGCCGGCTGACCGACGAGGAAGTCGCCCGGATCCACGGCCGCATGGCGGGCTGGTACGGCTCGGGTCTGCCGATCATCGACAACTCGCAGCTGGACGTGCCCGGCACGGCGCAGGTCCTGGACGAGGTCCTCGCCCGGGCCATCGCCAGCCCGCCCCAGTGGTGACGCCGCCCCCGGGCCCGTAAGGCCCGACGCCCGTCCGGACGCGCTGAACCGGCCGCCCGCCGCCCGCGCTCGTACGCTCGGCCTCATGGCAGAGGTGTACGCGGCCCGACGGGACCGGCTGAGAGAGCGCGCGACGGCGGGCGGCAGCGCGGCTGCCCTCGTGTCGCGGCCCGCCAACATCCGCTATCTCGCGGGGGCGGCGCCGCACGGCGCGGTGCTCCTGCTGGGCGGGGAGACCGGCGGCAGCGGCGACGTCCTGCTCTGTGCGCGGCCGCCGAGCGGCCAGACCGGGGAGGGCCGGGCCGACGAGGAGCTGCGGGTGCAGATCCTGGCCGCGCCCGCCGGCGACCCGGCCGTCGCGGCCGCCGACGTGGCCGCCGCCCACGGCGCCGACTCCCTCGCGGTCGAGGAGCACCATCTGACCGTGGCCCGGCACCGCGCGCTCGGCTCGGTCGCCCCGCGGCTCCGGCTGACCGATCTGAACCGGGCCGTCGAGCAGCTCAGGTTCGTCAAGGACGAGGAGGAGATCTCCTGTCTGCGGATCGCGGCCGAGATCGCCGACCAGGCGCTCGGCGAGCTCCTGGAGTCGATCCTCGTCGGCCGCACCGAACGGCACCTGGCCCTGGAGCTGGAACGTCGACTTGTCGACCACGGCGCCGACGGCCCTGCCTTCCCCACCTCCGTGGGCACCGGCCCGAACTCGGGGCGCGGCGGCCACCGGCCCAGCGACCGCCGGGTCGAGGAAGGAGATTTCCTCTCCGTCTGCCTGGGCGCGACGTACCGCGGCTACCGCTGCGAGATCGGCCGCACCTTCGTCATCGGGACCTCTCCCGCGGACTGGCAGATCGAGCTCTACGACCTCGTCTTCGCCGCTCAGCGGGCCGGACGGGAGAGCCTGGTGCCCGGCGCCGAGTGCCGCGAAGTGGACCGGGCCGCCCGTCACGTCCTGGACGCGGCGGGGTATGGTGACGGGCTCGCACAGCTGACCGGACACGGAGTGGGACTCGAAATCGACGAGGACCCGCAGTTGGCCCCCGCCGCCATGGGTAAACTGGACGCTTGTGTGCCGGTCACCGTCGAACCGGGGGTCCACCTCCCGGGCCGGGGCGGCGTCCGGATCGATGACACGCTCGTCGTTCGCCCCGAGGCGGACGGCGGACCCGAGCTACTCACCATCACGACCAAGGAGCTGCTCGCGCTGTAGCCGTCGGCTACGCGCTGTGCCCCGGGGTCGTCCACGTCAGTCCAGGAGATTCCGCAACCGTGGCTTCCACGAACGACCTCAAGAACGGCCTGGTGCTCAAGCTCGACGGGGGCCAGCTCTGGTCCGTCGTCGAGTTCCAGCACGTCAAGCCCGGCAAGGGCCCGGCCTTCGTGCGCACCAAGCTGAAGAACGTGCTCTCCGGCAAGGTCGTCGACAAGACGTTCAACGCCGGCGTCAAGGTCGAGACGGCCACGATCGACAAGCGCGACATGCAGTTCTCTTACATGGACGGCGACTACTTCGTCTTCATGGACATGGAGACCTACGACCAGCTGCACGTCGACCGCAAGGCCGTCGGCGACGCCGCCAACTTCCTCATCGAGGGCTTCACCGCCACCGTGGCGCAGCACGAGGGCGAGGTGCTCTTCGTCGAGCTGCCGGCCGCCGTCGAGCTCGTCGTCAAGGAGACCGAGCCGGGCGTCCAGGGTGACCGCTCGACCGGTGGCACCAAGCCCGCCACGCTGGAGACCGACCACCAGATCCAGGTCCCGCTCTTCATCACCACCGGTGAGAAGATCAAGGTCGACACCCGTGACAGCAGCTACCTCGGCCGGGTGAACAGCTAACCGTGGCCGCCCGTAACACGGCCCGCAAGCGAGCCTTCCAGATCCTCTTCGAGGCGGACCAGCGCGGCGCAGACGTCGTGACGGTCCTCGCGGACTGGGTCAAGAACTCGCACAGCGACCCGCAGCAGCCGCCCGTCAGCGAGTACACGATGGAGCTGGTCGAGGGGTACGCCCCCAAGGCCCGCCGCATCGACGAGCTGATCGCGCAGTACGCCGTCGACTGGACCCTCGACCGGATGCCCGTCGTCGACCGCAACATCCTGCGGCTCGGCGCCTACGAGCTGATCTGGGTCGACGGAACTCCGGACGCCGTCGTCCTCGACGAGGCCGTCTCGCTGGCCAAGGAGTTCTCCACGGACGACTCCCCGGCGTTCATCAACGGTCTTCTGGCCCGCTTCAAGGACCTGAAGCCGTCGCTCCGCCGCGACGAGGCGTAACGCAGGGCGCGCACAGCACCTCCGCAGGCCCGAAGCAGAACT
This sequence comes from Streptomyces sp. KL116D, assembly GCF_030766975.1. NCBI lineage: Bacteria > Bacillati > Actinomycetota > Actinomycetes > Kitasatosporales > Streptomycetaceae > Streptomyces > Streptomyces sp. KL116D. The sequence goes on along the minus strand of NZ_JASERH010000142.1, from coordinate 57,077 downwards.
TGAACAATGTTCTGCTTCGGGCCTGGTGCGTTCCCGGGGATCATCACTAAGTTCTGGCCATGTCCCCAACAGGTCTTCCGGTCAAGGTGCGCGTCGGCTACGGCCTCGGCTCCTTCGCCACCGGCACCTTCGGCACCGTCCCCGGCCTGCTCCTGCTCTACTACCTCACCGACGTGCTCGGGGTCGGCGCGGGCCTCGCCGGCCTCCTCGTCTTCCTGCCCAAGGCGTGGGACGTACTGCTCAACCCCTGGATAGGCAGCCTCTCCGACCGCAGCACGGGCGGACGGTGGGGGCCCCGGCGCTCCTGGATGCTGCTCGGCGGCGTCACCATGCCGGTCTGCTTCGCGGCCATGTTCGCCGCGCCCGCGGGCCTCGACGGCGGGGCCGCCGCCGGCTACGTCGCCGTCCTCTTCCTGCTCACCGCGTCCGCGTACGCCTGCTTCCAGGTGCCCTACGTCGCGCTGCCCGCGGAACTCACCGCCGATCCGGACGAGCGGGCCCGCGTCATGTCCTGGCGGGTGGCGTTCCTCGCCGTCGCCATCCTGCTGTCCGGGGCCGTCGCGCCGCTGCTCGCGGGCGCCTCCGGCGAGGACCGGGGGAGCGCCGGCGGCTACCGGCTGATGGGCGTGGTGATCGGCGCCCTGCTCGCCGCCGGGATGCTCGCCGCCGTCGCCGCGACGGCGGGGACCCGCAGCGTCGTCCGGACGACGAGCGAGCCGAGCCTGCGCGCCCAGCTGCGCGCCGCCCGCGGCAACGCGCCCTTCGCCTGGCTGCTCGGCGCCTTCGTCGTGCAGGCCGCCGCGACCGGCCTGATGCTCGCGGGCACCCAGTACTTCGCGACGTACATCCTCGACCGCCCGAGCGCCACGACCCTGCTCTTCGTGTGCCTGATCGTCCCGTCGCTGCTCGCCATGCCGCTCTGGCTCGCGGTCGGACGGCGCACGGGCAAGCGGAACGCGGCGGTCGGGGCTTCCCTGTGCTTCCTGCTGGGGGCGCTGGGCGCGGCCGCCGGGCGCGAGCTGCCGGCCGTGCTGGTCTACGGTGCCGTGGCCCTGGCCGGCATCGGGTACGCGGGCATGCAGATGCTGCCGATGGCGATGCTCGGCGACGCCGTCGCGGCCGACGCCTACACCAGCGGACGGCGCAGGGCAGGCGTCTTCACCGGCCTGTGGACCGCGGGCGAGACGCTCGGACTCGCCCTGGGGCCCGGCCTGTTCGGTCTCGTGCTCGCGCTCGGTGACTTCGTCTCTTCCGACGCGGACCACCGGGTCGCTCAGCCAGACTCGGCACTGACCGCGATCGTGGTCGGCTTCGGCGCGCTGCCCGCCCTGCTGTTGCTGATCAGCCTGCCGCTGCTGGCCCGCTACCGCCTCACCGAGGCCGAACTGACCCGGTTGCGCGACGAGTCCATCGCCCGCACCGCTCCGCGAGACGAGGAGTCCGTATGACGACCGACGACCCGATCCTGGCGCGGCTCGCCGCGCTGCGCGCCGGTGACCTGCCCGTGCACGGCGGCCGCACCATGGCCTACGTGTACGACTCGGGTCTCGAGGGCCTCGACGAGCTGGCGAACGCCGCGCAGGCCGCCTTCGGCGGGGTCAACGGGCTCGACATGACGGCGTTCCCGAGCGTCGTCGAGCTGGAGAACGACCTGGTGCGCCGGGCGACCGCGCTGCTGGGCGGAACCGCGGGCACCTTCACCAGCGGCGGCACCGAGAGCTGCCTCCTCGCCGTGCTGACGGCGCGTCAGCACGCCCGGCGGACCCGCGGGGTGACCGCGCCCGAACTGGTGCTGCCGCAGACCGCCCACGCCGCCTTCCACAAGGCCGCCGAGCTCTTCGGCCTCACCGTGGTGAATGTCCCCGTCGACCCGGAGACCTTCAAGGTGCGCCCGGCCGACATGGCCGCCGCGCTCACCGACCGCACCGCCCTGGTCGTCGTCTCCGCCCCCTCGTACGCCCACGGCGTCATCGACCCGGTCGCCGAGGTGGCGGCGGAGGCGGCGCGGCGCGGGATCCTCTGCCACGTCGACGCGTGCATCGGCGGCTGGTACCTGGGACACCTGCGCAGGGCGGACGCCCAGGACGCGCCGCGCATCCCGGAGTTCGATCTCGCCGTCCCGGGCGTGACGTCCCTCTCCGTGGACCTCCACAAATACGCGTACACCCCGAAGGGGGCCTCACTGCTGCTCTTCCGGGACGCGGACCTGCGCCGCCACGGCTGGTTCGCGCACGCCTCCTGGCCCGGTTACCCCGTCGTCAACTCCACGCTCCAGGGCACCAAACCGGCCGGACCGCTCGCGGCGGCGTGGGCGGTGACCGAGCGCGTCGGGACCGAGGGTTACACCGCGTTGTCGACGCGCGTCCACCGGACGACCCGGGCCCTCGCCCACGGCATCGACCGGATCGAGGGGCTCCGGCTGCTCGCGCGGCCCGAGGCGTCCCTGCTGGCCGTCGCGTCCGACGACCCCGAGCTCGACGTGTTCGTGGTCGCCGACGAGATCCGGGAGAGCGGCTGGTACCTGCAGCCGCAGCCCGCCTTCGGCCCGTCGCCGGCCAATCTGCACCTCACGGTGACCGCGGCCGTGGCGGGCGAGGAGTCCGTTCGGCAGCTGCTGGCCGAACTGGAGAAGGCGGTGGGGCGGGCGCGGGCGGCCGGACCCGTGGTCGTCGACCCGGAGGTGGTGGGGGCCGCGGCCTCGCTCGACCCGGACGGGCTGAGCCCCGAGGAGATCGAGGTGGCCCTCACCCTCGCCGGCGTGGGGGAGGGCGGCCGGCTGCCGGATCGGATGGCGCCGGTGCTCGCCGTGCTGCAGGTGCTGCCGCCGAAGCTGAGCGAGCGGCTGCTGCCCGAGGTCATCGGCCGGCTCTACCGGTCCCGCTGAACGCCCGAGGGGCGGAGCCGTGACGGCTCCGCCCCTCGGATGTGACGTTTCTGCTGTACCAGCCCTGATCAGGCCTCGTCGTGCGCCACCGCACGCCGCGCGTCCGCGTCGAGAACGCCCCAGCTGATCAGCTGCTCGGTCAGGACCGAGGGCGACTGGTCGTAGATGACGGCGAGCGTGCGCAGGTCGTCCTGGCGGATCGACAGCACCTTGCCGTTGTAGTCACCGCGCTGCGACTGGATCGTGGCGGCATAGCGCTGCAGCGGGCCCGCCTTCTCCGGCGGCACGTGGGCCAGGCGCTCCAGGTCCAGGACCAGCTTCGGCGGGGGCTCGGCGGCGCCGCCCGGGGTCGTCCCCGGCAGCAGCTCCTGCACCGGCACGCCGTAGAAGTCCGCCAGCTCGGCAAGGCGCTGCACGGTCACGGCACGGTCACCGCGCTCGTACGACCCGACCACGACCGCCTTCCAGCGTCCCTGGGACTTCTCCTCGACACCGTGGAGGGAAAGGCCCTGCTGGGTACGGATCGCACGGAGCTTGGCCCCGAGCTGTTTGGCGTATTCGCTGGACATATAGCTCCCCGGACACTGCATCAATGTGCGGCTCCGCCGCGTGGCTGGTAACTCACTGTGAGGTTACGCAGCGTTACTTGGCCGCGTCAAGCCGAATGGTCCGTACCGACCTTCTCGTGAATCCGGCGTTCTCGCACCTCCAGGGTGGTGATCAGCGATGTTGTGGGGCTGGTAGTCTGGTTGGCGCAATTCCGACGTCCTTTAAGGTCCGTCCCGTGAGGCGGAGAAGGAGGTCCGTTTCATATGGACACGCAGCAGTCCGATGCCAGGCCCGTACTCGAGGGCCCGGACATCGAGCGGGTACTGACCCGCATCGCCCACGAGATCGTCGAGCGCGCCAAGGGCGCCGAGGACGTGGTCCTCCTGGGCATTCCCACGCGGGGCGTCTTCCTCGCCCGCCGCCTGGCCGAGAAGCTCGAGGACGTCACGGGACGCAAGATCCCCTGCGGTTCCCTCGACATCACGATGTACCGCGACGACCTGCGGATGCACCCGCCGCGCGCGCTCGCCCGCACCGAGATCCCCGGCGACGGCATCGACGGCCGCCTGGTCGTCCTCGTCGACGACGTGCTCTTCTCCGGTCGCACCATCCGTGCCGCGCTGGACGCCCTGAACGACATCGGGCGCCCGCGCGCCGTGCAGCTCGCGGTCCTCGTCGACCGCGGCCACCGCGAACTTCCCATCCGTGCCGACTACGTCGGCAAGAACCTCCCCACGTCGCTGCGGGAGACGGTCAAGGTCCAGCTCGCCGAGGAGGACGGCCGCGACGCCGTGCTGCTCGGTGCCAAGCCGGACGCCACGGCGGCCGAGCAGTAGCACCCCTCCAGCCGTACGCGTACGTCCGTACGGCCGCGTAGGTGTGCCCTCGCGCGCCCGTATGTCCTGAATCTCCTGAACTTTTCTACGGAGCTCCCCAGATGATGCGACACCTCATCTCGGCCGCCGACCTCACCCGCGACGACGCCGTGCTCATCCTCGACACCGCCGAGGAGATGGCCCGCGTCGCGGACCGGCCCATCAAGAAGCTGCCCGCCCTGCGCGGCCGGACCATCTGCAACCTCTTCTTCGAGGACTCGACCCGGACCCGGATCTCCTTCGAGGCCGCCGAGAAGCGCCTCTCCGCCGACGTCATCAACTTCGCCGCCAAGGGCTCCAGCGTCTCCAAGGGCGAGTCCCTGAAGGACACCGCGCAGACCCTGGAGGCGATGGGCGTCGACGCCGTCGTCATCCGGCACAGCGCGTCCGGCGCGCCGTACCGGCTCGCCACGTCCGGCTGGATCGACGCCCCGGTGATCAACGCGGGCGACGGCACCCACCAGCACCCCACCCAGGCGCTGCTCGACGCGTTCACGATGCGCCGCCGCCTCGTCGGCCGGGACGCCGGGATCGGCCAGGGCCTCGACGGCAAGCGCGTCACGCTCGTCGGCGACATCCTGCACAGCCGCGTCGCCCGGTCGAACGTGGACCTGCTGCACACCCTCGGCGCCGAGGTCACCCTCGTCGCGCCGCCCACCCTGCTGCCGGTCGGCGTCGAGAGCTGGCCGTGCGACGTCTCGTACGACCTGGACTCCACGCTCCCCAAGACCGAGGCCGTGATGATGCTGCGCGTCCAGCGCGAGCGCATGAGCGCCGCGTTCTTCCCGACCGAGCGCGAGTACTCCCGCCGCTACGGCCTCGACGGCGAGCGCATGGCGAAGATGCCCGAGCACGCCATCGTGATGCACCCCGGCCCGATGGTCCGCGGCATGGAGATCACCGCCGAGGTCGCCGACTCCGACCGCTGCACCGTCATCGAGCAGGTCGCCAACGGCGTCCACACGCGGATGGCCGTCCTCTACCTGCTTCTGGGCGGCAACGAGCCCGCCGTCACGCACACCCGTACCGAGGGGAACTAAGAACATGAGCAAGATCCTGATCCGTGGTGCGAAGGTGCTCGGCGGCGAGGCGCAGGACGTCCTGATCGACGGCGCCGTGATCGCCGAGGTCGGGGCCGGACTCTCCGCCGACGGCGTCGACGAGGTCGTCGAGGCCGACGGCAAGGTGCTCCTGCCGGGCCTCGTGGACCTGCACACCCACCTGCGCGAGCCGGGCCGCGAGGACTCCGAGACCGTCCTGACCGGCACGCAGGCCGCCGCCTCCGGTGGCTACACCGCCGTGTTCGCCATGGCCAACACGTTCCCCGTCGCCGACACCGCGGGCGTCGTCGAGCAGGTCTACCGGCTCGGCCAGGAGCACGGCTACTGCGACGTGCAGCCCATCGGTGCCGTCACCGTCGGCCTGGAGGGCAGCAAGCTCGCCGAGCTCGGCGCCATGCACGAGTCCGCCGCCGGCGTCACCGTCTTCTCCGACGACGGCAAGTGCGTCCACGACGCCGTGATCATGCGCCGCGCCCTGGAGTACGTGAAGGCCTTCGGCGGCGTCGTCGCCCAGCACGCGCAGGAGCCCCGCCTCACCGAGGGCGCCCAGATGAACGAGGGCACCGTCTCGGCCGAGCTGGGTCTGGGCGGCTGGCCGGCCGTCGCCGAGGAGTCGATCATCGCCCGCGACGTGCTCCTCGCCGAGCACGTCGGCTCCCGCGTGCACATCTGCCACCTGTCCACGGCGGGCTCGGTGGAGATCGTGCGCTGGGCCAAGTCCCGCGGCATCGACGTGACCGCCGAGGTCACCCCGCACCACCTGCTCCTCACCGACGAGCTGGTCCGCTCGTACAACCCGGTCTACAAGGTGAACCCGCCGCTGCGCACCGAGAAGGACGTCATGGCGCTGCGCGAGGCGCTCGCCGACGGCACCATCGACATCGTCGCCACCGACCACGCGCCGCACCCGCACGAGGACAAGGACTGCGAGTGGGCCGCCGCCGCCATGGGCATGGTCGGCCTGGAGACCGCGCTCTCGGTGGTGCAGCAGACGATGGTCGAGACCGGACTGCTCGACTGGGCCGGCGTCGCCGACCGGATGTCCGTCAAGCCCGCGGAGATCGGACAGGCCACGGGCCACGGACGTCCCGTCTCGGCAGGTGAGCCCGCGAACCTCGTCCTGGTCGACGCCGACTACCGTGGAGACGTTGACCCCGCGGGCTTCGCCTCCCGCAGCCGCAACACCCCGTACGAGGGCCGTGAGCTGCCGGGGCGCGTCACCCACACCTGGCTGCGGGGCAAGGCCACCCTCGCCGACGGGAAGCTCGCGTGACTCCACTGCTCCACCTCGCTGCCGAACAGAAGTCGGCGGACGTGACCGACTGGCCCGACCGGATCGGCTGGATCGTCGGTCTGCTGCTCTTCATCGCGCTCGTGTACTGGCTGATGCGCCAGGGCTGGAAGTGGCGCGGCACGCTGCAGGGCGACCTGCCGCCGCTGCCCAGCGCGCCGAGCGAGCCGGGCCCGGCGAAACTTGAGCTGAGCGGCCGGTACCACGGCTCCACCACCGCGGGGCAGTGGCTCGACCGCATCGTGGCGCACGGCCTCGGCACCCGCAGCCGAGTCGAGCTGACCCTGACCGATGCCGGTCTGGACGTCGTACGCCCCGGGGCGACGGACTTCTTCGTCCCCGTGGACGCGCTGCGCGAGGCCCGGCTCGACAAGGGCATCGCCGGCAAGGTCCTCACGGAGGGCGGTCTGCTGATCGTCACCTGGGCGCACGGCGACAAGCTGATCGACTCCGGGTTCCGGTCCGACCACGCCGCCGAGCAGGCCGAGTGGGTCACCGCACTGAACGACATGATCAACACGACCATCACGACGGAAGGCACCGCACGATGACCACCTCCACCAGGGGAGCCAGCAAGGTTCCCGCCGTTCTCGTCCTGGAGGACGGCCGGGTGTTCCGCGGCCGCGCCTACGGGGCCGTGGGGGAGACCTTCGGCGAGGCCGTGTTCTCCACCGGCATGACCGGCTACCAGGAGACCCTCACCGACCCGTCGTACGACCGCCAGATCGTGGTCGCCACCGCCCCGCAGATCGGCAACACGGGCTGGAACGACGAGGACGACGAGTCGAGCCGCATCTGGGTCTCGGGCTACGTGGTCCGCGACCCCGCCCGCATCCCCTCGAACTGGCGCGCCGCCCGCTCGCTCGACGACGAGCTGGTCGCCCAGAACATCGTGGGCATCTCCGGGATCGACACCCGCGCCCTCACCCGCCACCTGCGCGAGCGCGGCTCCATGCGCTCCGGCATCTTCTCCGGCGAGACCCTCCCGGCCGACGCCGACCTGGTCTCCCGGGTCCAGGCGCAGCCGGCCATGAAGGGCCTGAGCCTGTACGAGGAGGTCGCCACCAAGGAGACCTACGTCGTCCCGGCGGTCGGCACCAAGCGGTTCACCGTCGCCGCGATCGACCTCGGCATCAAGGGCATGACCCCGCACCGGATGGCCGAGCGCGGCATCGAGGTGCACGTGCTCCCGGCGACCGCCACCGAGGACGACGTCTACGCCGTGAACCCCGACGGCGTGTTCTTCTCCAACGGCCCGGGCGACCCGGCCACCGCCGAGGGGCCGGTCGCGCTGATGACCGCGGTCCTCGCCCGCAAGACGCCGCTGTTCGGCATCTGCTTCGGCAACCAGATCCTCGGCCGCGCCCTCGGCTTCGGCACGTACAAGCTGAAGTACGGCCACCGCGGCATCAACCAGCCGGTGCAGGACCGCACCACCGGCAAGGTCGAGGTCACCGCGCACAACCACGGCTTCGCCGTGGACGCGCCGCTCGACAAGGTCAGTGAGACGCCCTTCGGCCGCGCCGAGGTCTCCCACGTCTGCCTGAACGACCAGGTCGTCGAAGGCCTCCAGCTGCTCGACCAGCCGGCCTTCTCCGTCCAGTACCACCCCGAAGCGGCCGCCGGCCCGCACGACGCCGCGTACCTCTTCGACCGCTTCGTTTCCCTGATGGAGGGCCAGCGTGCCTAAGCGCACCGATATCCAGTCCGTCCTGGTCATCGGCTCCGGCCCGATCGTCATCGGCCAGGCCGCCGAGTTCGACTACTCCGGCACCCAGGCGTGCCGCATCCTGCGCGCCGAGGGCCTGCGGGTCATCCTCGTGAACTCCAACCCGGCGACGATCATGACCGACCCGGAGATCGCCGACGCCACGTACGTCGAGCCGATCACCCCCGAGTTCGTCGAGAAGATCATCGCCAAGGAGCGCCCCGACGCGCTGCTGCCGACCCTCGGTGGTCAGACGGCCCTCAACACGGCCATCTCCATGCACGAGCAGGGCGTCCTCGAGAAGTACGGCGTCGAGCTCATCGGCGCCAACGTCGAGGCGATCAACAAGGGCGAGGACCGCGACCTCTTCAAGGGCGTCGTGGAGGAGGTTCGCAAGAAGATCGGGCACGGCGAGTCCGCCCGCTCGGTCATCTGCCACTCCATGGACGACGTCCTCAAGGGCGTCGACACCCTCGGCGGTTACCCCGTCGTCGTCCGTCCCTCCTTCACCATGGGCGGCGCGGGTTCCGGCTTCGCGCACGACGAGGAGGAGCTGCGCCGCATCGCCGGCCAGGGCCTCACGCTCTCCCCGACCACCGAGGTGCTCCTGGAGGAGTCCATCCTCGGCTGGAAGGAGTACGAGCTGGAGCTGATGCGCGACAAGAACGACAACGTCGTGGTCGTCTGCTCCATCGAGAACTTCGACCCGATGGGCGTGCACACCGGTGACTCGATCACCGTCGCCCCGTCGATGACGCTCACCGACCGCGAGTACCAGCGGCTGCGCGACATCGGCATCGCGATCATCCGCGAGGTCGGCGTCGACACCGGCGGCTGCAACATCCAGTTCGCGGTGAACCCGGACGACGGCCGCATCATCGTCATCGAGATGAACCCGCGCGTCTCGCGCTCCTCCGCTCTGGCATCGAAGGCGACCGGCTTCCCGATCGCGAAGATCGCCGCCAAGCTGGCCGTCGGCTACACGCTGGACGAGATCCCGAACGACATCACCGAGAAGACGCCGGCGTCCTTCGAGCCGACGCTCGACTACGTGGTCGTGAAGGCCCCGCGCTTCGCGTTCGAGAAGTTCCCGCAGGCCGACTCCACCCTCACCACGACCATGAAGTCGGTCGGCGAGGCCATGGCGATCGGCCGCAACTTCACCGAGGCGTTCCAGAAGGCGCTGCGCTCGCTGGAGAAGAAGGGCTCGCAGTTCTCCTTCGTCGGTGCGACCGGCGACAAGAAGGAGCTGCTCGAAGCCGCCGTGCGCCCCACCGACGGACGCATCAACACCGTCATGGACGCGATCCGCGCCGGCGCCACCCCGGAAGAGGTCTTCGACTACACGAAGATCGACCCGTGGTTCGTCGACCAGCTGTTCCTGATCAAGGAGACGGCCGACGAGCTGGCGGAGGCCCCCGAGCTGACCCGCGACCTCATCGCGGAGGCCAAGCGCCACGGCTTCTCCGACCACCAGATCGCCGAGATCCGCGGTCTGCGCGAGGACGTCGTCCGCGAGGTCCGGCACGCGCTCGGCGTCCGCCCGGTCTACAAGACGGTCGACACCTGCGCCGCCGAGTTCGCCGCCAAGACGCCGTACTTCTACTCCTCGTACGACGAGGAGACCGAGGTCGCCGAGCGCACCAAGCCCGCGGTGATCATCCTGGGCTCGGGCCCGAACCGCATCGGCCAGGGCATCGAGTTCGACTACTCCTGCGTCCACGCCTCCTTCGCGCTCAGCGAAGCGGGCTACGAGACCGTGATGGTCAACTGCAACCCGGAGACCGTCTCCACGGACTACGACACCTCCGACCGCCTGTACTTCGAGCCGCTGACGCTGGAAGACGTACTGGAGATCGTGCACGCCGAGACGCTGGCCGGGCCCGTCGCGGGCGTTGTCGTCCAGCTCGGCGGCCAGACCCCGCTGGGCCTGTCGCAGGCGCTCAAGGACAACGGCGTGCCGGTCGTCGGCACCTCCCCGGAGGCGATCCACGCCGCCGAGGACCGCGGCGCCTTCGGCCGCGTGCTCGCCGAGGCCGGCCTGCCCGCGCCCAAGCACGGCACCGCGACGACCTTCGCCGAGGCCAAGGCCATCGCCGACGAGATCGGCTACCCGGTCCTGGTCCGCCCGTCGTACGTGCTCGGCGGCCGCGGCATGGAGATCGTCTACGACGAGACCCGGCTGTCCTCGTACATCGCGGAGTCGACCGAGATCAGCCCGTCCCGGCCGGTCCTGGTGGACCGCTTCCTGGACGACGCCATCGAGATCGACGTGGACGCGCTCTACGACGGCCAGGAGCTCTACCTCGGCGGCGTCATGGAGCACATCGAGGAGGCCGGCATCCACTCCGGCGACTCGGCGTGCGCCCTGCCCCCGATCACGCTCGGCGGCTTCGACATCAAGCGCCTGCGCGCCTCGACCGAGGCCATCGCCAAGGGCGTCGGCGTGCGCGGCCTGATCAACATCCAGTTCGCGATGGCGGGTGACATCCTCTACGTCCTGGAGGCCAACCCGCGCGCCTCGCGCACCGTCCCCTTCACCTCGAAGGCGACCGCGGTGCCGCTCGCGAAGGCCGCCGCCCGCATCTCGCTGGGCGCCACCGTCGCCGAGCTGCGCGCCGAGGGCCTGCTGCCGAAGACCGGTGACGGCGGCACGCTGCCGCTGGACGCGCCGATCTCCGTCAAGGAGGCCGTCATGCCGTGGTCGCGCTTCCGCGACATCCACGGCCGCGGCGTCGACACGGTCCTCGGCCCGGAGATGCGCTCCACCGGCGAGGTCATGGGCATCGACTCCGTCTTCGGCACGGCGTACGCCAAGTCGCAGGCCGGCGCCTACGGGCCGCTGCCCACCAAGGGCCGCGCCTTCATCTCGGTCGCCAACCGCGACAAGCGCTCGATGATCTTCCCGGCGCGCGAGCTGGTCGCCCACGGCTTCGAGCTGCTCGCCACGTCCGGCACGGCCGAGGTGCTCAAGCGCAACGGCATCAACGCCACGATCGTGCGCAAGCAGTCCGAGGGCGAGGGCCCGAACGGCGAGAAGACGATCGTCCAGCTCATCCACGACGGTGACGTCGACCTGATCGTCAACACCCCGTACGGCACCGGCGGCCGCCTCGACGGCTACGAGATCCGTACGGCGGCCGTGGCCCGCTCCGTGCCGTGCCTGACCACGGTCCAGGCGCTCGCCGCAGCCGTCCAGGGCATCGACGCGCTCAACCACGGAGACGTGGGCGTGCGTTCACTGCAGGAACACGCGGAACACCTGACCGCGGCCCGCGACTAGCAGCCCAAGAGGGGGACACCGAACGGTGTCCCCCTCTTCATGAGCCCACCGCCTCGCGCGCACCACTAGGACGTCAGTCATGTACAAGCTGTTCTTCAACCTCGTCTTCAAGCGCATGGACCCCGAGAAGGCCCACTACCTGGCCTTCCGCTGGATCCGCCTCGCGGCCCGCACGCCCGTCCTGCGCACCTTCGTGGCGGCCGCTCTCGCGCCGCGCTACAAGGAGCTGCGCACGGAAGCCCTCGGCCTCCGTATGCACGGCCCCTTCGGCCTCGCCGCCGGCTTCGACAAGAACGCCATCGCGATCGACGGCATGGCGATGCTCGGCTTCGACCACATCGAGATCGGCACGGTGACGGGCGAGGCCCAGCCGGGCAACCCCAAGAAGCGCCTCTTCCGGCTCGTCCCGGACCGCGCGCTCATCAACCGCATGGGCTTCAACAACGAGGGCTCCCTGGCCGTCGCCGCGCGACTGGCCTCCCGCAACCCGGTGATCAGGACCACCGTCGGCGTGAACATCGGCAAGACCAAGGTCGTCCCCGAGGCCGAGGCCGTCGGCGACTACGTGAAGTCCACCGAGCGCCTCGCCGCCTTCGCCGACTACCTCGTGGTGAACGTGTCGTCGCCGAACACGCCCGGTCTGCGCAACCTCCAGGCCACGGAGGCGCTGCGCCCGCTGCTGACCGCCGTGCGCGAGGCCGCCGACCGCACCGTGCGCTCCCGCCGCGTCCCCCTGCTGGTGAAGATCGCGCCCGATCTGGCCGACGAGGACGTCGACGCGGTCGCCGACCTGGCCGTCGAGCTCGGCCTCGACGGCATCATCGCCACGAACACGACGATCTCCCGCGAGGGCCTGAAGACCCGTGGTGACGTCGTGAGCGAGACGGGAGGCCTCTCCGGCGCTCCCCTCAAGGAACGCTCCCTGGAGGTCCTCAGGCGCCTCTACGCGCGCGTGGGGGACAAGATCACCCTCGTGGGCGTCGGCGGCATCGAGAACGCCGAGGACGCCTGGCAGCGCATCCTCGCCGGCGCCACCCTCATCCAGGGCTACTCGGCCTTCATCTACGAGGGCCCGTTCTACGCCCGCGCGATCCACAAGGGCCTCGCGGCCCGCCTGAACAACTCGCCGTACGCCACGCTCGCCGACGCGATCGGCGCCGATGTGAAGAAGGTCGCCGCATGACTGTCCTCGAACCCTTCGGTGCGCGCCTGCGTCGTGTCATGGACGAGCGCGGTCCGCTGTGCGTCGGCATCGACCCGCACGCCGCCCTGCTGTCCTCGTGGGGCCTGAACGACGACATCGCGGGCCTGGAGTCCTTCACGCGCACGTCCGTCGAGGCGCTGGCCGACACGGTCGCCGTGGTCAAGCCGCAGATGGCGTTCTTCGAGCGGTTCGGCTCGCGCGGCGTCGCCGTCCTGGAGAAGGCCGTGGCCGACCTGCGCGCGGCGGGCACCCTCGTCGTCATGGACGCCAAGCGCGGCGACATCGGCTCGACCATGGCCGCGTACGCGGAGACCTACCTGCACAAGGACTCCCCGCTGTTCGTGGACGCCCTGACGGTGTCCCCGTACCTCGGCTACGGCTCGCTGAAGCCGGCCGTCGACCTCGCCCGCGAGTCCGGCGCCGGCCTCTTCGTGCTCGCCCTCACCTCCAACCCGGAGGGCGGCGAGGTCCAGCACGCCGTGCGCGCCGACGGCCGCAACGTCGGGGCGACGATGCTCGCGCACCTCGCCGGGGAGAACGCGGGGGAGACGCCCATGGGCTCCTTCGGCGCGGTCGTCGGCGCCACGCTGGGCGATCTCTCCTCGTACGACCTCGACATCAACGGGCCGCTCCTCGCGCCCGGCATCGGCGCGCAGGGTGCCACCGCCGCCGATCTCCCGACGGTGTTCGGCGCGGCCGCGCGCAACGTGGTGCCGAACGTCAGCCGGGGGGTCCTGAAGGCCGGTCCGTCCGTGACCGCGCTGCGGGACGCGGCGGTCCGGTTCGCGGACGAGGTGCGAGAGGCGGTCGCGGGCGTCGCCTGACGCTCCTCGGAGGTCTGCCGGAGCACCCGCGGAAGGCCGTTCGACGCCTTCCGCGTGGTGGCACTCCGTGCCGACCTTGGGCTTCGCGTACGAATCCTGACCGATTTCACCGCCGTTTTGCCCTAAATGTCGGACTCGATGGAGGCTGACCAGGACTTTTCCGCTGTTCTCGCTGACTCGGACGGCCTTGGCCGCTAGTCTCCGACGAGAGCGAACGGGCAAGCGCATTGCACGTTGCTCCCCAGGTGTGGGGCGACTAGGTTCCTCACCGGTCCGTATCCGACAGTTCGACATCCGAGGTGACGTAGGCGTGGCTCTTCCGCCCCTTACCCCTGAACAGCGCGCAGCCGCGCTCGAAAAGGCCGCCGCGGCTCGCCGGGAGCGGGCCGAGGTCAAGAATCGACTCAAGCACTCCGGCGCCTCCCTTCACGAGGTCATCAAGCAGGGCCAGGAGAACGACGTCATCGGAAAGATGAAGGTCTCCGCCCTCCTCGAGTCCCTGCCGGGCGTGGGCAAGGTCCGCGCCAAGCAGATCATGGAGCGCCTCGGGATCTCCGAATCCCGCCGGGTGCGCGGTCTCGGTTCCAATCAGATCGCCTCCCTGGAGCGCGAGTTCGGCAGCACCGGCGCCTGAGTGACGGTCACCGGCCCCAGGGCTGGTCCCGGCACTCCGGAACAACTGGAATAATCGCTGCATGAGTGAACGTCCGCGGCTGACCGTGCTCTCCGGCCCCTCTGGAGTCGGCAAGAGCACGGTCGTCGCTCATATGCGCAAGGAACACCCCGAGGTCTGGCTCTCGGTGTCGGCGACGACCCGCAAGCCGCGCCCGGGCGAGAAGCACGGAGTCCAGTACTTCTTCGTCACCGACGAGGAGATGGACAAGCTGATCGCCAACGGCGAGCTCCTGGAGTGGGCCGAGTTCGCGGGCAACCGCTACGGCACGCCCCGGCGCGCCGTGCTCGACCGCCTCGAAGCGGGCGAGCCGGTCCTCCTCGAGATCGATCTCCAGGGCGCCCGCCTGGTCCGCGAGTCGATGCCCGAGGCGCAGCTGGTCTTCCTCGCACCGCCGAGCTGGGACGAGCTGGTCCGCCGGCTCACCGGGCGCGGCACCGAGGCGCCGGAGGTCATCGAGCGCAGGCTCGAGGCCGCGAAGGTGGAGCTGGCCGCCGAGGCGGAGTTCGACACGACCCTTGTCAATACCTCCGTCGAGGGCGTAGCGCGTGAGCTGCTAGCCTTGATGAAAGTTCTTTGATCTTTACCCCAGTCGGGACCCCTCCGGTTCCGGCCCCCATCGGAAGGCAGAGAGTGTCCTCTTCCATTACCGCGCCCGAGGGCATCATCAACCCGCCGATTGATGAGCTCCTCGAAGCAACCGACTCGAAGTACAGCCTGGTCATCTACGCCGCCAAGCGCGCGCGTCAGATCAACGCGTACTACTCGCAGCTCGGTGAGGGCCTGCTCGAGTACGTCGGCCCGCTGGTGGACACGCACGTCCACGAGAAGCCGCTCTCGATCGCCCTTCGCGAGATCAACGCGGGTCTGCTGACGTCCGAGGCCATCGAGGGCCCGGCGCAGTAACGCACGTCGTCTCGACAGTTTTCACGTCATCCCAGGCCCGGCAGCGCGACTGCCGGGCCTGTGGTGTGTCATGGAGTCGTACGTTTCCTCGTACGCAGCGGATTCAGGGGAGAGCCGGTGTCCAAGCCGAAGGTCGTTCTGGGAGTCAGTGGTGGGATCGCCGCCTACAAGGCGTGCGAACTGCTGCGTCGGCTGACGGAGTCCGGCCACGACGTGCGCGTCGTGCCCACCGAATCGGCACTGCACTTCGTCGGCGCCGCGACCTGGTCCGCGCTCTCCGGCAACCCGGTCTCCACCGAGGTCTGGGACTCCGTCCACGAGGTCCCGCACGTCCGGATCGGCCAGCACGCCGACCTCGTGGTCGTCGCCCCGGCCACCGCCGACATGCTCGCCAAGGCGGCCCACGGCCTGGCCGACGACCTCCTGACGAACACCCTGCTCACCGCCCGCTGTCCGGTCGTCTTCGCCCCCGCCATGCACACGGAGATGTGGGAGCACCCGGCCACCCAGGAGAACGTCGCCACGCTGCGCCGTCGCGGCGCCCTCGTCATCGAGCCGGCCGTCGGCCGGCTGACCGGCGTGGACACCGGCAAGGGCCGCTTCCCCGACCCGGCCGAGATCTTCGAGTACGTACGCCGCGTCCTGGCCCGCGGCGCCGCACCGCAGGACCTCGCCGGGCAGCACGTCGTCATCAGCGCCGGCGGCACCCGCGAGCCCCTCGACCCGGTCCGCTTCCTCGGCAACCGCTCCTCCGGCAAGCAGGGCTACGCGCTGGCCCGCACGGCCGCGGCCCGCGGCGCCCGCGTGACGTTGCTCTCGGCGAACGCGGCGCTCCCCGACCCGGCGGGCGTCGACGTCGTCCACGTGGGCACCGCCGTGCAGCTGCGCGAGGCCGTCCTCAAGGCGGCCGCCGACGCCGACGCGGTCGTGATGGCCGCGGCCGTGGCGGACTTCCGCCCGGAGACCTACGCCACCGGCAAGATCAAGAAGAAGGACGGCGAGGACCCGGCGCCGATCGCGCTGGTCCGCAACCCGGACATCCTCGCCGAGGTCTCCGGCGACCGGCCCCGTCCTGGCCAGCTGGTCGTCGGCTTCGCCGCCGAGACCGACGACGTCCTCGCCAACGGCCGCGCCAAGCTCGCCCGCAAGGGCTGCGACCTGCTCGTCGTCAACGAGGTCGGGGAGCGCAAGACCTTCGGCTCCGAGGAGAACGAAGCCGTGATCCTGGGCGCCGACGGCACCGAGACCCCCGTCCCGTACGGCCCGAAGGAAGCGCTCGCCGACCAGATCTGGGACGAGGTCGTGCGCCGCCTGCCGGCCCGGTAAAAATTTCGCGAACGTGGATCGAACCCCAGAGGGAACGGAAATCCACGTTCGCCCCTTCGGGTGCCTCGAACCCCCGGAAACGCGGGAATTTCGGGCGTCCCGCACCCTTCCGAAGACCGATCGTCGTATCGGAGAATGCGGTGTCGCAGGTCACAGCGCTCCCAAGTGGCGAGACGCGTGGTCCGGCGGCCGAGCACGACCGATAAACTGTTCTCGGACGATGCCAGGCGCAGCCCCCGGCCCGTCCTTCAATGATCAGCCAGCAGCCGCTGCAACCACAGGGAGCGTTGTGTCCCGTCGCCTGTTCACCTCGGAGTCCGTGACCGAGGGTCACCCCGACAAGATCGCTGACCAGATCAGCGACACCATTCTCGACGCACTGCTGCGTGAGGACCCCACGTCCCGCGTGGCCGTCGAGACGCTGATCACCACGGGCCTCGTGCACGTGGCCGGCGAGGTCACCACCAAGGCGTACGCGCCGATCGCGCAGCTCGTGCGCGAGAAGATCCTCGAGATCGGCTACGACTCGTCGAAGAAGGGCTTCGACGGCGCGTCCTGCGGCGTCTCGGTCTCCATCGGCTCGCAGTCCCCGGACATCGCGCAGGGCGTCGACACGGCGTACGAGAAGCGCGTCGAGGGCGACGACGACGAGCTCGACAAGCAGGGCGCCGGCGACCAGGGCCTGATGTTCGGCTACGCGTGCGACGAGACGCCGGAGCTCATGCCGCTCCCGATCCACCTCGCGCACCGCCTGTCGCGCCGCCTCTCCGAGGTCCGCAAGAACGGCACGATCCCCTACCTCCGCCCGGACGGGAAGACCCAGGTCACCATCGAGTACGACGGCGACAAGGCCGTCCGCCTCGACACCGTCGTCGTCTCCTCGCAGCACGCGTCGGACATCGACCTGGACTCGCTCCTCGCGCCCGACATCCGCGAGTTCGTGGTCGAGCCCGAGCTCAAGGCGCTCCTCGACGACGGCATCAAGCTGGAGACCGAGGGCTACCGCCTCCTGGTGAACCCGACCGGCCGCTTCGAGATCGGCGGCCCGATGGGCGACGCCGGCCTCACCGGCCGCAAGATCATCATCGACACGTACGGCGGCTACGCCCGCCACGGTGGCGGCGCCTTCTCCGGCAAGGACCCGTCGAAGGTCGACCGCTCCGCCGCGTACGCGATGCGCTGGGTCGCCAAGAACGTCGTCGCCGCCGGCCTCGCCGCCCGCTGCGAGGTCCAGGTCGCGTACGCGATCGGCAAGGCCGAGCCGGTCGGTCTCTTCGTCGAGACCTTCGGTACGGCGACGGTCGACACGGACAAGATCGAGGCCGCGATCACCGAGGTCTTCGACCTCCGCCCGGCCGCGATCATCCGCGACCTCGACCTGCTCCGCCCGATCTACTCCCAGACGGCCGCCTACGGCCACTTCGGGCGCGCGCTGCCCGACTTCACGTGGGAGAAGACGGACCGCGTGGACGCGCTGCGCAAGGCCGCGGGGCTGTAGTCCCCTCCGACCGCTGCCGGGCCCGGCTCTCCTTCGGGAGGGCCGGGCCCGACGCTTTTCCGCCCGCCCCCGGCGGCGGGCGGTCGTGCGCAGCCCGGCCCGATGTCAGCCCCCTCTGGTAGGAATGCAGGCGTGAGCAGCGAGAACGACACCCCCGATGAGCCTGCCGGAGGCGAGCCGGAGCAGTTGGCGTTGATTCGGGAGAGCGTGCGCAGGGCCAAGGCGCCGAAGGCCAAGCCGCGGACGTGGCGGGGGGCCGCGCTGGCCGGGGAGTTGCCGGTCGCGCGCGTGCTCGTGGACAAGGGTGTGCTGCACCTGGACCGGTACTTCGAGTACGCGGTGCCTCAGGAGCTGGATGCCGTGGCCCAGCCGGGGGTGCGGGTGCGGGTGCGGTTCGGGGCCGGGGCGCGGAACGTGCGGGACGGGCGGCGCGAGGGCGGCGGGCTGATCGACGGGTTCCTGGTCGAGCGGGTGGCCGAGGCCGAGTACCAGGGGCCGCTCGCCGCGCTGGCGCAGGTGCTGTCGCCGGAGCCGGTGCTCGACCCGGAGGTGCTGGGGCTGACGCGGGCCGTCGCCGACCGGTACGCGGGGAGCCTGGCCGATGTGCTGCAGCTGGCGATTCCGCCGCGGCACGCGAAGGCCGAGGCGCGTGAGTTCCCGGCGCCGCCGCCACGGCCCGTTGCGCCCGATCCCGGTTCGTGGCGGCGGTACGAGCGGGGCGCCGATCTGCTCGCCTCGCTCGCCTCGGGCGGGGCGCCGCGGGCCGTGTGGACCGCGCTGCCCGGGCCCGAGTGGGCCGAGGAGATCGCGCGGGCCGTGCAGGCGACGCTCGCGTCGGGGCGGGGCGCCCTGGTCGTCGTGCCGACGGTGCGGCTCGCCGCGCGGGTCGACCAGGCGTTGGGAGACGTGCTGGGGCCCGGGCAGCACGCCCTGCTGACCGCCGACGCGGGGCAGCAGCGCCGGTACTCGGAGTGGCTCGCCGTGCGGCGGGGAGCGGTGCGGGCCGTGGTGGGGACGCGGGCCGCCATGTTCGCGCCCGTACGCGATCTGGGGCTCGTCGTGGTGTGGGACGACGGCGACTCCCACCACAGCGACGACCACGCCCCCTTCCCGCACGTGCGGGAGGTGCTGGAGCTGCGCGCCTCCCGGGACAAGTGTGCCTTCCTGCTGGGGAGTTGGAGCTGCACCGTGGAAGCGGCGCAGCTGGTGCGCAGCGGCTGGGCCGCCGCCGTGGCCGCGCCGCGCGAGGTGGTGCGGCGCACCGCTCCGCTCGTCAGGACCGTGGGCGACCTGGACGTCGCGCGGGACGAGGCCGCGCGCGCCGCCCGCTTGCCCAGTCTCGCGTGGGAGGTCGCGCGGACGGCGCTGCGGGACGGTCCCGTCCTCGTACAGGTGCCGCGCAGGGGCTACGTGCCGCGGCTCGCCTGCCAGCAGTGCCGCGAGCCCGCCCGCTGCCGGCACTGCGCGGGACCGCTGGAGGCGCGGGAGTCGACCGGGACGCTGGCCTGCGGCTGGTGCGGGCGCGAGGAGGCGCACTGGCACTGCGCCGCGTGCGGCGGCACCCGGCTGCGGGCCCAGGTCGTCGGGGCGCGGCGGACCGCCGAGGAGCTGGGGCGGGCGTTTCCCGCGGTGCCGGTGCGGACGTCGGGGCGCGAGCAGGTGCTCGACACCGTGTCAGGGGCGCCCGCGCTCGTCGTGAGCACGCCGGGCGCCGAGCCCGTCGCCGAAGGCGGGTACGCCGCGGCCCTGTTGCTCGACGGCTGGGCGATGCTCGGGCGGCCCGACCTGCGGGCGGGCGAGGACGCGCTGCGGCGGTGGATCGGCGCGGCCGCGCTGGTCCGGCCCCAGGAGGCCGGCGGCACCGTGGTCGTCGTCGCCGAGCCGACGCTGCGCCCCGTGCAGGCCCTGGTGCGGTGGGACCCGGTGGGGCACGCCGTCCGGGAGCTGGCCGACCGGGCCGAGCTGGGGTTCCCGCCGGTGTCGCGGATGGCGGCGGTGGCCGGTGTCCCGGATGCGCTCGCCGACTTCCTCCGGGCGGTCGAACTGCCTCCGGACGCCGAGGTGTTGGGCCCCGTCCCGGTGCCCGACGCGGGGCCTGCCGGCACCCGCAGGCCGGGGGCGCCGCCGCCCGGTGAGCACTGGGAGCGCGTCCTGGTCCGGGTGCCGCCCGGCAGCGGCGCGGCCCTCGCCCGCGCCCTGAAGCAGGCGCAGGCCGCCCGGATGGCGCGGGGCGGCACCGAGCCGGTGCGGGTGCGGGTGGATCCGCTCGACATCGGCTGACCGGACGTCAAGGCGATCTGACGCCAGGGCGTCAACCGGGCGCGTGCACACCGCACTTCCGATGCCGGGCGGCTCCGTGCACACCGCACTTCCGATGCCGGGCGGCTCGCGCACACACCGTCGCCTCCCCGCGCCCGCGTGCGGCTCCGCACACACCACTGCCTCCCCGCGCCTGAGGGCGGGGAGGCAGTGGGCGGAGCGATCGGACTCAGCCGTTGCGCGGACCGGGGAAGGCGCCCGGACGGGCCTCTTCGCGCAGCACGGGGCTGCCCGCGGTCGGCTGGGTCGGCATGGAACGGGCGGCGGGGACCGACGGCAGCGGACCCGCGCCCATCGGCAGGGCGGGACGCGCGGGCGCCGGTGTCTCCGTGGCGCGCTCGGCGTCGGCGGCCGCCTGGGTGGCGGCCCTGCGGGCTCCGTAACGGCGGTGCACCGCCTGCTTGGTGACTCCGAGCGCGGAGCCCACCGCGTCCCACGAGAAGCCCAGCGAACGGTCGAAGTCCACGGCGGCGGTCACCAGGGTCTCGACGCTGTCGCGCAGCTCCTGGGCGAGACGGACGGTGGGGGCGGGGGCCCTCCCGTAGACGACGAACCCCGCGGAGGGGCCGGAGCGGCGCGGGCGGTAGACGTTCCCGAGCTGCGCGGTGAGGGTGCGCAGCGCGTCCACCTGCCGCCGGACCCGCTCGATGTCCCGCACCAGGAGGTGCAGGCTGGCCCGTGCCTGGGCGTCGTGGGTTGCGTGGTCGGCCATGAACAAGCCTCTCGAACCGGCGATGTAAAGGATGGGACCGCGCCCGCGTCAGGCGACCGGATGTGATGACGACTGAGCGATTGCGGCCCGTAGGTTGGTCAACTCTTTCTTGACCAACGCGCCATACGGTGAGGGGTCACGCTGTTCGGGCGTATCCGCATATGCGCGGGGCGCACGTCGTGGCGCGCGCCCCCACCCCGGCCGAGCCGGACGTGACTGGGTGCGCGGCGCGGAACCCCCATAGACTGGTGCGCTGCCCTTGACCCTGCCCCGAGAGGCCGTTAGCCACCGATGAAGCTCGTCTTCGCCGGCACCCCCGAGGTCGCCGTTCCCGCTCTGGACGCCCTGATCGCCTCCGACCGGCACGAGGTCGCCGCGGTCGTCACCCGGCCCGACGCCCCCGCCGGACGCGGCCGCCGCATGGTCGCGAGCCCGGTCGCCGAGCGGGCCGAGGAGGCCGGCATCGAGGTGCTCAAGCCCGCCAAGCCGCGGGACGAGGAGTTCCTCGCCCGGCTGCGCGAGATCGGCCCCGACTGCTGCCCGGTCGTCGCGTACGGGGCGCTGCTGCCGCGCGTCGCGCTCGACGTGCCGGCCCGCGGCTGGGTCAATCTGCACTTCTCGCTGCTGCCCGCCTGGCGCGGGGCGGCGCCCGTGCAGCACGCGGTCATGGCCGGGGACGAGATCACGGGCGCGTCGACCTTCCTCATCGAGGAGGGGCTCGACTCCGGGCCGGTGTACGGCACGGTGACCGAGGCGGTCCGGTCCACCGACACCAGCGGCGACCTGCTGACCCGGCTCGCGTTCGCGGGCGCGGGGCTGCTCGTCGCCACCATGGACGGCATCGAGGACGGCTCCCTGAAGGCGGTGCCGCAGCCCGCCGACGGGATCTCCCTCGCCCCGAAGATCACCGTCGAGGACGCCAGGATCGACTGGGCCGCACCCGCGCTCCGCGTCGACCGCGTGGTGCGCGGCTGCACCCCGGCGCCCGGCGCGTGGACCGAGTTCCGCGGCGAGCGGCTCAAGGTGCGCTCCGCCGTGCCGGTTCCCGACCGCACCGATCTGGCCCCGGGCGAGCTCGCCGTCGGCAAGAAGAACCTGTACGTGGGCACCGGCTCGTACGCCGTCGAGCTGCTCTGGGTGCAGGCCCAGGGGAAGAAGCCGATGGCCGCCGCCGACTGGGCGCGCGGGGTGCGGATCACCACCGGGGAGCGCCTGGGCTGACGCCGTCGGCCCGGTGCCCCCTCGGGGGTCCGCCGGGCGGCCGGGACGTACGCTGGGAGGGTTCACCCCGGCGTACCGCCCCTGCGCGTCGCCCGTACGATCCCACCAGCGGAGCACCTTTGAACGACCAGACGACCCCGTCGAACCGCGGCCCCCGCACGTCCGGGAAGCCCGGCAAGCCGCACCGCCGCCCGCAGAAGGACCCCGTGCGCATCCTCGCCTTCGAGGCGCTGCGCGCGGTCGACGAGCGGGACGCGTACGCGAACCTCGTGCTGCCGCCGCTGCTGCGCAAGGCCCGCGACAAGGGCGGCTTCGACGGCCGGGACGCGGCACTCGCGACCGAGCTCGTCTACGGGACGCTGCGCCGGCAGGGGACGTACGACGCGATCGTGGCGGCCTGCATCGACCGGCCGCTGCGCGAGGTCGACCCGCCCGTCCTGGACGTGCTCAACCTCGGCGTGCACCAGCTCCTCGGGACGCGGATCCCGACGCACGCCGCCGTCTCCGCCTCCGTCGAGCTGGCCCGCGTCGTGCTCGGCGACGGCCGGGCCAAGTTCGTCAACGCCGTGCTGCGCAAGGTGTCCCAGCACGATCTCGACGCCTGGCTGGAGCGGGTCGCGCCCCCGTACGACGACGACCCCGAGGACCATCTGGCCGTCGTGCATTCGCATCCGCGATGGGTCGTGTCGGCACTGTGGGACTCCCTGGGCGGCGGTCGCGCGGGCATCGAGGACCTGCTGGAGGCCGACAACGAGCGGCCCGAGGTCACCCTCGTCGCACGGCCGGGACGGACCACGGCCGAGGCCGTGCTCGACGAGGTCGGCGAGGAGTCCGGGCTGCCCGGGCGCTGGTCGCCGTACGCGGTGCGGCTGGCGGAGGGCGGCGAGCCGGGCGCGTTCGACGTCGTGCGGTCCGGCCGGGCCGGCGTGCAGGACGAGGGCAGCCAGCTGGTCGCCATCGCGCTCGCGAACGCTCCGGTCGAGGGCAGGGACGAGAAGTGGCTGGACGGCTGCGCGGGTCCCGGCGGCAAGGCCGCGATGCTGGCCGGGCTCGCCGCCCAGCGCGGGGCGACGCTGCTCGCCTCCGAGAAGCAGCCGCACCGCGCCGGGCTCGTGGCGAAGGCGCTCGCCGGGAACCCGGGCCCCTACCAGGTGATCGCCGCGGACGGGACGCGGCCGCCGTGGGGCCCCGGCACGTTCGACCGGGTCCTGATGGACGTGCCCTGCACCGGGCTCGGCGCCCTGCGGCGGCGCCCCGAGGCCCGGTGGCGGCGGCGGCCGGAGGACCTCGACGGATTCGGTCCGCTGCAACGCTCCTTGCTGCGCACGGCACTTGAGTCCGTCCGCGTGGGCGGCGTCGTCGGCTACGCCACGTGCTCGCCGCACCTCGCCGAGACGCGGGCCGTCGTCGACGACGTGCTGAAGGGCTTCGACAGGGCCGAACTCATCGACGCGCGGCCCCTGCTGGCGGGCGTACCGGCGCTGGGCGACGGTCCCGACGTGCAGCTGTGGCCGCACCTGCACGGGACCGACGCGATGTACCTAGCGCTGATCCGGCGTACCGTCTGACGTCTTCGCCAGGGAGTGGGGCCACCACACGCGTGGCCCCACGTCCAGGAACAGCGACGTCACCAGGACCGACCGCACCACGAACGTGTCCAGGAGCACGCCGAGCGCCACCGCGAAGCCGATCTCCGCGAAGGCCACCATCGGCAGGGTGCCGAGCGCCGCGAACGTGCCCGCCAGGACCAGGCCCGCCGAGGTGATCACGGCACCGGTGGCAGCCAGGCCGGTGACGACGCCGGGGCGGGTGCCCTGACGGGCGGCCTCCTCGCGGATGCGGGTCGTGAGGAAGATGTTGTAGTCGATGCCGAGCGCCACCAGGAACACGAAGACGAAGAGCGGGAAGTCCGTCGACTCGCCCGCGTAGTCGAAGAGGTGGCGGAAGGCGAGCGCGCTGATGCCGAGCGCCGCCGCGAAGGACAGCACGACCGTCCCGATCAGCAGCAGGGGCGCCACCAGCGCCCGCAGCAGCAGCCCGAGGATCAGCAGGACGACCACCAGGACCAGCGGGATCACCAGTTTGTTGTCGTGCGCGGTCGCCCGGTCCATGTCGAGCAGCGCCGCCGTGCCGCCGCCCACCTTCGCGTCCGCCCCGGGCACGGCGTGCACCGCGTCGCGCACCCGGTCCACCGTGTCCTTGGCGGCCTGGCTGTCGGACGGCGCGGTCGTCGTCGCCTCGAAGAGGACCCGGCCGCCGTGCTCGGGTTCGGTGTTCGGGGGCACGCCGATGCTCCGCGGCACCACGCCTTCGGTGGCGGCCACGGCCCGGCCGACCCGCTCGCCCTGCGCCCGGTTCGCGACGATGACGAGCGGGTCGCCGGTGCCCCCGGGGAAGTGCTTCGCGGAGATCTCCTGGCCCACGATCGAGTCCGGCTTGTCGGTGAACGAGTCGGCGTTGCTGATGCCCTCCGCCCTGAGCTGGATCAGCCCGAGGGAGAGCAGCGCCAGGGCCACCGCCGTCGCCGCCCAGACCACGCGCGGCCGACGGGCGATGCGGCGCCCGATGCGCGCCCACACGCCCCGCTCGGTGGGCTCGGGGCTGCCCATGTGGGGGATCGCCGGCCAGAAGATCCACCGGCCGAAGATCACCAGCAGGGCCGGGAAGAGCGTGAGCATCGCCGACAGCCCGACCGCGACGCCGATCGCCGCCACCGGACCCAGGCCCCGCGTCGAGTTCATGTCGGCCGTGAGCAGGACGAGCATGCTCAGCACCACGGTCGCGCCGGACGCGAGCACGGCGGGGCCCGCCCGGTGCAGGGCCAGCGCCATCGCCTCGTGCCGGTCGTCGTGCCGGCGCAGCTCCTCCCGGTAGCGGGCGACCAGGAGCAGCGCGTAGTCCGTCCCGGCGCCGAACACGAGCACCGTGAGGATGCCCGCGCTCTGCCCGTTCACGGTCAGCCCCGCGTGCTGGGCCAGGAGGTAGATGAGGGCCTGCGCCGTGAACAGCGCCGCCACCACGCTCACCACCGGCACCAGGAGCAGGGACGGGCTGCGATAGGTGAACAGCAGGATGACGATCACGATGCCCAGGGCCGAGAGCAGCAGCGTCGAGTCGATGCCCTCGAAGGCCTCGGAGAAGTCCGCGGAGGTGCCGCCGGGGCCGGTGATGTGGATCTGCAGCCCGTCGACGGACTTCCCGGTCCGGTCACGGATGGAGTCCACGGCGGGCGCGATCCGTTCCCAGCCCTTCTCGTCCATCGTCACCGGCACGTAGACCTGGGCCGCCGACGGTCCCGCCTTCTTGTCGAAGACCGGGCCGCGGGTCTCCGGGCCGCGCAGCCCGTGGTCACTGAGCTGCTTGAGCTGCCGGACGTCCGCGGCGATCCGGGCCCGGTCGGCCACGGTCAGCCCGCCGTCCCGGGCGTAGATCACGACGGCCGGGATCGTCTCGGGCCTGAAGTCCTTGGACAGGTCGAGGACTTGGGTCGACTCGGCCGAACCGGGCAGCCAGGACTGCGCGTCGTTGTCCTGCGCGTCGGTGAGCTTCTGGGCGAGCGGCGCGGTGCCCACGATGACGATCAGCCACAGCAGCAGCACCAGCCACTTGCTGCGCCGCCCGCACACCAGCCAGGCGACGCCGCGTCGCCGTTCGGGTTCCGTGCTCCGTACGCCGTCACTGTGTCCGTCCGCCATGGCGCCCCCCGCTGCGTCGTGCGCGGTGTGATTCCCGTCGGTCCGTCGTGGGCCGCCCACCATGGCACGCAAGGGCACGGCTCGGCATCGGTATCGCGCCCTGGTCTGGACCGAGGCGGGCAACGGGCGCCGGGCATGGCAGGCTTGGGTCATGGCCGTGCAGATCAACCCCAGCATCCTGTCCGCGGACTTCGCCCGCCTTGCCGACGAGGCAAAGGCCGTCGAAGGCGCCGACTGGCTCCATGTCGACGTCATGGACAACCACTTCGTCCCGAACCTCACGCTCGGGGTGCCGGTCGTAGAGTCCCTGGCGCGGGCGACGGACACCCCGCTGGACTGCCATCTGATGATCGAGGACCCCGATCGCTGGGCGCCGCAGTACGTCGAAGCGGGGGCCGGGTCCGTCACCTTCCACGCGGAGGCCGCCGCCGCCCCCGTCCGGCTGGCCCGTGAGATCCGCGCCAAGGGTGCCCGCGCCTCCATGGCCCTCAAGCCGGCGACGCCCGTCGAGCCGTACGAGGACCTCCTCCCCGAGCTCGACATGCTGCTGATCATGACGGTTGAACCCGGCTTCGGCGGGCAGGCGTTCCTGGACATCATGCTGCCGAAGATCCGTCGCACCCGGGAGCTGATCTCGAAGCACGGTCTGGAACTGTGGCTCCAGGTCGACGGTGGCGTCTCCGCGGCGACGATCGAGCGCTGCGCCGAGGCCGGAGCGGACGTCTTCGTCGCCGGATCGGCGGTATACGGGGCGAACGACCCGGCAGAAGCGGTACGTGCACTGCGCACCCAAGCGGCGGGCGCCACGGCATCCGCCTCCTGGGCGTGCGACCACTGAGCCACGGATACGTGAACGCCGTCCTTCAGGGCTGATCAAGCCCTTCGGATCTGCAAGGATGAACGGCGTATCCAGGTTGTGAACGCAGTGAGTCGTGCAGAAGAGCAGTGAGGAGATCGCCGTGTCCGCATCATCGGCGGGACGGGCAGCCCTGCGGATGGGACCCGCGGAGCTGGTGCAGGCGGCGGCCATGGCCCGCCGCTTCTACCTCGAGGGCAAGTCCAAGATCCAGATCGCCGAGGAGTTCGGCGTGAGCCGCTTCAAGGTGGCCAGGGTCCTGGAGACCGCTCTCGAGCGGGATCTCGTACGCATCGAGATCCGGGTCCCGGCCGAGCTGGACGCCGAGCGCTCCGACGCGTTGCGCGCCCGCTACGGCCTGCGGCACGCCGTGGTCGTCGAATCGCCCGCCGAGGCGGAGGAGTCGCCCGATCCCGAGAACCTCGGAGAGGTCGCCGCGGATCTGCTCGGCGAACTGGTGACCGAGGGCGACGTCCTCGGGCTCGCCTGGGGGCGCTCCACCATCCACATGGCCGCGGCCCTCGACCGGCTGCCGCCGTGCACCGTCGTGCAGCTCACCGGCGTGTACGACGCCGGGACCGCGGAGCGCGGCTCCGTGGAGGCCGTGCGGCGTGCCGCGCAGGTCTCCGGCGGCGACGCCCACCCGATCTACGCGCCGATGCTGCTGCCCGACGCGGCGACGGCGGCGGCGCTGCGCAACCAGACCGGGATCGCCCGCGCCTTCGAGTACTTCGACAAGGTCACCGTCGCGTGCGTGTCCATCGGCTCGTGGGAGCCGGGCATCTCGACCGTGCACGACATGCTGAGCGACGAGGAGCGGGCGCACTACGCCTCCCTGGGGGTCGCCGCGGAGATGTCCGCGCACCTCTTCGACGCGCAGGGGCGCCGGGTCGGGCGGGACCTGGGGGAGCGGTGCATCACGGTCGAGGCCGACCGGCTGCGGCGGATACCTGAGGTCGTGGCGATCGCGGGTGGGCAGCGGAAGGCTGCCGCCATTGACGCGGTGTTGCGGTCGGGGCTGGTGACCAGTCTCGTCACCGATACGGCCGCGGCCGATTTCCTGCTGACGGCCGGGGCTGCTCCTCGGCCTGCTCTGCAGCGGGCCGATCCCGATGAGTGAGCCGCGCCGGGGGTGACGTCTCGGGGCTCTGCCCCGGGCCCCGCTCCTCAATCGCCGGAGGGGCTTGATTGGCCGGAGGCGGTTGATGGCCGGAGGGGCTTGATTGGCCGGAGGGGCTTGATTGGCCTGAGGCGGTTGATCGGGCCTGAGGCCGTGGAGCGTGGCAGCATCTGAGCATGGTCGTGCGGCTGGGTTCCCGGATTTCTGTCCTTCTGGTCGGGCTGCTGCTCGGCTGTCTGGGGCTGCTCGCCGGTGGGTGTTCGTCCGGCGACGACAGTGCGGCGGGCATGGCCACCGTGCGCGAGTCGGAGCTGCCCGCCGAGGCGCGGCAGACCCTCGCGCTCATCGACGCGGGCGGCCCCTTCCCGTACGACAAGGACGGCAGCGTCTTCGGGAACTTCGAGGGGGAGCTGCCGAAGGAGAAGCGCGGGTACTACCGCGAGTACACCGTGCGGACCCCGGGGGAGCGCGACCGCGGGGCGCGGCGCATCGTCGTCGGGCGCGGTGGGGAGACGTACTACACCGATGACCACTACGAGTCGTTCAAGGCGGTGCTGAGATGACCGGCCCCACCCCGTCCCCCACCCGAGCCCTCGTCGAGGCGGGCTGGGCCGTGCGGGTCCTGGACCTGGGCGGCGCCGAGGACAAGGCCGCCCTCCTGGACCGCTGCGCCCGGGTCCTGGAGCTGCCGGACTGGTTCGGGCGGAACTGGGACGCCCTCGCCGACTCCCTGGGCGATCCGGGCGTCGGGCCGAAGGCGGCGCACGGACTGGTGCTCGTGGTGACCGGGTGGCAGGAGTTCGCCGAGCGGCGCCCCGGTGACTGGGCGACGGCCCGCGAGGTGTTCGCCGAGGCGGTCGAGCGGCGCCGCGGTGACGACGCCGCCCTCACCGTGGTGCTCGGCCTCAGTTGAGCTTGGCCCAGCTGCCCGGTGTGCCGGCCTTGCGGCACAGATAGAGATCCGCCTTGGCGTCCAGCACGATTTCCCCCACGTCGTGGTAGTCCGCCTTGGGCGACCCTGCGTAGGGCGCACGGGCGAGCTGTACGGCGGCCCGCTCGCCGGAGGCGTAGAGGCCGATCCCCTTCGCCTGGCCCAGCGCGACCACGGCGATGCCGCCTTCGGGGCTCGCGTTGTCGGCCACCAGACCCGTCCCGTTGCCGGAGACGGCGGCGCCGATGCCCCGGTTGCTCAGCGCCTCCAGGGCGGTCGAGCCCTCACTGGTCGCCCGGACGCCCGGCCCGTTCGCCGAGTCGCCGTGCACACCGGTCTGGTTCGGGCTGTACCCGTACACGCCCGCCTTCTGCAGCCCGACGGCGTGCAGGCCGCGCCGCTGGCCGTGCAGCTGCAGCGTGGCGGGGTCGGCCTGGTCGCCGGCCAGATAGGTCACGGCCGTCGCGAAGTTGTACGAGCCCGCCAGGACCGCCTGGCCGTTGGCGCGCGTCTCGGCCTCCGACGGGGTCGGGGCCGCTTCCGTGGCGTGCCGGAGGTCTTCGAGTTCCTTGAGGAGCGCCTCCGTCTCACTGCGCAGCTCGGTCAGGCGGCGCTCGCAGTCGGCCAGGCGGCTCGGCATACGGTCGGACATGGTGGACCCCCGTCCCGGGTTCGAATGGTGCGCGGACCGTAGGCCCGTGACGGCCGCTCGCCAAGGCTTGGGTGATCCTCCAAGGAAGGTCCCGTGACCTTGGGACGTTCGGCCCGGAGACGCTCCTGGAGCACGCGTGGGAAAATGAAGTACGTGCTTTGTGCCCCGGCGGCATCCTTCCGGGGCTCCCTTCTAGCGACCGGGATGTCCGCACGTGCGTTTCCTCAATGACATCAAGCCCGCGTACGACCTGACGTACGACGACGTCTTCATGGTGCCGAGCCGGAGCGCCGTCGGCTCCCGGCAGGCCGTGGACCTCGCCTCGCCGGACGGCACGGGCACCACGATCCCGCTGGTCGTCGCCAACATGACCGCGATCGCCGGGCGCCGGATGGCCGAGACCCTGGCCCGTCGCGGCGGTCTCGTGGTCATCCCCCAGGACA
The DNA here is from genome assembly GCF_030766975.1 of Streptomyces sp. KL116D. Taxonomy (NCBI): domain Bacteria; kingdom Bacillati; phylum Actinomycetota; class Actinomycetes; order Kitasatosporales; family Streptomycetaceae; genus Streptomyces; species Streptomyces sp. KL116D. The sequence goes on along the minus strand of NZ_JASERH010000142.1, from coordinate 27,046 downwards.
TCCCGATCGAGGTCGTCACCGAGGTCATCTCCTGGGTCAAGACGCGCCACCTGGTGCTCGACACCCCGATCGTCCTGGCCCCGTCGCAGACCGTCGCCGACGCGCTGGCGCTGCTGCCCAAGCGCGCGCACAACGCGGGCGTGGTCGTGGACGACGAGCAGCGCCCCGTCGGCGTCGTCACCGACCAGGACCTGACCGGCGTCGACCGCTTCACGCAGCTCTCCGAGGTCATGGCGAAGGACCTGCTGCTGCTCGACGCGGACATCGACCCGCGCGACGCGTTCAACAAGCTGGACGGCGCCAACCGCCGCTACGCCCCCGCGGTCGACAAGGACGGCAGGCTGGCCGGCATCCTCACCCGTACGGGCGCCCTGCGCGCGACCCTGTACACCCCGGCCACCGACGCGGACGGCAAGCTGCGCATCGCCGCCGCCGTCGGCATCAACGGCGACGTGGCGGGCAAGGCCAAGCAGCTGCTCGACGCGGGCGTCGACACCCTCGTCATCGACACGGCCCACGGCCACCAGGAGTCGATGATCAGCGCCATCAGGACCGTGCGCGCGCTGGACCCGCAGGTGCCGATCGTGGCGGGCAACATCGTGGCCGCCGAAGGCGTCAAGGACCTCATCGAGGCCGGCGCGGACATCATCAAGGTCGGTGTCGGCCCCGGCGCCATGTGCACCACGCGCATGATGACCGGCGTCGGCCGGCCGCAGTTCTCCGCCGTCCTCGAGTGCGCCGCCGAGGCGAAGAAGTACGGCAAGCACGTGTGGGCCGACGGTGGCGTTCGGCACCCGCGCGACGTCGCCATGGCCCTCGCGGCCGGCGCGTCGAACGTGATGATCGGCTCCTGGTTCGCCGGCACGTACGAGTCCCCCGGCGACCTCCAGCACGACGCCAAGGGCCGTGCGTACAAGGAGTCCTTCGGCATGGCCTCGGCCCGCGCCGTGAAGAACCGGACGTCGGACGAGTCCGCGTACGACCGCGCCCGCAAGGCGCTCTTCGAGGAGGGCATCTCCACCTCGCGGATGTTCCTCGACCCGCAGCGTCCGGGCGTCGAGGACCTGATCGACTCGATCATCGCGGGCGTCCGCTCGTCCTGCACCTACGCGGGTGCCAACTCCCTCGCCGAGTTCGAGGAGAAGGCCGTCGTCGGCATCCAGTCCGCCGCCGGTTACGCGGAGGGCAAGCCGCTGCACGCCAGCTGGAGCTAGTCGCCCGTCGCTAGTCGGGGACGGCGTGGGTCAGGGCCGGTGGCGCGGCCCACGCCGCCTCGATGCACTTGCCGCCCGGCGCCGGTCTGACCGCGAGCCGTTCCGCGAGCCGCTCCACCACGTGCCAGCCGAAGCCGCCCCCGCCGTCCAGGTCGGGGGCGCGCGGCTCCGGCAGCTTCGGGTCGTCGTCCTCCACCGACACCGCGAGCCCGACCGGATCGGCGCGCAGCCGCAGCCGGGCCAGGGCCCCGGTGTGCCGGGCCGCGTTGGCGACCAGCTCCGAGACGACGAGCAGTACGGCGTCCTTGTCGGCCCACGGGCAGTGTTCCGCCAGGAAGCGAGCGGCGGTGTGCCGGGCCTGAGTCCCCGTCAGGGGACCGTCCACCACGATCTCCATGCGTACCGGCTACCCGCCCGTCGGATCTTCACCGTCCCCGGATGCGCCGGGAGTGAGAACCGTGTCGAGACCGGTGATCCGGAATATCCGCTCGACGACCGGGGAGAGGCGGCGCACCGTGAGGTCGGCGCCCCCGCTCCGCAGCGACGTCCTGGCCCGCAGCAGCGCGTTGATGCCGCCCGAGTCGAAGAATCCCACGCCCGACAGGTCGAGCGTCACGGTGGTGCCCGCCGGGGCGTCCAGCGCCGCCACGGACTCCAGGAGCCGCGGCGCCGTCTCGTAGTCGAGGTCGCCGGTGAGCGTGACGAGCGGGCCGTCCGGGCCCGCCGACGTGGCCAGGGCGAGCACGGTGTGCGGCCCGTCCGGACCGTCCGGCCCGTCCGATGTGGTCGGGTCGTCGGGCACGGCTCCGGGGTCCGTGGGTGTCATCGGGTTCTCCGTACGGTCAGGGCGAGGGTGTCGTCCGGGTGCAGGATCACGGTGTGCATCTCCTTGGCGAGGGCGCCGGGGATCTCTTCGGTGGGACGGTGCCGGTGGCGGACGGCCGCCGCCGTGAGCCGGCGCTCGCCCTCGTAGGGGTCGCGGCGGCTCTCGGTGAGACCGTCCGTGTACAGCACGAGCAGATCGCCGAGCGCGAGCTCCTCGTGCCACAGTCCTTCGCTGCCCGCCAGCGGGTACCCGATGCCCCGGCCGCGCACTTCGAGGAACCGGGCGCTGCCGTCCTCGCGCACCAGCAGGGGCGGCGGATGGCTGCCGTTGGCGAGGGTGAGGCGGCCCGCGACCGGGTCGATCCGGGCGAGCTGGACGGTGGCCATCAGCTCCCGGTCGTAGGGCAGCAGGATCTCGTCGGTGCGCGCGACGACCGTCTCCAGCGGGTGGCCCTCCAAAGTGAGGGTGCGCACGGCGTGGGTCACGTTCAGGGCGCTGCGGGTACTGGTGAGGCCGTGGCCGAGGGCGTCGACGACGGTGATGTGCACGGTGCCGTCCGGCAGTTGGAACCAGTCGTACAGATCGCCGCCGGTGGGGGCGTCCGTGCCGGCCGGGGCGTAGTGGATGGCCAGTTCCAGGCCGCCGACCTTCAGGGGGCCGGGGCGCAGCGCGTCCTCCAGCTCGCGCAGCATCTGGCCGTGGGCGCGGCGCAGTTGCTCGTCGCGCTCCTCCAACTGCACATACAGGGCGAGGACCCCGCTGTTGGTCTCGTCCAGTTCGTGGGTGAGGTTGCGCCGGTCGGCCTCCAGCGCCTCGGCCCGGGCCACGGCGGCCCGCAGCTCCTCCTCCAGGAGTTCCACGGAGGTCTGCCCGCCGGGGTGGCCCCGGCCCGGGGTCTCGGGCAGCGGCACCCGCCACACCGTCGCGTCCGCCTCGCGCTGCGCGGGCAGCGGCAGCCCTTCCACGGGAGCGGGCCACGGGGCGTAAGGGGCCCGCAGCAGCACCGTCAACTCCCGCCGTACGAAGTCCTGTTCCGGCCGCGTCTCCAGGGTGACGAGACGCCCGGCCCGCAGCTCGGGCTCGGCGACCCGGGCCACGGACAGGGTCAGCCTGGTGCGCAGCTCGGCGGGCAGCCGCAGCCCGGCCGCCAGGGTGCGCACCGCGGACCGCAGTTCGGGCAGGGACCGGTGGGTCGTACTGCGTGACGCTGCCGCCTCCTGATCGGTCATGTGTTCCTCCTTGCCGCCCCGGAGACCAGGACGGTCGCGTCGTCGCGGGCGCTGCGATGGCCGTGCCCCAGGGCGGCGGCGAGCAGCCGGGGCGGCAGCCCCAGCAGGAACGGGGTCGCGGAGTCCGCCCAGCGGGACCGGATGCCGTCGGTGTGCACGACCACCGCGCACCCCTCCGGCACCGGTACCGAACGGGCCTGCGGGCGCGGCATGTTCCAGCCGACCACGCCCGGCCGGCCCACGTCCCGTGAGTGCACGCCGTCGTGCGCGGTGAGCAGGACGCGGACGTTCCCGATCCCGCAGTGCTCCAGCGTGCCGGGCCGCAGCCGCACCAGGCCCACCGCCGCCCCGCGTCCGCCGCGCAGCGCCCGGTCCATCGCGGACAGCAGCTCGGGCAGCGGCCGCTCGACCTCCTCGCGGAACACGGCGACGGCGGAGGCGCTCGCCTCCGCGGCCTCCGCGCCGTGGCCGAGGCCGTCGACGACCACCACGGTGCGGCCGCCCGGCGCGTCCACCACGGCCGCGCTGTCCCCGCACTCCTGCTCGCCCCGCAGCGGCAGACACAGCAGGCCGACGTCGGAGCGGGCAGGACCCGCGCCAGGCGCGTGGAACCGGGCGCAGATCAGCGTGCCGACGCCGGGCAGCGTGCGCAGCGTCAGCTCGTCCGCCAGCCGTCGCGCCGCGCCCATGCCGGAGCCGAGCGATCCGGACCCGGTGGTGCTGAACCCGTCGACCATGGCCCGGTCGGGCTGCGCCATCCCGGGCCCCCGGTCGATCGCGACCACGTCGATGCCGCGCCCCTGGGGGTGCCGCTGCACGTAGACGGCGCCGCCGACCGCGTGCCGCAGCAGGTTCTCCGCGAGCTCGCTGGTGAGCACCGCGGCCCGCTCGGCCGCGGTGCCGTCGAGCCCGCCGGCCACCGCCGCGGCGCGGGCCAGCCCGGCCGCGTGGTGCACCGCGCTGGGGTGGTCGACGAGCACCTGGGCGGTGACCGCGGGATCGGGGGACCCGGTCACCGGTTCGTCCAGCGCACGGCGGTCACCGTCGTCCCGGCGCCGGGACGGGTCTCGACGTGGAACTCGTCCATCAGGCGCCGGGCACCGCCCAGGCCGTGGCCGAGGCCGTTGCCGGTCGTCCAGCCGTCCGTCAGGGCCGCGCCGAGGTCCGGGATGCCGGGGCCGTCGTCCTGGATCACCAGCCGGATGCCGCTGCCTCCTCTCCTGGTGAGCAGTTCGACGATGAGGGTGCCGCCCTTGCCGTGCACATAGGCGTTGCGCGCGAGTTCGCTGGCCGCGGTCACCACGCGGGTCTGGTCGACCAGGCCGAAGGCGCACTCGACGGTGGCGGCGCGCACGGCGTGCCGGACCGTCAGCAGGTCGTCGTCCGACCGCACGTCGTAGGTGCGGCGCACGTTCACCCGGGCGTCGTCGGCGTGCGTCGCGCTCGGGCTGCGCTCATCCGACATGGTCATGGTCACGGCTCTCCAGGGTCCGCTGCCAGCCGAGTGCCGTCAGGCCCTGCTCGGCGTTGAGCGCGGTCTCCACACCGGTCAGCTGGATCCCCAGCTCGACCAGGGTGATGGCCACGGCCGGCCGCATCCCGGCGACGATCACCCGGGCCCCCAACAGCCGTGCCATGTTGGTCAGTTCCATGAGCGTGCGGGCGACGAAGGAGTCGATGACCTCCAGCCGCGAGATGTCGATGAGGACACCGCGCGCGTGGTCGGCCGTGATCCGCTCGGTCAGTTCGTCCGTGAAGGCCAGCGCGGACCGGTCGTCGAGCTCGGCGAGGAGTCCCGTCACCAGGACGTCGCCGAACCGCAGGATGGGAACGCCCATCGGGCGCGGAGGATTCACCGCGGTGCCGAGCCGGTGACGGCGAACCCGACGGCGGGCTGGTCCGTGAGCTTGACCGCCGTGGCCAGGGCGTCGGCCAGGGTGGCACGGGTCAGGATGGTGGACAGGTCGATCCCCAACTGGGCGATGGTCTGGGCGATGGGCGGACGGATGCCGCTGATGACACAGTCCGCGCCCATCAGCCGGACCGCGTTGACGGTGTGCATCAGGTGCTGCGCGACCGCCGTGTCGACGGTCAGCACACCGGTGATGTCGATGATGGCGACCTTGGCCTCGTTGTCCTGGATCGCCTGGAGCAGCGACTCCATGACGATCTGGGTGCGTGCCGTGTCCAGGGTGCCGATGAGCGGGACGGCCAGGACGTGCTTCCACAACCGCACGACGGGCGTGGACAGTTCCATCAGCTGGCGGCTCTGCCGCTGGATGATCTCCTCGCGCCCCTCGACGTACGTCTCGAAGGAGAGGGCGCCCGCCGCGTCCAGCATCCGGTTCACGAAGTTCGCCGCGGCGAACAGCTCACCCATGTCGCGGGTGGTGTGCTGCACGGCCGCGAGCAGCGCCTCCTTGAGGGAGAGCACCGCCAGCGAGGTGTCGGTGGGGGTGGCACCCGCCCGCACCCGGCGCAGCGACAGTTCGGTGACCGTCGTGCGCAGGTTGTGGTGCGAGGTCACCAGACGCCCCACCGGGGTGTCGCTGGCCAGCGCCTCGGTGAGCGCGTCGACGAGCAGCACCGCCTCCTCGCGCAGCTCGCTCTCGCTCATGTCGGTGCCCAGTGCCGCCTGTTCCAGTTGGAGCGCCGTCCACCGGGCGGCGATCTGCTCCTCCTGGTCCCGCAGTGCCTCCAGCAGCAGACCGCGGATGTCGCTCTCGCTGATACTCACAAGCCCCTCTCACACAGATTCGCGTACGTGTGCGTCCTGCACATGATGCACACCTTCAACTGCCCCGGCCGTCGCCAGGGTTGATGACCGATCATCACCCGGGACCGACGGCGGGGGCAGCCCTTGCGAATACCCCGCTCCACCGGATTCACTCCCGCGAGCGAGCCGTGACCTCCGCCACATGCGACGCAACAGACGAAACGGGCACCGCAATGAACATGCGCCTCGTGCGGATACGCGCAACGATCGTGCGACGGTGCGCAAGGTTGCTGCATTACAGCTGGGAAGCCGCGTCCCTTAGAGTCATCCGCTGTACGTGGCGTGGCGGGGGACGGCCTGCTCGGCGGTCCCCCGGTCAGGGCGTGGGCCGCCGCGTTCCCCGCAGCCTCAACTGGCAGCGATGAAGGAGCCGGCCCGTGCTCGATCACGGCGCACCCCCGCGCACCCCCCGGACCGACCCCGCACCCGTGGGACTCGGTACCCGTCTCATGCGGCGCAAGCCGGTGGAACGCCTGGTCGCGGAGGGCGGCCAGGGTGAGGGCGGCTCGCTGCGGCGCTCCCTCGGCCTCTGGCAGCTGACCATGATCAGCATCGGTGCCACGCTCGGCACCGGCATCTTCGTGGTGCTCGGCGAGGCCGTCCCGAAGGCCGGTCCCGCCGTCACCCTGTCCTTCGTGATCGCGGGTCTCACGGCACTCTTCTCGGCGCTCTCGTACGCCGAACTGGCCGGCACGATCCCGGTCGCCGGATCCTCCTACTCGTACGCATACGCAACGATGGGCGAGCTCGTCGCCTGGGTGTGCGGCTGGTGCCTGGTGCTGGAGTACGGCGTCTCGGTCGCCGCCGTCGCCGTCGGCTGGGGCGAGTACCTCAACGAACTGCTCGACGGCACCATCGGCGTCACCATCCCCGACGCGCTGTCCGCGCCGCCCGGTGACGGCGGCATCTTCAACCTGCCCGCGCTCATCGTGGTGCTGCTCGCCATGGCGTTCCTGCTGGGCGGCGCCAAGGAGTCCGCGCGCGCCAACACGATCATGGTGTGCGTGAAGATAGCCGCGCTCGTCCTCTTCTGCGCCATCGGCCTCAAGGGCTTCCAGTCCGGCAACTACGAGCACTTCATGCCGCTCGGCATGGCCGGCGTCAGCGCCGCCGGCGCCACGCTGTTCTTCTCCTACATCGGCTTCGACGCCGCCTCCACCGCCGGCGAGGAGGCGAAGAACGCCCAGCGCGACCTGCCGCGCGCCATCATGCTGTCGCTCGTCATCGTCACCGCGCTGTACGTGCTCGTCGCCGCGGTCGCCGTCGGCGCCCGCCCGTGGCAGCACTTCAGCGACTCCGAGGCCGCGCTCGCCGGGATCATGAAGGACGTCACCGGCCAGTCGTTCTGGGCCACGCTGCTCGCCGCCGGGGCCGTCATCGCCATCGCGTCCGTCGTGCTGACCGTGCTGTACGGCCAGACCCGCATCCTCTTCGCGATGTCCCGCGACGGCCTGGTGCCCAAGGTGTTCGCCAAGGTCCACCCGAAGACGGGCGCGCCGCGCGCCAACACCGTCATCGTCTCCCTGTTCTGCGGTGTGCTCGCCGCGGCCATCCCGCTGGGCCAGCTGGCCGACGCCACCAGCATCGGCACGCTCTTCGCGTTCGCCCTGGTCAACATTGCCGTGATCGTGCTGCGCCGGACCCGCCCCGACATGCCGCGCACCTTCCGGGTGCCGCTGTCGCCGGTGCTGCCCGTCCTCGGTTTCGCGTTCTGCGTCTGGATGATGGGCAGTCTGTCCGCCATCACCTGGATCGTCTTCGGTGTCTGGATGGTCGTCGGGCTCGTGTTCTACTTCTGCTACGGGATGCGCCGCTCGCGCCTCTCGCAGGACCCCGCCCCCGCAGCCCAGAAGTGAACCGCCTGCCTTGCTGAACGATCTCGACGAACGCATCGTGCACGCCCTCGCCGAGGACGCCCGTCGCTCCTACGCCGACATCGGGCAGCTCGTCGGCCTCTCCGCGCCCGCCGTGAAGCGGCGCGTGGACCGGCTGCGGGCCACCGGGGCGATCACCGGCTTCACCGTGCGGGTCGACCCGGCCGCGCTCGGCTGGGAGACCGAGGGGTTCATCGAGATCTACTGCCGCCGCAACACCTCGCCGGACGCGATCCGGCGAGGTCTGGAGCGGTATCCCGAGGTCGCGGCCGCCTCCACCGTCACCGGTGAGGCGGACGCCCTCGTCCAGGTCTTCGCCTCCGACATGCGCCACTTCGAGCGGGTCCTGGAGCGGATCGCGGGGGAGCCGTTCGTCGAGCGGACCAAGTCCGTGCTCGTGCTCTCCCCGCTGATGCGCCGCTTCACCTCCGGCTCGCCCGCCTGACCCATGGGGCCGACAGGCCCTATGGCCGGGTCGGGTACTCCGGGTACCACTGGAGCACCTGGAAGTCGCCGCTGCCCTTCTCGATCGTCTCGAAGGGCGGCAGGCTCGTGCAGCGCGGCACCGTCAGCTCGTCCGCGTCCGCGCTCATCCAGCTGTAGCCGACCCGGTCGTGCCGGCCGTCGTCCGTGACGCTGATGCCGACCCGCTTCCCCTTGTGCGGGGTGTCCGAGTCCGTGACGATCCCCGTCATCACCGCCGTCTTCCCGCCGGTCACCAGGCAGTCGATCCGGCCCTTCGCCCAGCCGCCCCCGCCGTCCACGTAGTGGCTGAAGGAGAAGGTGCCGAACGCCTTCTCCGGCCGCATGTTGTCCTTCGCGGCCAGGTGGGCGTCGAACGTGAACGTGATGTCGTCGCCGTACGGCCGGTACAGCTTGGCCGAACCGGTCAGCGCCGCCGCCTCGCGGGCGGCCGCCTGGTGCCGCGCGGTGTGCGGGCCGTCGAGGTCGACGCCGGCCGCCGCCGTGCCGGTCGCCGCCACCAGCAGCGCCATCGCCGCCGCCACCAGGATCCGCGTGCGTGCCATGGGAAACCCCCTGTGATCACCGTGCCCGCCCGGTCCTTCCGGGTGTGAGAACGATCTCCCGGGGGCGGGCCCCGGCACGTCCGGCCACGGTCGGGACCCGGCTCCGCCGCGCGGGGGAGACGCTCTGCTACCGAGGGCTCACCGGAGCGCGCAACGAATCGCCGCCGCGCGGGCCGGAGGCGCAACGGATCGCATCCTCAGACGCAACGGTCCCGTCTTGTCCCGCCGACCAGCGGAAACGTACCGTCTTTCCGATCCCCCCGGCTTGTCCCCCACGCCCGTGACGGCGGCGATCCGCCCTGCCCCCAACCGCTCCGTATCCGCGAGGAGTCCGCACCCCATGACGTCCACGGTGCCCACCGCCGTCCAGCACACCGACGCGCAGCCGCCGATCACCATGTTCGGCCCGGACTTCCCCTACGCGTACGACGACTTCCTCGCCCACCCGGCGGGCCTCGGCCAGATACCCGCGACCGAGCACGGCACCGAGATCGCCGTCATCGGCGGCGGCCTGTCCGGCGTCGTCGCCGCGTACGAGCTGATGAAGATGGGCCTCAAGCCCGTCGTGTACGAGGCGGACCGGATCGGCGGGCGGCTGCGCACGGTCGGCTTCGACGGGACCCCGCCGGACGCGGCCGGGCTGACCGCCGAGATGGGCGCCATGCGCTTCCCTCCGTCGTCGACGGCGCTGCAGCACTACATCGACCTGGTGGGCCTGGAGACCAGCCCGTTCCCGAACCCGCTCTCGGCCGCCACGCCGTCGACCGTCGTCGACCTCAAGGGCGAGTCCCACTACGCCGAGACGATCGACGACCTGCCGCAGGTCTACCGCGACGTCGCCGCCGCCTGGAACAAGTGCCTCGACGAGGGCGCCGACTTCTCCGACATGAACCAGGCGATGCGCGAGCGCGACGTGCCGCGGATCCGGGAGATCTGGGCGAAGCTCGTCGAGAAGCTCGACAACCAGACGTTCTACGGGTTCCTCTGCGAGTCCGAGGCGTTCAAGTCGTTCCGCCACCGCGAGATCTTCGGGCAGGTCGGCTTCGGCACGGGCGGCTGGGACACCGACTTCCCGAACTCCATCCTGGAGATCCTGCGCGTCGTCTACACCGAGGCCGACGACCACCACCGCGGCATCGTCGGCGGCTCGCAGCAGCTGCCGCTGCGGCTGTGGGAGCGGACGCCCGAGAAGATCGTGAACTGGGCGTACGGGACCTCCCTCGCCACGCTGCACGCCGACGGCAGGCCGCGGCCCGCCGTGACCCGGCTCGCCCGGACCGCCGGGAACCACATCACCGTGACGGACGCCGACGGCGACATCCGCACGTACAAGGCGGCGATCTTCACCGCGCAGTCGTGGATGCTGCTGTCGAAGGTGGCGTGCGACGACGAGCTGTTCCCGATCGACCACTGGACGGCGATCGAGCGCACCCACTACATGGAGTCCAGCAAGCTGTTCGTGCCGGTCGACCGGCCGTTCTGGCTCGACAAGGACGAGACCACCGGGCGCGACGTCATGTCGATGACGCTCACCGACCGGATGACCCGCGGCACCTACCTCCTCGACGACGGGCCGGACAGGCCCGCCGTCATCTGCCTCTCCTACACGTGGTGCGACGACAGCCTGAAGTGGCTGCCGCTGTCCGCGAACGAGCGCCTCGAAGTGATGCTGAAGTCGCTCGGCGAGATCTATCCCAAGGTCGACATCCGCAAGCACATCATCGGCAACCCGGTGACCGTGTCCTGGGAGAACGAGCCGTACTTCATGGGCGCGTTCAAGGCGAACCTGCCCGGGCACTACCGCTACCAGCGGCGCCTGTTCACGCACTTCATGCAGGACGGCCTGCCCGAGGACCGGCGGGGCATCTTCCTCGCCGGCGACGACATCTCGTGGACGGCCGGCTGGGCCGAGGGCGCGGTGCAGACGGCGCTGAACGCGGTGTGGGGCGTCATGCACCACCTCGGCGGGACGACCGACGCGACCAACCCGGGCCCGGGCGACCTGTACGAGTCGATCGCCCCGGTCGAACTCCCGGAGGACTGACCGGCCGGGCCGGGCTCACACTCCGGCGGCCCGCGCCTTCTCGTAGACCTCCGCCGCGACGTCCTGGAGCTCCTGGGCGTCGCGGACCCGGCCCTGCACGTCGATCAGGATCTCGTCGAGCCCGACCTCGTCGTGCGCGACCAGGTCTTGGACGATCTGGTCCACGCTGCCCTGGAACGGGCGGCGGTCGTCGCCCGTGTACGCCTCGCGCGTGTACGTCGTGTTCACCCGCAGCACGGTCTGCAGCGGAGCCGTGCGACCCCGCTGCTCCGCCACGGCCTGGAGGTCCGCCCACTGCTGCTTGAGCTGCTCGGCGCCCATCGCGACGGGCATCCAGCCGTCCGCCCGGTCCACCAGGCGGTGCAGCGCCTTCGGTGCGTTCGCCGGCAGCAGGATCGGGATCGGGCGGGCCGGCTTGGGGCCGACCTCGGACGGGGCGACGGTCGTCAGCTCGCCCTCGTACGCGACCGGGTCGGGCCCCCACACCGCGTGGCACACGTCGATCAGCTCGTCCAGGACCTTGCCGCGCTGCTCGAACGGTGCCACCGCCGCCGCCGCGTACTCGTCGTGCGACCAGCCCGTACCGAGCCCGGCGACGACCCGGCCGCCGCTCGCCGCGTCCAACGAGGCCAGGGAACGGGCGAGTTGGAAGGGGATGTGCAGCGGTGCCACCAGGACGCTGGTGCCGAGCCTGGCCCGGGACGTCGCCGACGCCGCCAGGGCGAGCGTGATCAGCGGGTCGGCCACCGAGCGGTACTGGTCGGGCCAGGGCAGGCCCGGGATGCCGTAAAGACCCTGGGTGGCGGGCTCGGGGAACAGGATCCGCTCGAACACCCACAGGCTCTCGTACCCGATGTCCTCCGCCGTGCGCGCCACCTCGGCGACGTCACGGCCGATGTCGTAGTGCTTCATCTGCGGGAGGCTGAGGCCGAGTCGGGTCGTCATGCCGGGCTCCTTCGTGATGCGTGCGTCAGCCGTGTCGTCGTCCGTCGTCGCGGGCGCGGCCGGGCTCGAACGCTTCAACGTACAGACATCTCGGGGGAGTTCCGGGAGGGACGTCAGGGACGGCCGGATTCAGTCGGGGAGTGGCGTGAGCAGCATCCGTCCCACCAGGCCCACCGTGGTGTCGAGGCGATGGGTGAACTCGGCCGCCACGGACGGCAGTTCCCGCAGGGCGTACAGGGCCCGGGCCGCCGCCCACGCGCCGTCCCTGGCCCGCTCCAGACTCCACGAGCCGAGCAGATGGGTGAGCGGATCGGCGACCTGGAGGAGGTCGGGACCCGGCATCAGCTCTTCGCGGATGCGCTCCTCCAGCGAGACGAGGAGATCGCCCACGCGCTCGAACTCGTCCTCCAGGCATCCGGGTTCGCAGTCGAGCGTACGACAGGTGTCCACCACGGCGAGCGCCAGATCGTGGCCGATGTGCGCGTTGATGCCCGCGAGCGCGAACTGCAGCGGGCGTACCCCGGGATGGCGCCGGAACTGGAACAGCGGCCGCCAGCAGGCGGGCGCGCGCACCCCGCACACCGCCGCGTCGACGGCCGTGAGATAGCGCTCGGCGAAGCGGACGTCCAGCGTGATCGCCGCGGCCCGGTCGGGAAAGCCGCCCGCCGCACCCGTGTCGATGGCCCGGTCGATCGCCTCCGTGACCGAGAGGTAGACCCGGTTGAAGACGGCGATCCCGTCGCCCGGCGGCAGATCCGCGCCGAGCGCGCGCATCCTCGCGAGCACCGAGTCGACCCCTTGGGCCGGGATCCGGGCCCCTGTGATCCGTTCCAACTGCGCCATGCAGGCAGCGTCCCAGCCGTAGCCTTACGCGGGTGTCGGCTGGCCGGGGGCTTCCCCAGAACGAGGGAACGGCGGGCCGGATCGAGCCGGATCGAGGGGGGAGTGCACGGTGTCAGGGTTACGTGCGCGGCGGCTCGCCGAGCGGCGCGCCGCCCGACGGCGGGCGGCGGCACGGGGCGCGATGGTCGCGGCGGCCTCGGTCGTGGCGACCGTCGGGACGGTCGCGGGCCTGGTGTCCGCGCTCGACAGTGGCCCGGACGGCGGCGACGAGGCGCGCCCCACCGTGAGCGCGTCGCCGAGCCTGCTGCCGATGCCCGCGGTGACGAACCCACCGCCCACCAGCAACTCGCCCTCCCCGTCGCGGAGTTCGAAGAAGCCGAAACCGAAGGCGTCGCCGTCCGCCCGGCCCCGCAGGGCGACCAGGGCCCCCGCGCCGCCGCCCGCCACCGGCCTGTACCGGCACGGCGACTCGCAGGTCCTCGACTGGGTGCGGGCCAACCGCTCCGACCCGCGCCGCCCCCTCATCGAGTCCCGGATCGCGGACCGGCCGGCCGCCGTCTGGTTCGCCGACTTCACCCCGGCCACGATCACCTCCCGGGTGCGCGCGGTGACGTCGGGCGCGGCGGCCGCGGGACAGGTGCCGGTGGTGGTGCCGTACGCGATCCCCCAGCGGGACTGCGGCGGGGCCTCCGACGGCGGGGCGCCGGACGTCGGCGCGTACGACGACTGGATCGACCGGTTCGCGGCCGGGCTCGGCTCCCGCGAGGTCATCGTGGTCCTGGAGCCGGACGCGCTGTCCCAGACGGAGTGCCTCGACGCGGGGCAGCGGGCCGACCGGTACGCGGCGCTGGCCCGGGCCGGCCGGGTCATGAAGGCGGCGAACCCGCGGGCCCGGGTCTACTACGACGCGGGCCACTCCGACTGGAACCCGGCCGGCACGCAGGCCGCGCGGCTGCGGGCGGCGGGCGCCGCGTCGGCCGCCTCGTCCGACGGGATCTTCACCAACGTCTCGAACTTCAACCGCACCGCGGACGAGGCCGCCTACGCGCGCCGGGTGCTCGCCGCGCTGGGCGGGCCGAGCGGTCTGGGCGCCGTCATCGACACCAGCCGCAACGGGAACGGGGCCCCGGCGGGCGGCGAGTGGTGCGATCCCGACGGCCGGAAACTGGGGCAGGCGCCGACCCTGCGGACCGGTGAGTCCGGGATCGACGCCTACCTGTGGGTCAAGCTGCCGGGCGAGTCCGACGGCTGCAAGGGCGAGCCGGGGACGTTCACGCCCGACTACGCCTACGAGCTGGCCGACTGATCCTTCGCGGCCGCCGCGCCCTTGTCGTCGTACGACGACGTGCCCGAGTCCAGCAGCGGTTCCTGCGACTTGAGGTGGGCGGGGGCCAGCGCGCGCAGCACGTGGTAGCCGGTGATGACGACGATGGTGCCGAGCGCGATGCCGCTGAGCGAGAAGTTGTCGGTGAACTTCAGGGACACGTTGCCGACGCCGATGATGATGCCCGCGGCGGCCGGCACCAGGTTCAGCGGGTTGCGCAGATCCACCTTGGCGTTGATCCAGATCTGGGCGCCGAGCAGGCCGATCATGCCGTAGAGGATGACGGTGATGCCGCCGAGCACGCCGCCGGGGATCGCGGCCACGATCGCGCCGAACTTGGGGCACAGACCGAAGAGCAGCGCGAATCCGGCCGCGGCCCAGTACGCCGCCGTCGAGTAGACGCGGGTGGCCGCCATGACGCCGATGTTCTCGGAGTACGTGGTGTTGGGCGGACCGCCCACCGCGGTGGAGAGCATCGACGCGGCGCCGTCCGCGGAGATCGCGGTGCCGAGCTTGCCGTCGAGGTTGTCGCCGGTCATCTCGCCGACGGCCTTGACGTGTCCGGCGTTCTCGGCGATCAGGGCGATCACGACGGGCAGCGCCACGAGGATCGCGGACCACTCGAACGACGGGGCGTGGAAGGACGGCAGGCCGATCCAGTCCGCCTTGCCGACCGCGGACAGGTCGAGCCGCCAGTGGTCGACGGCCTCCGTGCCGCCGCTCACCGAGTGGATCTTGCCGAAGACCCGGTCGAGGACCCAGGAGATGCCATAACCGAAGAGCAGACCGAGGAAGATCGCGATCCGCGACCAGAAACCGCGCAGGCAGACCACGGCCAAACCGGTGAACAGCATGACGAGCAGCGCCGTCCACTGGTCGGCCGGCCAGTACGTGGAGGCCGTGACCGGAGCCAGGTTGAAGCCGATCAGCATGACCACGGCACCGGTGACGATCGGCGGCATCGCCGCGTGGATGATCCGCGCCCCGAACTTCTGCACCGCGAGACCGACCAGGAACAGCACCACACCGACCACGAACACGGCACCGGTGACCGTGGCGCTGGTCCCGCCCGACGCCCGGATCACCGCCGCGACGCCCACGAAGGAGAGCGAACAGCCCAGATAGCTGGGCACCCGGCCCTTGGTGGCGAGCAGGAAGATGACCGTGGCGACACCGGACATCATGATCGCGAGGTTCGGGTCGAGGCCCATCAGCACCGGGGCGACGAATGTTGCTCCGAGCGTACATGGCTGGGTCTGGGCCTGTCCGTCGGCCCTGGCGGAGCCGGTTGAGGGCGGCGGCCACCCGAATACCCCGGTCGACTCGGTTTGCCATTGCAAGGGTGGTCGACTAAGGATCACGTCGGCTCTGCGGTGCGCGGGGCGTAGCGGAGTAGTGAGGTGTGGTTGTGGCGAGATTCGGGTGGACCCTGCATGGAGACGGCAAGGACCTGCGGCCGGGGGAGGTGGTCAAGCCGTCTGAGCGGCTGAGCTGGCCGCGCACGATCGGTCTCGGCGCACAGCATGTGGTGTCGATGATCGGCGCCTGTTTTGTGGCTCCGGTCTTGATGGGCCTGGACCCGAGCCTGGCCCTGATGGCTTCGGGTGTGGCGACGATCCTGTTCCTGGTGGTGACGAAGGGACGCATCCCGTCGTACCTGGGATCGTCACTGTCGTTCGTGGGAGTGTCCGCGGTCATCTCCTCGCAAGGTGGTGACGCGGGGACGCTGACGGGCGCGCTTCTGGTGGTCGGCCTGTGCCTGGTCGGCTGCGGTCTGGCCATCCACATCCTGGGTGCCCGGGTGATTCACGCGGTGCTGCCGCCCGCGGTGACCGGGGCGGTGGTGATGCTGATCGGCTTCAACCTGGCGCCGGTGACAGCCTCCACTTACTGGCCGCAGGACCAGTGGACGGCCTTGGCGGTAATGCTGTTCACCGGGCTCGCGCTGGTGGTGCTGCGGGGCTTCTGGTCGCGTATCGCGATCTTCCTGGGACTGCTGTTCGGCTACGTGCTGTCGTGGGTGCTGGACCGTACGGCGGGGAAGATCCACTCGGCCAACGGGGCGGGGAAGGTCACCGACCATTGGCGGATCGACTTCTCCGCTGTCACCTCCGCCGACTGGATCGGTTTCCCGACCCTGCACGCCCCCAACTTCTCCGCCTCGGCGATCCTGGTCGCGCTGCCGGTCCTGGTGGCGTTGGTCGCGGAGAACGCCGGTCACGTCAAGGCCGTGGGTGAGATGACGGGCGACCCGTTGGACGACCAGATGGGCAAGGCGATCATGGCGGACGGCGCGGCGACCGTGCTGTCGACCGCGGCGGGCGGTCCTGCCACCACCACGTACGCGGAGAACATCGGCGTGATGGCCGCGACCCGCGTGTACTCCACGGCCGCGTACACGGCGGCGGCCGGCTTCGCCCTGCTCTTCGGCCTGTGCCCGAAGTTCGGCGCACTGGTGGCCGCGATCCCGGGCGGCGTGCTCGGAGGGATCACGGTCATCCTCTACGGCATGATCGGCCTGCTGGGTGCGCAGATCTGGATCCGCAACCAAGTCGACTTCGCGCAGCCCCTCAACCTCGTCCCGGCGGCGGCCGGCGTCATCGTCGGCATCGGGGGCGTCTCGCTGAAGTTCACCGACAACTTCGAGCTCTCCGGCATCGCGCTCGGGACATTGATCGTGCTGACCGGGTATCACGCGCTGCGGTGGCTTTCGAAGGCGGCCGGGACTGCGCAGCCGCCCCTCTTGGACGCGGGGACCACCGACTACGACGATGGGCCTGTCAGCGACAGGTAGCCAGGGGAGCCTCTGCCCTGACGAAGCGCCTGGAGGCACGTACCCCTGGCCAGAATGGCGCCTTCCACCGTCCGGATGACTGACGCCCGCCTACGCGCCCTTGCGAAACTTGTTGAGTTTCAAAAATCTCACCTCATATGAGGTACGGTTTTTGAAACGTACGGTTGTGGTGGGAGGGATCGTGCACCAGCTGAACCCTGAGCAGTGTCGACGGCGATTAGCGCAGCTCGACCTCACGGTGGACATGTTCCGTGACGCACTCGACCTTTCGGCTGCGGATGTGCGCACCTGCACGGACTTCGACGCGCCGGCGATGCGCGGGTTCATGTTCTGGAGTCGGTGCAACCGGTACGTGGCCGAAGCGCTCGATCCGGAGGGGTGGGCGCGCACCTCTCGTTCCAGCATCCTGCGGATGATCCACCCCAGCATGAGCCATGCCGTCACGGCGATCAGCGCGTTTGGCGGGGTGGGCGACCTCAACGCGAAGGTGCGCTCGAAGAACCCCAAGGGCCCGGAGATGGCTCGACTCGTCGAGCGCAACGGGCAGTTCGCCTTCATGAGCCACGACCAGGTGCTCTACGGCCGGGAGCTCGACGACATCCCGATGTGGTGCCTGCTGTACAAGTGGGACAAGGGCAAGATCACTGCCGAGTTGTCCCTGCCGATCAAGATGAACGGCAAGTTCGTCGACGAGTGGCAGGAGCGCATTCCGCTCGATCTTCCGGACCTCGGTGACCCGGGGGCCGACATCGCCCTCCTAGACGATCCAGGTGACGGAGACGGCCCGGACGTCGTCGTGGAGTTGTTGGGGGGATGACCGAGCTATAGGTAGTCCGAACGTGGGAGTTGAGGAACGTGTTCACCCCGGAGCGGCTGGTTCTGGCGCGCAAGCGTCGACGCATGACCCTCGCGGAACTGGCCCGACGATCAGGGTTTTCGGCGCAGAGCATCACGGCCTTCGAGAATCATCGCAAGGTTCCGTCGAAGGAGACGCTGTCCTCGTTGGCGGCGGCGCTGCACTACCCGCTGGCCTTCTTCGAAGCGCCCCGCCCTGCAGAACTGCAGCTCGATGCCGTCAGCTTCAGGGCGCCTTCGAAGATGACAGCAATGGAGCGGGATAGCGCCCTGACCTCAGGGACTGCTGCCATGTCACTAAATGCATGGCTGGAAGGGCTGTTCAAGCTGCCACGCCCCAACCTGCCCACCTGCCCCCACCTCAACCCGGAGGAGGCAGCAGAACGGGTTCGGGCGTTTTGGGGGGTCGGGGAAGAACCGCTGCCGAACACCGTGCACTTGCTTGAGGCCAACGGTGTGCGCGTGTTCTCCCTACCCTCGGACTGCCTGGACATCGACGCGTTCTCGACCATCGAGTCGGGGACGCCGTATGTCTTTTTGAACACCCGCAAGACGGGGGAGCGAGGACGCTTCGATGCCGCGCATGAGCTGGGGCATCTGATCATGCACTGCGAACACCGCATCCCTCACGGCCGGAACTCCGAGGGCGAGGCGAACGACTTCGCCTCGGCCTTTCTCATGCCCCGAGCCGGCATTCTCGCCCAGCAACTGCACGGAGCGTCGGTGGAACGAATCCTGAGCGCAAAGCGACGTTGGGGCGTGTCGGCCATGGCGCTGGCCTACCGCTTGAGGAAGCTGGGGCTGCTTAGTGAATGGCGCTACAACCAGGCCGCCAAGGAACTGGCCCGACGCGGGTATCGCCGCAGCGAACCTGACTCGGCATTGAGCCGCGAGAGCAGCCAGCTGCTTTCGAAGGTCTTCGAAGCGCTCAGGGGCCCGCTGAAGATGTCTCCTGCCGATGTGGCTGCCGAGCTGACCATCTTTCCTGAAGAACTCAACGAGTACGTCTTCGGCCTGGTGCCCGCCGCAGTCCAAGGTGGCGGCGAACAGGGGCCGCCAGTGCGGCCTGAGCTTCGACTGGTCACGGGATAGCGGGCGCGGCCGGCCACCGCGCACTAAGCTTGATCTTTAACCTGTGCGGCCGTAGTGCTGGTCGAGTGTCTCGGCGCGTTTGGCGGTCTTTCCCGGTGTGTGACGGGATGCCCTCGTTCGGTTCCTCGAGCCGCTGGGGCGTCCCGGGCCGGGACGGGAGGGTTTTGGTGCAGCGGCGGGGCGGGCCGTCTTCGCGCGGATGTTGCGAATCCCTCGCCGTACCCGGGCGGGTGTCAACTTGCGGGCGGGTAGAGGTCGTTCCCAGGGGCGGCGCAGGTCTTCGGCGGCCGGCCGGGCGAGCCACAGCTGGGTGTGTGCGGCGATGATCAGTGCCGTCCACAGGTCTGCGCTGGCGGGGTCCCGGAGCTTGGGCACGGTCCAGCCCAGTGTCTGCTTCAGTAGACGGAAGGTGTGTTCCAGGTCGAATCTGCGCAGGTAGGCCCGCCACAGCTGGTCGATGTGGGCGGGGTGGGCTCCGGGGTGTGAGGACCACAGCCATACCGGGTCGGGATTCCGGCCGCCGGGCAGGCGCTCGACGCTCAGGCGGATCACCAGGCCGTGCAGGATGGGGAGTTCGGCGTTCTGGTCGGTGATCCAGGCCGAGCGGCGGGTGAGGCGGGGGTGGAGCCGGTCCCATGCCCGGGCGATGGCGATGCCGTAGCGGGTGGTGTCGGTTCGGGTCTCGGTCTGCGGTTCGCCCCAGGTGTCGGGCCTGGCCAGGGCGAACGGGGCGCCGTGCATGCGTGGGCGGCCCGAGCGTGGCCGGGCGTTGTGCGGCGCCGGATCGCGGGCCATCACGCGGTCCGAGCGCAGCCGGCCGCAGATCTCCACGGGCAGGTCGGCGAGCAGATGGGCCAGGCGGGCCAGGTCGTAGCCGGCGTCGGCGACGAACAGCAGATCGGGGGCGCCGTCGCTCCAGTGGCCTGCGGCAATCAACTGTGTGACAACATCGTGGAGTTGGATGGCAGTGACGGCCGCGGCGTCGTCGGCCGGCCCCAGCCGGACGGCGTCCATCAGGCGGCACCAGGAGGTGCGGCCGGACTCCAGCACGGCGACGAAGGAGTAGGGCCAGCCGGGAATGAACTGGTCCTTGCTGCGGCCACGCCCGTAGACGTGGCAGAAGAGCCGGTCGGGACTGGTCTCGGCGTCCGGCCGCAGCCAGGTCGAGATGTCCACGGCCAGCACGATCCGTCCGTCGACCGCACGGGGAACGGGCAGCGTGGCCAACAGGCAGCGCAGCCGGGCCGGTTCGGCCCAGCCGGTGTTCAGCGCCTGGTAGAGAGCGCCGTGCCCGCGCCGGTGCTCGGCCTCCAGACTGAGGTCGACCAAGGTCTGGACGGGGCCGTCCTTGCACAGGACCGCGTCGGTGAGCTCGAAGAGGACATCGGCGCGGGCGTACAGACAGTCGTAGAACTCGACCCGAAAGCGGGACAAGACCTCCAACGCATCGCCGGCAGGCCCAGAGACAGAGACACTCATACGCAGCGGCCGTTCTCTCGCACTTCGTTACTCGACATCTCGAAGCGTGGAGAACGGCCGTCTCGACTGTCCCGGGAAGAACCGCAGATCAGCAGGTCGGGTGACACTCGAGGTTAAAGATCAAGCTAAGAAGGTGTCGTCTTTCCGTACTTGAGCGACCCATAAGTGCTGGTCAGGCATAGTGTCGTGGCTTCCGTGGCAGGCAGGACTCGTCGTGTCGTGTCGGGGCGGTCGTGGAGGTACGGGATGTCGTCGGTGGTCGGGCTGTTGGAGGAACGTGAACGGGTTGCTGCCCAGCGGGTGGAGGTCCTGCGGGGCCAGGCGGACCTGGTGCTCGCCGAGTTGCGGGAGGCCGAGCTCGACTGGGAGCGATTCGTTGTCGCGCGAGAGACCGTGGCCGAGGTCCTCGCCGGCCCGGACGTCGTGAAGATGGAAGAGGCGGCACCGGAGGAGGCAGCGGGTGTGGTCCCGTCCTTGCGGGAGGCGGTGCCCCGGTCGGTGGTTCCGTCGTGGCGGCGCGGGTTGTCGGTGTCGGTGCTGTCGCCGGAGTATCAGCGGCTCACGGCGGTTCTGGGTGGTGCGTCCGGGCCGTTGACCTGTAAGGAGCTGGGGGTGGAGGTGACCGCGAGGACGAGGGTGGAAGGCATTCGCTGCCGGGCCAGGCGGCTGGTGAACCGGGGCTGGCTGGTGAGGGAGCCCTCGGGTCGGTTCACCCTCGCGCCGGGACTGCGAGACGGCGGGTCATGAGCCGGGTCATCGACCACAGGATCATCGTCTCGCTGGAATCCGGGCGCCGTTCGTAGTCCCGGGCCAGCCGGCGGGAGCGGAGCAGCCAGGCGAGCGACCGTTCCATCGCCCAAGCACACTGCACCTATGGATGGTCAGGGGAGCGGGCGGGGGCCGATAGTCGGCCGTGAGGGGCTGCGGCGGCTGGCCACGGTGGCCGAGCGGCTTCAGGCCCGTGAGGGGGACGTGTCCTCATGCGCGAGGAACGTGACGCTGGCCCCAGAGGAGAGTTCGGACGTCGCCGGACGATCGGGTGTGGGCGAGCCTGCCGGAGACGAACCGGCAGGTAGTGGTCCGGCAGTTGACGAGACTGGCCGGTCGTGTGATGACCGCGGCCGCGAGTGAGCCGGCCCGGCCGTGACCGCGGCACTGCCCTGGGAGCGGGCGAACGGCAAGGTGGGCGACCGGCTTTGGCAGCG
Organism: Streptomyces sp. KL116D; assembly: GCF_030766975.1. Taxonomy (NCBI): domain Bacteria; kingdom Bacillati; phylum Actinomycetota; class Actinomycetes; order Kitasatosporales; family Streptomycetaceae; genus Streptomyces; species Streptomyces sp. KL116D. Next base: position 5,518 of record NZ_JASERH010000142.1, on the reverse strand, counting down.
CCTGGCGGCCGTCTGTGTCCGCCAGCCCACACGACAGCAGCTCCTGAATCACCAGGAGCCGACGCGGCTGCAGTACGCGCTGAAGCACCGGGCCGTCGCGCTGGGCTGGGAGGCGGACCGGGTCCTGGTCATCGACGACGACCTCGGGATGTCCGCGACAACGGCGCTGGCCCGCACCGGGTTTCAGCGGCTGGTCACCGAGATCGGCCTGGACCACGTCGGACTCGTGCTCGGACTCGAGATGTCACGTCTCGTAGGCGATGACCTGCTGGGTGCGCAGCGCGAGACGAGCCGCCTTCTGCGTGGGCAGGGCGATGGCCTCGTCATAGGAGTTGGTGTGCAGGGATTGGGTCCCGCCTAAAACCGCGCCCAGGCCCTGCAGGGCGACCCGAACCAGGTTGACCTCGGGTTGCTGAGCCGTGAGCTGCACGCCGGCGGTCTGGGTGTGGAAGCGCAGCATCTGCGACTTGGGGTTCTTGGCGCCGAACTCGTCGTGCATGATGCGCGCCCAGATGCGGCGGGCTGCACGGAACTTAGCGACTTCCTCCAGCATCGTGGTCCGGGCGACGAAGAAGAACGACAGGCGTGGCGCGAAGTCGTCGACGTCCAGCCCCGCGCTGATGGCGGCGCGTACGTATTCCTTGGCGTTGGCCAGGGTGAACGCGATCTCCTGCGCCGGCGTGGCCCCGGCCATGTGGTAGCCGGAGATGGAGATGGTGTTCCAGCGCGGCAGTTTCTTGTGGCAGTAGGCGAAAATGTTGCTGATCAGGCGCAGGGACTACTGGGGCGGGAAGATGTAGGTGCCGCGGGCGATGTACTCCTTGAGTGCGTCGTTCTGGATCGTACCGGTCAACTGGTCACCGGAGACGCCCTGTTCGGCCGCTACCAGCTGATACAGCAGGAGAAGTGTTGAGGTCGGCGAGTTGATCGTCATCGACGTGGACACCTTGGCCAGCGGCAGGCCCTGGAACAGGGTGCACATGTCGTCGATGGAGTCGATCGTCACACCGACTTTTCCCACCTCGCCACGGGCGATGGCCTCGTCGGAGTCGTACCCCATCTGTGTCGGCAGGTCGAAGGCCACGCTCAAACCGCCCGAACCCGCACCGACCAGTTCGTGATAGCGCTCGTTGGACTCCTTTGCCGTACCCCCCCCGGCGTACTGCCGCATGGTCCAAGGACGGCCTGTGTACATCGATGGATACACGCCGCGGGTGAACGGGAACTCTTCCGGGTTGCCGAGCTTGGTGTCCGGATCGAAGTCTTTGAGGGACCAGCGGTCGTAGACCGGCTGGACGGGCAGGCCGGATTCGCTGCGTGCCACGGGATCCACGCAAATCACCTTCGGTACTGAATCTCGCAATTACGGTACTGAGCTCCACCGAGGAGAGCAAGTGGCCTCCGGGGAGTGGGGCAGGGGAGGATGGGCCCTCATGAGCAAGCCATCCGTGCGGGCCCGACTCGCCGACGCCGCCTTCGCCCTCTTCGACGAACGCGGATACGAGCAGACCACCGTCGACGAGATCGCCGAGCGGGCAGGGGTCGGGCGCACGACATTCTTCCGGCACTACCGCTCCAAGGAAGACGTCATCTTCCCCGACCATGACCGCCTTCGGGAGCTGATCGGGGACAGGCTGAAGACGTCGAGCAACAGCACCGCTCTGGTTGCGGTCTCGGATGCGGTGCGGCTCGTGCTGCTTCACTACCTGGAGGAGGGGGACCTCGCGAGGAGGCGGTACCGGCTAACGAGCAAGGTGGCGGTTCTCCGCGACCGGGAGATCGCCAGTGTGGCCCCGTACCAGCGCCTGTTCAGGGAGTTCATCGCGGACTGGATGGGTGGCTCGGCCGGCTCAGTCAAGTCGGTGTCGCTCAAGGCCGAACTCATGGCCGCGGCAGTGGTGGCCGCCCACAATCATGTGCTGCGCCGGTGGCTCAGAGGTGAGTCCTCCGATCCGATCGCCGAGGTGGGTGAGGCGATGGGCGAGGTGCTTGCCCTCTTCCCTGCACCGGGCTCCGCGCCGGAGACCGGTGGTACGACCGTCGTCGCGTTCCGGACCGGGCGGGATATCGATGCCCTGCTGCCTTCGCTGCGGCGTCTTGTCGAGGGGGATGCAGGGCAGTAAGAGGTGGTCTCGATGCATCCCGGCCCGTGCCGGGCGGGCATCTGGCATGGCCCCGCATTCGTTGTCGACCGTCGCTGCCTACGATGCGCCGGCGGCTGGGCGTGTGACCGATCGCATGGCCAGTCTATGAAACTCAGTCTGCACAATGTGGTACTCAGTACCGTAGCTGATCGGGTGGTTGGAACGGTGCCAGTACCAACTCGGCTCGGCTGAGGGCGTATTGAACACTGCAAGGGGCAGATGTGGGTTTCAGGATCGTTGTCACCGTGAAGTACGTGTCGGACGCCACGGGCGATCGGGGTTTCGCCGATGACCTGACCATTGACCGTGATGATGTGGACGGGCTGCTGTCGGAGCTGGACGAGTACGCGGTCGAGCAGGCTTTGCAGATCTCGGAGAACTCCGACGATGACGTGGAGATCACCGTGTTGACGGTGGGTCCGGAGGACGCGAAGGACGCGTTGCGCAAGGCGCTGTCGATGGGTGCGGACAAGGCGATCCATGTCGAGGACGACGATCTGCACGGCACGGACGCGATCGGTACGTCGCTGGTGTTGGCGAAGGCGATCGAGAAGGCCGGCTCCGACCTGATTCTCTCCGGCATGGCGTCGACGGATGGCGCGAAAGTCACCGCACGCACGCCGCGTGAGTCGACGGGTCGTCTGGAGCTGACCGAGGCCGCGATCGTGCTCTCCGGCGGCCGTGGTGTGAACGGCGCGGAGAACTTCGGACTCATCGAGGCCCTCGCCGACTCCCTGGGGGGCGGCCGTGGGCGCCTCCCAGGCCGCGGTGGACGCGGGCTGGTACCCGCACTCCAACCAGGTCGGCAAGATGGCAAGAGTGTGTCGCCGCAGTTGTACATCGCCAACGGCATCTCCGGCGCGATCCAGCACTGGGCCGGCATGCAGACCTCGAAGACCATCGTCGCGGTCAACAAGGACGCCGAAGCCCCGATCTTCGACCTGGTCGACTACGGCGACCTCTTCGACGTCGCCCCGGCCCTGACCGAAGAGATCAACGCAGTCAAGAACTGACTGACTCTATGCCGCCAGGCCGTTGACCGACATGGCGGCGCAAGGGCGTGAGTGAAGGAAGGTTTCCTGTGCAACTTGCCGCGATCATTGTGTCGCTGGCCCTGATCGTGGTCGGCGTGGCTCTGTTCGTCCGAGCCATCGCGCAGATCTACCGCCACATGCGGCTCGGCCAGAACGTCCCCGCCGGGACGCGTACCGACGAACCCGTGCAGCGCACCGTCACCGTGGCCAAGGAGTTCCTCGGCCACACCCGCATGAACAAGTGGGGCATCGTCGGCGTCGCGCACTGGTTCGTGGCGGTGGGCTTCTTCTCGCTGCTGCTGACGATCGTCAACGCCATCGGCCAGCTGTTCAAGGCCGACTGGCTGCTGCCGATCATCGGCGAATGGGCGCCGTACAACATCTTCGTCGAGTTCATCGGCACGATGACGGTCCTCGGCATCGCCGTCCTCATCGTGATCCGCCAGCTCAGCAGGCCCAACAAGCCGGGCCGCAAGTCCCGCTTCGCGGGCTCGAACTTCGGCCAGGCGTACTTCGTCGAGGCCGTCATCCTCATCGTCGGCGTGTGCATCTTCATGCTGCACGCCCTCGAAGGCGCCCAGCACCACGTCGACAGCTACGAGGCGTCCTTCTTCATCTCGTACCCCGTGGTGAACGCGCTGTCGGGCCTGGACGTCGCCACGCTCCAGAACCTCACCTACTTCTTCGCCGGGCTGAAGATCGCGACCTCGTTCATCTGGATGATCACGGTCGCCCTGAAGACCGACATGGGTGTCGCCTGGCACCGCTTCCTGGCCTTCCCGAACATCTGGTTCAAGCGCAACGCGGCCGGCGACGTCTCCCTCGGCGCGCTGCTGCCGATGACCTCGGGCGGCAAGGAGATCGACTTCGAGGACCCGGGCGAGGACGACACCTTCGGCGTCTCCCAGGTCGAGCAGTTCTCCTGGAAGGGCCTGCTCGACTTCTCCACCTGCACCGAGTGCGGCCGCTGCCAGTCGCAGTGCCCCGCCTGGAACACCGGCAAGCCGCTCTCCCCGAAGCTGCTGATCATGTCGCTGCGCGACCACGCGCACGCCAAGGCGCCCTACCTGCTCGCCGGTGGCGGCAAGGACATGGAGGGCGAGGAGCAGGCGACCGAGGAGCAGCTGGGGGACGTGTCCGCGGCCGCTCTCGCGGAGGCCGAGCGCCCGCTGATCGGCACGGTCGAGGAGAACGGCGTCATCGACCCGGACGTCCTGTGGTCCTGCACCACCTGCGGCGCCTGCGTCGAGCAGTGCCCGGTCGACATCGAGCACATCGACCACATCGTCGACATGCGCCGCTACCAGGTGATGATCGAGTCCGCGTTCCCGTCCGAGGCGGGCACGATGCTCAAGAACCTGGAGAAGAAGGGCAACCCCTGGGGCCTGGCGAAGAAGCAGCGCCTGGAGTGGCTCAAGGAGCTCGACTTCGAGGTGCCGGTCGTCGGCAAGGACATCGAGGACCTCACCGAGGTCGAATACCTCTACTGGGTCGGCTGCGCCGGCGCCCTGGAGGACCGCGCGAAGAAGACCACCAAGGCCTTCGCCGAGCTCCTCAACATCGCGGGCGTCAAGTTCGCGATCATGGGCGGCGACGAGAAGTGCACCGGTGACTCCGCCCGCCGCCTGGGCAACGAGCCGCTGTTCCAGCAGCTCGGCCAGGAGAACGTCATGTCCCTGAACATGGCCTTCGGCGAGGAGTACGACGAGGACGGCAAGGTCACCGAGGAGTCCAAAAAGCCCCGGACCGCCAAGAAGATCGTCGCGACCTGCCCGCACTGCCTCAACACGATCGGCAAGGAGTACCCGCAGATCGGCGGGGACTACGAGGTCATCCACCACACGCAGCTGCTCCAGCACCTCGTCGACGAGGGCAAGCTGACCCCGGTCACCCCGGTCGAGGGCATCATCACCTACCACGACCCCTGCTACCTGGGCCGCCACAACAAGATCTACTCCCCGCCGCGCGAGATCATCGCCAGCGTCCCCGGCATCCGCAACGAGGAGATGCACCGCCACAAGGAGCGCGGCTTCTGCTGCGGCGCCGGTGGTGCCCGGATGTGGATGGAGGAGCGGATCGGCAAGCGCATCAACAACGAGCGCGTCGATGAGGCGCTCAGCCTCAACCCCGACATCGTCTCCACGGCCTGCCCCTTCTGCCTCGTCATGCTGACCGACTCCGTCAACGGCAAGAAGAACGACGGCAAGGCCAAGGAGTCCGTCACGGTCGTCGACGTCGCCCAGCTGCTGCTCGACTCCGTCAAGACGCCGGTCGACCCGGCGGGCGAGGCGGAGACCGAGGACGCACCGGAGCCCGAGCCGATCAAGTAGCCCCTACTAC